>NZ_JBVHDS010000013.1:0-150601 GCF_055563255.1 Streptomyces sp. NPDC002958 | reverse complement strand
TACTGCAGGGGGGACCCTGTGGGAGAGTAGGACGCCGCCGAACTCCTTTTACGGGAAAGCCCCGTGCCCTTGTGGCACGGGGCTTTTCTGCGTTCACTTCGCCCGTGTGGTCGGCGATCGCTCTGCCTTGTCCGGCTGCCTTGTCCGGGCCGGCGTGCGTAGGGTGAGAGTAGGAGGGATGTGGCGGCACCGTGAGAGTCCGTCAGAATCTTCTGTGCTCAGTGTTTCTGAGTACCCCTGAGTTCAGGGTATGCTTTACCTCGTTGCCACAGCGCAGCAGGCCCCAATAGCTCAGTCGGTAGAGCGTCTCCATGGTAAGGAGAAGGTCTGCGGTTCGATTCCGCATTGGGGCTCAGGCAAGACGAAGGCCCCCGCCACTCGGCGGGGGCCTTTCGCGTATCCCGATGCTTCCGCGCTTATTGGCCGCTCGCATCGGGGACCGACCTTGGTGGCGATCACCAGGTCCTCGGGATACGGGGCGAGCGCCCGGCTGATCAGCTCGTTGGCCGACCGCAGATACGAGAAGTAGAACGCGGCGGTGTCGATGTGGTTCACACCGAGCTCGATCGCACGCCGGAGCACGCTGATGGACTGCTCGGGGGTGGGTTGTGACCTTGATCGAACGGACCGCGTATCCGCGGTTCAAGCGGCTGATCACCGCGCACGAGCTGCATCTGTTCTTCTCACCGACTCGCGATGAGCTGAAGTGGGCCGCCGACCGTACGGACAGCGATGAGCATCTGCTGGCTCTGCTGCTGACGCTGAAGTCGTATCAGCGCATGGGGTGCTTCCCGAAGGTGGAGGACATCCCGGAGACGGTGGCGGAGTTCGTGCGGCGGGCGGTGGAGCTGCCGGAGGGCACGCTGCCGGTGTACCGGGCGGCGAAGACCATGAAGAACCACCGGGGGCTGGTACGGCAGCGGGTTGGCGTGGCCTACGACCAGGTGCGGGCCCGGCGGAGTGCTGAGAAGTCGATCCGCAGGGAGGCGGCGTCGAAGAACCGGCCTGCGGATCTGATCAACATCGCGCTGGAACTGCCGGCGTTCTCCACCTTCGACGCGATGCCTCGACCCTCCGCAAGGGGGTGAACGCCGGGATCTGCGGGGGTATCCACGACCGGATGAGCGCGCCGGAGCGGGCGGGGCTGCTGCGGCTGCTGGAGGAGCGCAAGAGTGACGGCACGACCCTGTACAACCGGCTCAAGAAGCCCGCCCAGGGCCCGACCTGGTCACACTTCAAGTACCTGGCCAAGCGGCTGGAGTGGGTGGACGGGCTCGGTGACACGGGCGCGTGGATGGACGACGTCGCGGCGGGGAAGATCACCGACTTCGCCGGGGAGGCGGACGCGGCCGACGTGGCGGAGCTGCGGGACTACACCGTCAAGCGCCTCGCGCTGGTGGCGTGCCTGACGCACAAGGCGCGGATGCGGGTCGGTGATGACCTGGCGACGATGTTCTGCAAGCGCGTGGCGATGAAGATCAAGAAGGCCAAGGCGGAGCTGGAGGAGATCCGACTCGCCGAGCGGGAGATTCGAGGCCCTGATCGGGAACTACCGCACCGTGCTGAAGAACATCGACGAGGGAGGTCCCGCTCAGGCGGCGCTGGAGAAGGTGGCGGCCATGACCGCCGAGGTCCAGGCGGCCCTGGAGGGCCTGGACCCGAAGCTCGACGTCCGACTTCACCCCGCTGCGCGAGCAGGACCTGACCGCCGCCGGCCTCGGCCAGGCCGCCTGACTACTACCGTCGAAGGATTGTGAGGGAGTTCGCTCAGTAGGACGATGACACCAGCCCCGCTTCGTAAGCGAGGATCACGAGTTGCACCCGGTCACGTGCGTCGAGCTTGGCGAGCAGCCGGGTCAGATAGGTCTTGGCGGTGGCGACGCTGATGGAAAGCTCGTCAGCGATTTCGGCGTTGGACAGGCCGTTGCCGACCAGGGTGAGCACCTCACGTTCCCTGTGGGTGATTCGCTCAAGCTCTGTCCGTCGTGGCGGCGCCGCTGTAGGGCGGTCGGCGAACTCCCTTATCAGTCTGCGGGTGACGCTCGGTGCGATGAGGGCATCCCCGGCGGCCACGATACGGACTGCGGCGAGGATGTCGTCCAAGGCCATGTCCTTGACCAGGAACCCGGATGCGCCGGCACGCAGCGCTCCATAGACGTAGTCGTCCTCATCGAAGGTCGTCAGCACAACAATGCGTGCGGGGCTGGTGCTCGTGGTGATCAGGCGGGTGGCTTCGATGCCGTCCATGCCGGGCATCCGGATGTCCATCACCACTACGTCGGGGGTGAGTTCCCCGGTCAGTCGGACCGCTTCGGCGCCGTCACCGGCCTCGCCCACGACCTGGACGTCCACGGTGTCGGTGATGACCATCTGCAGGGCGGCGCGGACCAAGGGCTGGTCGTCGGCGAGTAGCACGCGGATGGTCATCGGGCTCCAGCCTTCGCTTCGGGTTCGGTGCCTGCCGCTGTCGGCACCGGTAGTCGGGCGGCTACCCGGAAGCCGCCCCCCGGACGCGGCCCGGCGGTGAAGCGGCCGTCCAGTAAGGCGACTCGCTCCCGCATGCCGACCAGACCGAATCCGGTGTCCGTGTTCTTCGTGTTCGTGCCGCAGCCCTTCCCGCGGTCGACGACCTCGACGACGAGTTCGTCCTCACGGTATTCGACTTTCACCTGACAGTGATCAACAGTCGCGTGTCGTACGACGTTGGTCACCGCCTCCTGGACGATCCGGAGCGCCGCGAGGTCTACGTCTGTGGGGAGCGGGCGGCGTTTGCCCTGCCACCACACTTCCACGCGGACACCGGCGGCCGTGGTCGTTGCGGCGAGCCGTTCCAGATCCGCCAGACCGACGGCCGGCCGCAGAGGGGCCTGTGCACGCCCCTGGTTGTGGCCGGTTGTTTCCTGATCCCTGGGAGCGGGTCCCTGTCCCTGGTCGGCCTGCCGCAGTGCGCCCAGCATCCGCCGCAGTCCCGCCAGCGTCTCACGCCCTACGTGTTCCACGGTGATCATCGCCTCGCGGGCCCTGACCGGCTGTGTCTCCACCACTCGGGCTGCGGCTCCGGCTTGCAGGGCGATGATGCCGATGCTGTGGGCGACCGTGTCGTGCATCTCGCGGGCGATACGAAGCCGTTCGGCGGTGACTGCCTGGGCGGCGACCCGGGCGTGCAGCTCTGCAGTGTGAGTACGGGCTTGGTGCACCGAGTTGCCGATGAGCCAGGCGATGACGACCGTCAGGGCAATGAACGGTTCGGAGGCGGTGCCGGATTCCCCTCCCGTGATCCACCGCAGAACGAGGTATCCGGTGAGCACGCCCAGCGCTCCGGCGGTCGCGGTGATCGCGGTGCGCCGAGGCCGGGTGGCCGCGACGTAGCAGAGGGCGGCATCCACCCCCAGAAACTGCAGGGGCAGAGCTTCGTCCTGCCGCCAGGCCACCGACAAGACGACCGTGCCGACGACCACCAGACCGTACGCCACCGCGGTCCGGCGGCGCAGCAGCACGCTGCCGGTCAGGACCATCAGGAAAGCAAGAGCGAGCAGCGCCCGGGCCGTGAGCGGGTGAAGGCCGTCCTGGGGATAGCTGAGGGAGTACTCATGCTGGGGCGGCATCAGGACGTACTCGACGATGGGCTGCACTGCTGCCACGACCCACACCAGCGCCGTCCACAGACCTGCTGGTATGTGCTTGAACAGCGGCGACGGTAAAGGTGAGGAGGCGGACATGCTGAGATCGTAGGCGCGTACCCGCAACGGGGCATCGGCCTGCGGTCGTACAACCAGGGTCGACAGCCGCGCCCGGCGATTGTCAGCACCGGTCCGACGACGAGCGGGGGAGCCGAACGGCACCGTGGGAGCCGTGATCGAAGTCAAGGAACTCACGAAGCGATACGGCGGTACGACAGCTGTCAAAGACCTGACCTTCACCGTGCGCCCCGGTCGGGTGACCGGATTCCTCGGGCCGAACGGCTCCGGCAAGAGCACTACACTCCGGTTGATCCTCGGCCTGGACAAGCCCACCAGCGGCACGGTCACCATCGAGGGCCAGCCCTTCCGTGACCGCCCTCGCGGCCTGTGTCATGTCGGCTCTCTCCTCGACGCGCACGATGTGCACGGCGGGCGCAGCGCGGCGGCGCATCTGTCTGCGCTGGCACGCAGCAACCGCATCCCGCGGGGCCGGGTGGACGAGGTGCTGCAGGAGGTCGGTCTTGCTGAGGTCGTCCGGCGCCGCATCGGCGGATTCTCGCTCGGCATGAAACAACGGCTCGGCATCGCGTCCGCGCTGCTCGGCGACCCACCGGTATTGCTCTTCGACGAGCCGCTCAACGGCCTGGACCCAGAAGGGGTGAAGTGGGTGCGTGAGCTGTTCAGACGGCTCGCCGCCGAGGGCCGTACCGTGTTCGTCTCCAGCCATCTGATGTCGGAGATGGAGCACACCGCCGACCAGCTGATCGTGATCGGCCGTGGCGAGCTGCTCGCGGCGGAGAGCCTCGCGGCGTTCTCGGCCCGCGGCACCCGGCAGAACGTCACCGTGACCACACCCGCCGCGACCACCTTGAGGGACCTGCTGACGGCCGAGGGCGCGGCCGTGCATGTGGACGGAGAGCAGCTCACCGTGACCGGCCTGACCGCGGTGCGGATCGGCGAGATCGCCCGACGCCACGGTCTCCCGCTGCACGAGCTCAATACCCGCTCCGCCTCGCTGGAAGAGGCATTCATGGAGCTCACCGCCGACCGTGTTCAGTTCCCCGGAGGAGAGCCCCGATGAACGCGACCACCACAACAACGGACGTTCCCGGCGGCGAACTCGCCACCCGCGAACCCCACACCCGCTTCCGTGACCTGGTCGCCGCCGAGTGGATCAAGCACCGGTCGTTGCGCTCGACCTGGATCGTCTACGGGACCACCGCCCTGGCCGTCATCGGCTTCAACGCGGGCATCGCCTACGACACGTACAGCCACTGGACGCTGCAGGTGTCCAAGGACCGCGCCTCCTTCGCCAGCGACGGGATCGCGCTGCAGCAGGCCTTCAGCGCGAACGCGGCCCTGCTCATGGCCCTCGCCCTCGGCGCCCTCGGCGCCCTCACGATCATCGGCGAGTACAGCACGGGCACCATCCGGACGACGTTCGCGGCCGTCCCGGCCCGCCGCTCGGTGATGGCAGCCAAGGCAGTCGTTGTCACCGTGGTCACGACCGTCTTCGGCGCGTTCGTCGCAGGGGTCTCGTTCACTGTGACGCAGGCGATCCTCGACGGCCGGGACGCGGGCGTCTCCATCAGCGCCCCGGGAGCCTTCCGTGTCGTCCTGGCCTCCGCCCTGCTGGCCCCGGTGTGCGCGCTCGCCGGTCTCGCGTTCGGCGCCGTCATCCGGTACACCGCCTCCACCATGATCACCTCAGTGGTGGTCATCCTCGTGCTGCCCCTCGTCTTCACCGACGACCGCCACTGGTCGGCGGTCGTCAAGCACACCTTGCCTTACCCTGCGTGGCTCCGGCTCGTGGAGGTCGGAGATTCCCCGACGCTCTTCCCCTGGACCACCGGTGGAGCCTGGACCGTCTACGTGGTGTGGGCATGCACCGCATGTGCGATCGCCGTCACCAGCGTCCACCTGCGAGACCAGTGAGTGGTCGAAGGTTGCATGGTGTTGATTAGCCTGGGCTGTGGCCGCCAGGCGCTTCCGCAGCGTCGGCGCCTGGGAGTGAGGTGTGGATAATGCCAGGCGCCGGCTCCCATCGCGCACACCTGACTGCCCGTCAGGGTGGTGCCGCAGTAAATACCGGATCTACTGCGGTGAGCCCCTACCGTGATCACCGCGATCTGCGGCGGGGCCTTCCAGCCGCCGGGGCGAGGTGTACGCATTTACTGCGGCAACGTCGGGAGGGCGGGGCGGGCGTGACGATCGAACAGGTGACCGAAATCGGGGGCGGGGGCGCGCTCCGGCTGCCGCGCGCCCGGGTGGTGCCTCTGTCCGCCCCGCCGTCGTCGTACACCGCAGCGGTCGAGCGATACCTCACCGGCGCCGGCATCGCGAAGTCCTCCGCACGGATCTACCGGATCTCACTGACGACATGGGGGTGGATGCTCACGGGCGAACCCGCGCCGACCGGACCCGCCCGCCGGGGTGCGAAGCCGCCCGTCTTTCCCGGTGGCCGCGATCGACGACCCGGCGCTGCCGGAGGTCCTGGCCGAGCTGGCGGCGGCACGGGCGGACGAGATGGACGCCGACACCGTCAACCGGGAACTGTCCATCGCGCGCAAGGCGATCGGCTGGTGGCAGCGCCAGGGCTGGATCACCTGCGATCCGACGATCGGCATCGAGCGGCGGCCGGCACCGCCCGACCGCACCAAGGCCCTCGCGGAGAACCGGATCGCCGCCCTGTGGCGGCTGGGCGTCTCACTGCGGGAGAAGACGTTCTGGAAGGTGCTCTACGAGTCGGCGGCGCAGGCCGATGAGGTGCTGTGTCTCAACGTGCAAGACCTGTATCCGCAGGACAAGCGCGGCAGGATCACCGCAAAGGGCGGGGCTACCGAGTGGATTCACTGGCAGTCCGGCACCGCCCAGATGCTGCCCCGCCTCATCGCCCGGCGCACCCGCGGCCCGCTGTTCCTCACCGACCGCAAGGCTCCGGCCGGAACGCCGACGCTGGACGTGTGCCCCGGGACCGGCCGGGCCCGGCTCTCCTACCGCCGGGCCGAGGAGATCTTCGAGGAGAACACCCGGCTGCTGGCCAACCCCCTTGCCTCACCCGAGGACATCGAGGACCTGGACGGGTGGACACTTCACCGGCTACGCCACAGCGCCCTGACACACGACGCCGAGGACGGCACATCCACCCCGATGCTGCTGGCCCGCTCCGGGCACGCCTCCGTCCGCTCCCTGGAGAGGTACGCCCGCCCCGGTGTCGACGCGGTCGCCCGGCACGTCGCCGGACGCGACCCCGCTGCACGTCGCCGCACGTAAATCCGTGCGGATTAGGTCTTCAAGATCATTCCATGGCCCCTTTTGGGCTTACCTCGGCGATACCCCTCATTGGCTCCGGCCCCGATGAGTGCGAGAAGTGCGGTCAGGCGGTGGGCGGTTCAGGGACGCGCATGGCGAGGATGGCCATGTCGTCGGAGGCCGGCTCGGCAGCGAAGCGTTCGACCGCCCGCAGGATGCGTGCTGCCACCGCGCCGGCCGTAAGACCGGTACAGGTTGCCAGGACGTCCGCCAGGCCGTCGTCGCCGAGCATGCGGGCGCCTTCACGGCGTTCCGTGACGCCGTCGGTCACGCAGAGCAGGACATCGCCCGGGGCGAGGGTCACCGTCTGCTCGTACAGATCGAGGTCCTCGATGACGCCCAGCAGGGGCTGAGGTTCGGCCGCTGCCTCGACCGAGCCGTCCTGGCGCAGGCGCAGCGGCAGAGGGTGCCCCGCGCAGACCACCTTCAGGAGCGCGCTGCCGTCCTCCTGGGGCCACAGCTCCCCGTACAGGAGGGTCAGGAAGCGGCTGCGGGCGCCCTCGTCCAGGATCGCGGCGTTGAGACGCTCCAGGACGGCCGGGCCACCGAACCCCTCGCGGGCGAGGAGGCGCAGGGCGTGGCGGGCGAGGCCCGTGACCGCTGCTGCCTCCGGACCCGTACCGCAGACGTCACCGATGGCGAAGCCGTAGGCGCCGTCGCGGATCGGGAAGACGTCGTAGAAGTCGCCGCCGACTTCGTTGCCCTCGCCCGCCGCGCGGTAGATGACCTCGATCTCGACATTGGGCACCTCGGGCAGGCCAGGCGGCAGCAGGCTGCGCTGCAGGGACTGGCTGATCGCCGTGCGCTCCGAGTAGAGGCGGGCGTTGTCGAGGGCAAGGGCGGCGCGGCGGGAGAGGTCCTCGGCCAGTTCCAGGATCTCCTGGCGGAAATGGTCGTCGGAGGGCTTTCCGAGCGTGAGCATGCCGATGACGCGGTTCCGGGCGACGAGTGGCAGGACCACCGTCTCTCCGCCCACCGCGGCGGCGGTGGCGAGCGTCGTACGGATGCCGGAGCCGAGCCCGCCGGGTTCGCCGAGGCCGAGCGTACGCATCGAGGTGCGCAGGGCGGCCTGGTGAGCGGCCTCGGACGGGCCCGCCCAGACACGGGCGCCGGGGGTCGGCACGGGGTCCGGGGGAGCGATCTTGGAGAGCAGGGCCTTGAGGCCGTCGATGCGCTCCTCGTCCTCGTGCAGCACGTAGGAGAGGTACGGCTCCGAGGACTGGTCGGCGATCGTGTAGACGGCGCACCAGGTGGCCAAGGTGGGGACCGTCATCTGGGCCATCAGAGCCAGGGTCTGGTCCCGGTCGAGGGTGCCGGCGAGCAGGTCGGAGGCCTCGACCAGGAAGGAGAGGGAACCGCGGCGCAGACGTTCCAGTTCGCCCAGACGGGCCGATTCGACCGCCAGTGCGATGCGGTCCGCGGCGAACTGGAGGCGCAGGGCCTCCTCGTTGGAGTAGCGACCGGCTGCTTCGGTGGCGACACCCAGCGAACCCGTGAGGCGTCCCTCGACCTTCAAGGGGACGGTGACGACGGAGCGCATCCCCGTGCCGCCGAGCAGGGGGACGGCGCCGGGCACGTTGTCGAGGTCTTCGTGGACGGCGGGCATCCGGGCGGAGCCGTAACGTCCGGTACCGGCCTCCACCGGAACCCGGGCGAAACGCTGGCGGGCGGAGGGAAGCCCGGTCGTGGCCCGTACCTCCAGTTCCGTCTCGTCGTCCGTCGCCAGCAGCAGAAAGGCCGAATCGGCGTCGAGCATGTCGCGCGCCCGCTCGACCGTGCGCTGGAGCAGGCCGTCGAGGTCGTCGGGGGCGGGGGAGCCGATGAAGATCTCGAACGGATCCGTCTTGTGGCTCTCGGCGTTCGCGTCGGACACCGGGGTGCGTACCGGGGACTGGAGCACGGCGCGTTCGTAGTCACGGACGAGCAGACAGACCGTGGACGGTTCGCCGTGGGTGTCGCGGACCCGGAGGTGTGAGGCGTAGACAGGGATGGTGCGGCCGTCGGCGCCCCTGATTCCGTAACTGCCCTCCCAGCGCGAGAGCTGCAGCGCTTCGACGATGCCCGTGTTGGTGCCGGGCGTCTGCGGCCAGGCGGTGAAATCGGTGAACTGCTTCCCGGTGACCTGGTCCGCGGCGTATCCGAAGAGGAACGCGGCGTCCTCGTTCCAAGCGGCGATGGAACCTGTGCTGTCGATCTGGACGACGGCCACCCGGACGCGCTCGTCGGCGACCGGCAGCAGGCCGACCGGGAGCAGGGGGCCGGCGGAGCGGATGCCCACCGGGCGCTCGGGAAGATCGAGCTGGAACCAGACATGTTTGCGGGTGGGTGAATACTCGACGCCCCAGCGGGAAGCGAGGGCCGCGCAGAGCAGGAGTCCGCGGCCGTTCTCACGGTCCGGGCTGCCGAAATTCAGCCCCGTGCTCTGGAGCGGGATCTCGCGCTCCGGATAGTGGTCGGAGACCTCGATCCGGACGCCGTCCTCCGTACGCAGGCACAGCACGTCCGCGGCGGTTCCCGCGTGCACCACCGCGTTGGTCACCAGTTCGCTCGTGAGGACGACGGCGTCGTCGACGACATCCGTGTATCCCCACCCCTGGAGAGTGTCACGGACAAAGGCGCGGGCGGTCGCGACGGAGCGCCCGACCGGGTCGAAGGTGGCAGCCGCGCGCGCGGTGATCACAGAACTCCCCATATGGTGTCTCGTCGCTTCCCCGAGTCCTGTGCCCGTTTCTCGCCGCTTCGATTCGCCTGCCAGGCTAGACGCTCGGTCTCGGTGCCAGGTACACGAGGGCCGACTTCGGGCAGGAACGACCAAGAACGGACTTGTGACCGGACAAGTGTGGGCTTCCCAACAGGGCGATGTGCGACAACCGTTGGAGGCTGCACCCCGATTGGTTCGGCCTGATACGTTTCAACGATTTGACGTCCGCATGGTCACCCATCGACGGTGGGCTGTGACGGTGAGCCAATGAGGAACTGGGCAAGCTCCCAGATAAGGCCCGAGCGATACGGGCAACCCCTGCGGGAGGGATCACGGTGGAGTCTGGCGTGGCGGCGCGGGGAACAGGCACGCGCACAAAAGGCGGACAGTCCGTGAAAAAGCAGCGCAATGGAACCATCGACGTCGACGCGGCAGCGCTCAACAGACTGTTGGCGGGCCTGGTGGCGATGCGCGACGGGAACTTCCGCAGGCGTCTGACCGTCTCGGGTGATGGCGTGATGGCGGAGCTCGCGGCAGTTTTCAACGAAGTCGCCGACCGTAATCTCCATCTCACCGGAGAGCTGGCCCGCGTGCGGCGGGTGGTCGGACGTGAGGGCAAGCTCACCGAGCGGCTCGAGACGGGCGCCTGCGAGGGCTCCTGGGCCGCCGCCATCGACGCCTCCAACGAGCTGGTCGACGATCTGGCCCGTCCGGTCTCGGAGGTCGGACGGGTGCTGTCGGCGGTGGCCGACGGCGATCTCGAACAGCGGATGGAGCTGCGGTCGCACACGGCCGACGAGACGGTACGGCCGCTGCGCGGCGAGTTCCTGAAGGTCGCCCGTACGGTCAACAACCTGGTCGACCAGCTCTCCGCGTTCACCGAGCAGGTGACGCGGGTCGCGGTCGAGGTGGGTACTGAGGGCAAGCTGGGCGGACAGGCCCAGGTGCGTGGAATGTCCGGGTCGTGGAAGGACCTCACGGACTCCGTCAACACCATGGCGTACCGGCTGACCGCACAGGTGCGGGACATCGCCCTCGTGACGACGGCGGTCGCCAAGGGTGATCTGTCGCGGAAGGTCACCGTCCATGTGGCCGGCGAGATGCTCCAGCTCAAGAACACCGTCAACACGATGGTCGACCAGCTGTCGTCGTTCTCCTCCGAAGTGACCCGGGTCGCCCGTGAGGTGGGTACGGAGGGCGAACTGGGCGGGCAGGCGACCGTGCCCGGTGTGGCCGGGGTGTGGAAGGACCTCACCGATTCCGTCAACACGATGGCCGGGAACCTGACCTCCCAGGTGCGCGGGATCGCCGAGGTGACAACCGCGGTCGCCAACGGTGACCTGTCCCAGAAGGTCACGGTGAGCGCCCGCGGCGAGGTGGCGCAGCTGGCCGAGACGATCAATCAGATGACCGAGACGCTGCGGACCTTCGCGGACGAAGTGACGCGGGTGGCCAGCGAGGTCGGTGGCGAGGGCCTGCTCGGTGGCCAGGCGCAGGTGCCGGGGGCGGCGGGGACCTGGAAGGACCTCACGGACTCGGTGAACACCGTCTTCCGGAATTTGACCACTCAGGTGCGTGACATCGCGCAGGTGACCACGGCAGTGGCCAGCGGTGACATGACGCAGAAGGTCACCGTCGACGTCGCGGGCGAGATGCTGGAGCTGAAGAACACCGTCAACACGATGGTGGACCAGCTCCAGTCCTTCGGTTCGGAAGTGACCCGGGTGGCCCGGGAGGTCGGTGTCGAGGGCCGACTGGGCGGTCAGGCCGAGGTGCCGGGGGCGGCGGGGACCTGGAAGGACCTCACGGACTCGGTGAACACGGCGTTCCGGAACCTTACGGGGCAGGTGCGCGACATCGCGCAGGTGACGACCGCGGTCGCCAACGGTGATCTCTCGCAGAAGGTCACCGTCGACGTCGCGGGCGAGATGCTGGAGCTGAAGAACACCGTCAACACGATGGTGGCGCAGCTGTCGTCCTTCGCCGACCAGGTGACGCGGATGGCGCGGGACGTGGGCACGGAGGGCCGCCTCGGCGGCCAGGCGAGGGTCGACGGCGTTTCCGGTACGTGGAAGGAGCTCACCGACTCCGTCAACTTCATGGCCGGGAACCTGACCTCCCAGGTGCGCCAGATCGCGCAGGTGACCACGGCGGTGGCGCGCGGTGACCTGTCGCAGAAGATCGACGTGGACGCGCGCGGCGAGATCCTGGAGCTGAAGAACACCATCAACACGATGGTCGACCAGCTCTCCGCCTTCGCTGAGCAGGTGACCCGGGTCGCCCGCGAGGTCGGTACCGACGGACGGCTCGGCGGGCAGGCTCAGGTGCCCGGAGTGGCCGGTGTGTGGCGTGATCTGACCGATTCGGTGAACGGCATGGCGGGGAACCTCACCGCCCAGGTCCGTAACATCGCGCAGGTCGCCACGGCGGTGGCGCGCGGTGACTTGTCGCAGAAGATCGACGTGGACGCGCGCGGCGAGATCCTGGAGCTGAAGAACACCCTCAACACGATGGTGGACCAACTCTCGAACTTCGCCGAGCAGGTGACCCGGGTCGCCCGTGAGGTGGGTACGGAGGGCATCCTCGGCGGCCAGGCAGAGGTGCAGGGTGTGTCCGGTACGTGGAAGGACCTCACCCAGTCCGTCAACGGCATGGCGAACAACCTGACCCTGCAGGTCCGCAACATCGCCGAGGTCACCACCGCGGTCGCCAAGGGCGATCTCTCCAAGAAGATCACGGTCGATGCCAAGGGTGAGATCCTCGAACTGGTCACGACCGTCAACACCATGGTCGATCAGCTGCTCAACTTCGCCGACGAGGTGACGCGAGTCGCGCGCGAGGTGGGTACCGAGGGCATCCTCGGTGGCCAGGCCCGGGTGCGCGGTGCGACCGGCATCTGGAAGGACCTCAGCGACAACGTCAACCTGATGGCCAACAACCTGACCAGTCAGGTGCGCAACATCTCCCGGGTCTCGTCCGCGGTCGCCAACGGCGATCTGACGAAGAAGGTCACCGTCGAGGCGCGCGGCGAGGTCGCCGAGCTCGCAGACACCGTCAACACGATGGTGACGACGCTGTCCTCGTTCGCCGACGAGGTGACGCGAGTCGCCCGCGAGGTGGGTACGGAAGGTGAACTGGGCGGCCAGGCGCGCGTTCCGGGCGTCTCCGGTACCTGGAAGGACCTCACCGAGTCCGTGAACTCGATGGCGTCCAATCTGACCGGTCAGGTGCGGCAGATCGCCACGGTCACCACGGCCATCGCCAAGGGCGATCTCACCAAGAAGATCGACATCGACGCGCGCGGTGAGATCCAGGAGCTGAAGAACACCATCAACACGATGGTCGACCAGCTGTCCTCGTTCGCCGAGCAGGTGACCCGGGTGGCCCGTGAGGTCGGTACGGAGGGGCAGTTGGGCGGCCAGGCCCGGGTCCGGGACGTCGACGGCACCTGGCGCGACCTCACCGAATCGGTGAACGAGATGGCCGGGAACCTCACCCGTCAGGTGCGGGCCATCGCGGCCGTCGCCACCGCGGTGACCCGCGGCGATCTCAACCTCAAGATCGATGTGGACGCGGCCGGCGAGATCCAGGCCCTGCAGGACAACATCAATACGATGATCGCCAACCTGCGTGACACCACGGCCACCAACAAGGAGCAGGACTGGCTCAAGGGCAACCTCGCCCGGATCTCCGGTCTGATGCAGGGCCGGCGCGACCTCGACGACGTGGCCTCGCTCATCATGAGCGAGCTGACTCCGGTCGTCTCCGCGCAGCACGGTGCGTTCTTCCTGGCCATGCCGACCGGTGACACCGACACGGTGGGATCGGACAGCGACAAGGACAGCTCGTACGAACTGCGTATGAGGGGCAGCTACGGATACTCGGCGGGATCGATGCCGACATCCTTCCGGCCCGGTGAGACGCTCATCGGCACGGCGGCGGAGGAGAAGCGAACCATCCAGGTGGACAACGTTCCGCCGGGATACCTGAAGATTTCCTCCGGGCTCGGCGAGGCGCCGCCCGCGCATGTGATCGTGCTGCCGGTGCTTTTCGAGGGCAAGGTTCTCGGTGTGATCGAGCTGGCCTCTTTCCAACCGTTCACCCATATCCAGCGGGACTTTCTCAACCAGCTCGCCGAGATGATCGCGACGAGCGTCAACACCATCAGCGTCAATACGAAGACCGAGAAGCTCCTTGAGCAGTCGCAGGAGCTGGCCGAGCAATTGCGCGACCGTTCGAAGGAGTTGGAGAACCGGCAGAAGGCGCTTCAGGCCTCCAACGCCGAACTGGAGGAGAAGGCCGAGCTGCTGGCCCAGCAGAACCGCGACATCGAGGTCAAGAACACCGAGATCGAGGATGCCCGGCAGGTCCTGGAGGAGCGCGCCGAGCAGCTCGCGGTCTCGATGCGTTACAAGTCGGAGTTCCTGGCGAACATGTCGCACGAGTTGCGTACCCCGCTCAACTCGCTGCTTATTCTTGCCAAGCTGCTCGCGGACAACGCCGAGGGCAATCTCTCGCCCAAGCAGGTGGAGTTCGCCGAGACGATTCACGGAGCCGGTTCCGATCTGCTTCAGCTGATCAACGACATCCTCGATCTGACGAAGGTCGAGGCGGGGAAGATGGACGTCAGCCCGACCCGGATCGCACTGGTCCAGCTGGTCGACTATGTGGAGGCGACATTCCGGCCGCTCACCGCGGAGAAGGGGCTCGACTTCTCCGTACAGGTCTCGCCGGAGTTGCCTGCGACACTGCACACGGACGAGCAGCGGCTGCTCCAGGTGCTGCGCAATCTCCTGTCCAACGCGGTGAAGTTCACCGACAGCGGGGCGGTCGAGCTGGTGATCCGGCACGCCAACGCGGATGTGCCGAACGCGATCCGTGAGCAGCTCCTGGAGGCCGGCTCGCTGCGTGAAGCCGATGCCGATCTGATCGCCTTCTCGGTCACCGACACCGGTATCGGGATCGCGTCCAGCAAGATGCTGGTGATCTTCGAGGCGTTCAAGCAGGCGGACGGTACGACCAGTCGTAAGTACGGCGGTACGGGGCTCGGCCTGTCCATCAGTCGGGAGATCGCCCGGCTGCTGGGCGGCGAGATCCACGCGGCGAGCGAGCCGGGCCGCGGCTCGACCTTCACGCTGTATCTGCCGCTGCACCCGAGCGAGTTGCCGCCTCAGGGTTATCCGCAGATCGGTCCGGGGCCCATCGAGGCGCACGGCGCCACAGTTGAGGAAAGTCTGCTTCCGGAGGTCGGTTCGGGTGCTGACCCGATGGCCACCGCGCACGATTCGTCAGGTGCCGCCGGGCTGATGCGGCGTCGCCGCAAGATGCTGGGGAGCACGGAGCGGCGGCCCGCGCTGCCGCCCCGCGCTGCCGCACTCGCGACTCCGCAGGAGCCGTGGACGCTCGGCGCACAGGAGGAACCGGAGGTCCGCAGGACGTTCCGGTTCCATGGCGAGAAGGTGCTGATCGTCGACGACGACATCCGCAACGTCTTCGCGCTCACCAGCGTGCTGGAGCAGCACGGTCTTTCGGTGCTGTACGCGGAGAACGGACGCGTGGGCATCGAAGTCCTGGAACAGCACGACGATGTGACGGTCGTACTGATGGACATCATGATGCCGGAGATGGACGGCTATGCCACGACGGCGGCGATCCGCAGGATGCCGCAGTTCGCAGGGCTGCCGATCATCGCGCTGACCGCGAAGGCCATGAAGGGTGACCGGGAGAAGGCGATCGAATCCGGTGCTTCCGACTATGTCACCAAGCCTGTCGATCCTGATCATCTTCTTTCCGTCATGGAGCAGTGGATGCGCGGAGAGTGATCATTAATTGAGGAAATCGCGATGAGTTGATGATCGACTGTGCTCGCAGGGGTGTGGGAAGGCGCTATACGGGGAACCTTCTCGTCCCTCACCGCGTTTCTGCTGTGTGCACAGTGACATCGCGGTGACAGGGTGTGGTGACGGGCGGGGTGCGGCTACCATGACCGGCACAAGGACGGACGGCGTAAGGGAGTCGTCCCCTGGGGCGGCGCCCGGTGCAATTCCGGGGCGAGGAGGACGGGCCATGGTGCAGAAGGCCAAGATCCTCCTGGTCGATGACCGGCCGGAGAATCTGCTGGCGCTGGAGGCCATCCTCTCTGCGCTCGATCAGACACTGGTACGGGCATCGTCAGGGGAGGAAGCGCTCAAAGCGCTGCTCACGGACGACTTTGCGGTCATTCTGCTGGACGTCCAGATGCCGGGCATGGACGGTTTCGAAACTGCCGCGCACATCAAGCGGCGGGAGCGGACCCGGGACATCCCGATCATCTTTCTCACCGCGATCAATCATGGTCCGCATCACACCTTCAGGGGTTACGCGGCGGGCGCGGTGGACTACATCTCGAAGCCGTTCGACCCGTGGGTGCTGCGGGCCAAGGTCTCGGTCTTCGTCGAGCTCTACATGAAGAACTGCAAGCTGCGCGAGCAGGCGGCGCTGCTGCGTCTCCAGCTCGAGGGTGATGCCAACGGCAGCGGGGGCCAGGAGAAGGAGCCCGCGGGACTGCTGGCGGAGCTCTCGGCGCGGCTCGCGGCCGTCGAGGAGCAGGCCGAAGCACTCTCCAAGCAGCTCGACGACGAGTCGGCGGACGCCGCGGCTGTGGCCACTGCCGCCCACCTGGAACGCAAGCTGACCGGCCTGCGCCGGGCGCTCGACGCGCTGGAGCCCGGCACCGGAAGCGGCGCGGCCGCCCTTCCCTCGTAACGCTGTACTGCCGCGCGACCGGGCGGCGGGGGAGCGGTCCGGCGGTGCGACCTCCCGTCGGGAAACCGGCGGTTGCTCGGATGCTCGGCCCAACTGCCCTGCCGTCTCGGCCGTTCGACGGTCCGGTGGCAGGGCGTTCGGTGGTGCGGCGACGTGAGGACGCGTCAGTTTGCGGCCTCTGCACAGCGACACGGTCGGGTGAAGCGGCAGGCGCACGTGTTCACGGTCGTCGGCACCGGTAACCTCGGCACCATGGCCTCACGTACGTCCGGCAAGGGTTCCCAGGGCACGGCGGGCACTGCGAAGCGCGTCGGCCGTACCGCGGGGCCGGCCAAGAAAGCCGCGCCCGCGAAGAAGACCCCCGTGAAGAAGACCGCCGCGAAGAAGACCGCGCCCGCGAAGAAGGCTCCTGCCAAGAAGGCGGTGGCCAAGAAGGCGGCCGCGCCCAAACCGGCTCCGTCGCCCACCGGTGGTGTGTACCGCGTGGTGCGCGTCGTCTGGCTCGGTGCGGCCCACGCCGTCGGCGCGATGTTCCGCGGCATAGGGCGTGGCGCCAAGGGACTCGATCCCGCGCACCGCAAGGACGGCGTCGCGCTACTGCTGCTCGGTCTCGCGCTGGTCGTCGCCGCAGGCACCTGGTCGAATCTGCGCGGGCCCGTCGGCGACCTCGTCGAGATGCTCGTCACCGGAGCCTTCGGCCGGCTCGATCTGCTCGTGCCGATATTGCTCGGCGCCATCGCCGTACGGCTGATCCTCTACCCGGAGAAGCCCGAGGCCAACGGCCGTATTGTCATCGGCCTCTCCGCCCTGGTCATCGGGGTGCTGGGACAGGTCCACATCGCGTGCGGATCGCCCGGCCGTGCGGACGGCACCACGGCGATGCACGACGCGGGCGGGCTCGTCGGCTGGGCGGCCTCCAAACCGTTGATCTACACGATGGGCGAGGTCCTCGCCGTACCGCTGTTGTTGCTGCTCACCGTCTTCGGACTGCTGGTCGTCACCGCCACCCCGGTGAACGCCATTCCGCAACGACTTCGGCTGCTCGGCACCAAGCTGGGCATCGTCGACCCGGTGTACGACCCCGAGACGGACGAGGAGAGCGACGACGAGCGCTACGACGAGCAGTGGCGCGATGCGCTGCCCGCCCGCTCCCGCCGCTCCTCCGTACGCCGCTCCGAGGCGCCCGCGGAGTACGACCCCGACCAGGCGGAGGCCGACGCGCTGTCCAAGCGCCGCAGGCCGCGCAGGCCCTCCGTGCAGCCCGCGATGAACCGCACCATGGACGCGGTGGATGTCGCCGCGGCCGCAGCCGCCGCGCTCGACGGCGCCGTGCTCAACGGCATGCCGCCCTCGCCGATCGTCGCCGACCTCACCCAGGGCGTCTCCGTCGAGCGCGAACGCCCGGGCACACCGGTGCCGGGCGCCAGGGAGGGCGAGCCCGCCACCGGGAGAGGGAAACCGGCGAAGGCGGCGGTGCCCTCGGGCGGCGTACCCGATCTGACGAAGCCCGCGCCCGACCGGTCGCAGTCCCAGCCTATGCCGGCCCGAGCCGAACAACTTCAGCTCTCCGGCGACATCACCTACTCGCTACCCACGCTCGACCTGCTGGAACGCGGTGGGCCCGGCAAGACCCGCAGCGCCGCCAACGACGCGATCGTCGCGTCCCTGACGAACGTCTTCACCGAGTTCAAGGTCGACGCCGCCGTCACCGGCTTCACCCGAGGACCGACGGTCACACGGTATGAGGTGGAGCTCGGACCCGCCGTGAAGGTCGAGCGGATCACCGCGCTCGCGAAGAACATCGCGTACGCCGTCGCCAGTCCCGACGTCCGGATCATCTCCCCGATCCCGGGCAAGTCTGCGGTCGGCATCGAGATCCCCAACACCGACCGGGAGATGGTCAACCTCGGCGATGTGCTGCGCCTCGCGGACGCCGCCGAGGACGACCATCCGATGCTCGTTGCGCTCGGCAAGGACGTCGAGGGCGGCTATGTGATGGCCAATCTGGCGAAGATGCCGCACGTGCTGGTGGCCGGCGCGACCGGTTCCGGCAAGTCTTCCTGCATCAACTGTCTGATCACCTCGGTCATGGTGCGGGCGACGCCGGACGACGTCCGGATGGTGCTGGTCGACCCCAAGCGCGTCGAGCTGACCGCCTACGAGGGCATCCCGCACCTGATCACGCCGATCATCACCAACCCCAAGCGTGCCGCCGAGGCCCTCCAGTGGGTCGTACGGGAGATGGACCTCCGGTACGACGACCTCGCCGCGTTCGGGTACCGGCACATCGACGACTTCAACCAGGCCGTGCGCAATGGCAAGGTCAAGCCGCCGGAGGGCAGCGAGCGAGAGCTCTCGCCGTACCCGTATCTGCTGGTGATCGTCGACGAGCTGGCCGACCTGATGATGGTCGCTCCGCGTGATGTCGAGGACGCCATCGTGCGTATCACCCAGCTGGCCCGCGCCGCCGGTATCCACCTGGTGCTGGCGACCCAGCGGCCCTCGGTCGACGTCGTCACCGGTCTGATCAAGGCGAACGTGCCCTCCCGGCTCGCCTTCGCGACGTCTTCGCTGGCCGACAGCCGCGTCATCCTCGACCAGCCCGGTGCCGAGAAGCTCATCGGAAAGGGTGACGGTCTGTTCCTGCCGATGGGGGCCAACAAGCCCACCCGAATGCAGGGAGCCTTCGTCACCGAGGACGAGGTCGCGGCTGTTGTCCAGCACTGCAAGGATCAGATGGCGCCGGTCTTCCGCGAGGACGTGGTGGTCGGCACGGCCAGGAAGAAGGAGATCGACGAGGACATCGGCGACGACCTGGATCTGCTCTGCCAGGCCGCTGAACTGGTCGTCTCCACCCAGTTCGGGTCCACCTCGATGCTTCAGCGCAAGCTGCGGGTCGGCTTCGCCAAGGCCGGACGGCTGATGGACCTGATGGAGTCGAGGAACATCGTCGGGCCGAGCGAGGGATCCAAGGCGCGCGATGTCATGGTGAAACCGGACGAGCTGGACGGGGCGTTGGCATTGATCCGCGGGGAAACCGCTTCGTAGGAGAAATGAGGGCAACCGTTTCGTCGGGTCGTACGTCAAGTTGAAGGGAAGGGCGGCAGGATTGTCCTTCTCGGCGGGGCGGCCCGGCGAATCCGACAGTGTTCGAGTCCGATGGCGTAAAAACTCCTTCCTCCCGGTTGCCCCACCCTTTTGTACCCCCCCTAGACTGAACACCCAGCAGGTGGCTCACGCTCGAAAGGCGCCCCCGTGTCCATCGGCAACTCCCCCGAAGACGACCGGCCTTCGATCGGTCGAGTGCTCCAGCAGGCTCGTATCGCCGCAGGTCTCACGGTCGAAGAGATCAGTTTGTCCACCCGGGTGCGCATCCCCATCGTGCACGCGATCGAAGAGGACGACTTCTCCCGCTGCGGCGGCGACGTGTATGCGCGCGGCCATATCCGTACGTTGGCGCGTGCCGTCGGGACCGATCCGGAACCGCTGGTTTCGCAGTACGACGACGATCACGGCGGCCGCCCCGCACCCACGCCCGCGGCGCCGCTGTTCGAGGCCGAGAGAATCCGTTCCGAACCTCGTCGGCCCAACTGGACGGCGGCCATGGTCGCGGCGATCGTCGTCGTCGTCGGTTTCGTCGGCTTCACCTTCCTCAAGGGCGGCGACGACAGCTCCACGGCTACGCAGGTCGCGGAGGGCTCGACGGCCAACACGAAGAGCCCCAAGCCGAAGACCACCAAGCCCGTCGACCCCAAGCCGGCGCCTTCCGACAGTGCCATCGCCGCGGCACCCAGGGACAAGGTGACGGTGAAGCTCAGCGCCAGCCAGGGCAAGAGCTGGATCTCCGCCAAGGACCACAACGGGCGGCTGCTCTTCGACGGTCTGCTGTTGCAGGGCGAGTCCAAGACCTTCCAGGATCAGGAGAGGGTCGACCTCGTCCTCGGTGACGCCGGGTCCATCGAGCTCTTTGTGAACGGCAAGAAGGTCGAGGAGAAGTTCCAGCCCGGTCAGGTCGAGCGGCTCTCGTACACGAAGGGCGACCCGGCCGTCGGCTGACCGGCGTACGTATGGTTTCCGACGCGGTATGAGCAGCACGGCGAGCGCCCGGCAATCCTGCCGGGCGCTCGCCGCCTTTGTTGCTCGGTGCGACAGAGGAACCCTGCACGGCAGGGTGAGTGCCGGGACAAAGTAGTCTTGAGCCCATGCCCGAACGCCGTACCGTCGCCCTTGTCACTCTTGGCTGCGCCCGTAACGAGGTGGACTCGGAGGAGCTCGCAGGCCGCTTGGCAGCGGACGGCTGGAAGCTCGTCGAGGATGCCTCCGACGCGGACGTCGCCGTTGTCAACACCTGTGGATTCGTCGAGGCCGCCAAGAAGGACTCCGTCGACGCCCTGCTCGAAGCCAATGATCTGAAGGACCACGGCAGGACCCAGGCCGTGGTCGCCGTCGGCTGCATGGCCGAGCGCTACGGCAAGGACCTCGCCGAGGCCCTGCCCGAAGCGGACGGCGTCCTCGGATTCGATGACTACGCCGACATCTCCGACCGCCTCCAGACCATCCTCAACGGCGGCATCCACGCCTCGCACACCCCGCGCGACCGCCGCAAGCTCCTGCCGATCAGCCCGGCCGAGCGGCAGGACGCCGCCGTGGCCCTGCCCGGGCACGCACAGGAGGCCGCATCGGCCCCCGCCCCCGAGGACCTTCCCGACGGAGTCGCTCCGGTCTCCGGGCCGCGTGCGCCGCTGCGCCGGCGGCTGGGAACCAGCCCCGTCGCCTCGGTGAAACTCGCCTCCGGCTGCGACCGCCGCTGCTCCTTCTGCGCCATCCCGTCCTTCCGCGGCTCCTTCATCTCGCGGCGGCCCTCGGACGTGCTGGGGGAGACCCGCTGGCTGGCCGAGCAGGGCGTGAAGGAGGTCATGCTCGTCTCCGAGAACAACACCTCGTACGGCAAGGACCTCGGCGACATCCGGCTGCTGGAGACGCTGCTGCCGGAGCTCGCCGACGTCGAGGGGATCGAGCGGATCCGGGTCAGCTATCTGCAGCCGGCGGAGATGCGGCCGGGCCTCATCGACGTACTGACCTCGACCCCGAAGGTCGCGCCGTACTTCGACCTGTCCTTCCAGCACTCGGCACCCGGTGTGCTGCGGGCGATGCGCCGTTTCGGTGACACCGACCGCTTCCTGGAGCTCCTGGACACCATCCGCAGCAAGGCGCCGCAGGCCGGTGCCCGCTCCAACTTCATCGTGGGCTTCCCCGGTGAGACCGAGGCCGACCTGGCGGAGCTGGAGCGCTTCCTCACCGGTGCCCGGCTCGACGCGATTGGCGTCTTCGGCTACTCCGACGAGGAGGGCACCGAGGCAGTCGGATACGAGAACAAGCGGGACGCCGACGTCATCGCGGAGCGGCTCGCGCACATCTCGCAACTGGCCGAGGAGCTGACCTCGCAGCGTGCCGAGGAGCGCCTCGGGGAGTCCCTCCAGGTGTTGGTCGAGTCCGTCGACTCCACCGAGGACGAGCCGCGTGCGGTGGGGCGTGCGGCGCACCAGGCACCCGAAACGGACGGCCAGGTGCTCTTCACCGCACGCGAGGGCCTCGTGCCCGGCCGTATGGTCGAGGCGAAGGTTGTGGGCACCGAGGGAGTGGACCTGGTGGCCGAGTGTTGCGAAATCGTGGAGGCGGCCAGATGACGGGAGTCCCGGCATCCGCGGCAGGCGGCTCCGGCGCGAAGCCGGTCCGCGGCGGCAAGCTGGGTACTGCGGCCGTCAATCAGGCCAGTCTGTGGAACATCGCCAACCTGCTCACCATGCTGCGGCTGGTGCTGGTGCCCGGCTTCGTGCTGCTGCTGCTGCACAATGGCGGCTACGACCCGGCCTGGCGGTCCTTCGCCTGGGCGGCGTTCGCCATCGCCATGATCACCGACCTGTTCGACGGTCACCTCGCGCGCACATACAACCTGGTCACCGACTTCGGGAAGATCGCCGACCCGATCGCGGACAAGGCGATCATGGGTGCGGCGCTGATCTCTCTGTCGTATCTCGGAGAACTGCCCTGGTGGGTTACGGGCGTGATCCTCTTCCGCGAGATCGGCATCACGCTGATGCGGTTCTGGGTGATACGGCATGCGGTGATCCCGGCCAGTCGCGGCGGGAAGATGAAGACTCTGGCGCAGGGCACGGCCGTCGGCATGTACGTCCTGGCGCTGACCGGTCCACTCGCCACCCTGCGCTTCTGGGTGATGGCGGTGGCCGTCGTGCTGACGGTCGTCACCGGGCTCGACTATGTGCGCCAGGCCGTCGTGCTGCGGCGCAAGGGGCTCGCGGCAGAGCGGGCTGCCGCGGCGGAGGCTGCCGCGGAGCCCGGGGCTGTCGAGGGTATGGGGCCGGTCTCCGAGGGCGCGGGTGCCCGTGGTCCGTCGGAGGCCGAGCGGTGAATGCCGCAGCCCGGGTGCTGGAACTGCTTGTGGAACGTGGCGAGACTCTTGCTGTCGCCGAGTCCCTGACCGGCGGTCTGGTCGCGGCGGAGCTGACTTCCGTACCAGGTGCCTCGAAGTCCTTCCGCGGGTCCGTGACGGCGTACGCAACGCCCCTGAAGCGGGAACTGCTGGGTGTGGACGGCGTCCTCCTGGCGGAGCGCGGTGCGGTCGACCCGGAGGTGGCGCGGCAGATGGCGGCAGGTGTGCGCCGCGTCCTCGGGGCAGACTGGGGTATGGCCACAACCGGGGTCGCAGGCCCCGAACCGCAGGACGGCAAGCCCGTCGGCACGGTCTATGTTGCGGTGGCCGGGCCGCACGGCGCGGAGAATGTGACCGCGCTGCGATTGAACGGCGGGCGTGCGGACATCCGTAGGGAGAGCGTACGGAGCGTGCTCGCATTGCTTTCCGTCGAACTCGGCAAGAATGCAAGCGCATAGGATACGGAACAGAACGGGGGGAATTGATGTTTGCAGCCCTGAGTGAACACGACATCGCTCCCCGCACGGCCGCGGCGCAAGGCGGTACGGTGGGGCGTGAAGGATGCGGCTACGCGGTCCGAGGAGGGAGCCACCGATGATTCTGCTCCGTCGCCTGCTTGGTGACGTGCTGCGTCGGCAGCGCCAGCGCCAAGGCCGTACTCTGCGCGAAGTCTCCTCGTCCGCCCGAGTCTCGCTCGGCTATCTCTCCGAGGTGGAGCGGGGGCAGAAGGAGGCATCCTCCGAACTGCTCTCTGCTATTTGCGACGCGCTTGACGTACGGATGTCCGAGCTCATGCGTGAAGTGAGCGATGAGCTGTCGCTGGCCGAACTGGCCGAGTCGGCAGCAGCCAGCGATCCGGTACCTGTGCCGGTACGTCCCATGCTCAATTCCGTCTCCGTGACGTCGGTGGCAGGTGTACCGACGGGGCGGGTGACCATCAAGGCGCCCGCGGAAGCGGTGGATGTCGTCGCCGCCTGACCCGCGCGGTCCGGTGTGAAGCGGAGCCCCGGCTGGCCCCTCAAGGGGGCGACCGGGGCTTCTGCATGCCTCGGGGGCGGGCGTGGTCCGTTCTGGATGCGGCTCGGGAGTGTCTGGGTGAGACTGCGAATAAGAGGCATTGATCAGGGAGATCACTGGTGGCCTGCCACGGTCTGACGTGGCCTGACACAGTCTGATCCGCCCGATCAGGCCTGTGCCGGGGTGCCCGAGTGCCTCCGGACCAGGTGGAGCCGTGAACCGGAACAAGCCCGGATGTCCCGGGCGGAGAGCGCACAACGGTCTGCGGCTGCGTACTGCGCGCCGGTGGTGCACCGGTGCGCCCTCCCGCCGGGCGAGCGGGCCGGGCTAAGTTCGGCCGGAGGAGGCAGCCATGGTACGGCGATGGGTGCCGGCGCTCGTTCTCGGCGGGGTGTGGTGGTGGGCCGTGTTGCGGCTCGTGCTGGAACCGGCCCATGCGGGGCTTGTCGAGGCTGCGGTGGTGGCGGGCGGATGGGGGCTGAGCCTCCTTCCCGTGCATGTAGCCGCGACTGCTGGGCCGGCGGGGGACGGCGGTGCGGATGCGGATGTGGGTCGGTGGGCCGCTGTGGGTAAGTGGTGCGTGGATCAGCGGGTCGCTGTCGGGAAGCGGTGCGCGGGTTGGTGGGCCGCTGTCGGGATGCGGTGCATAGATCGGGCGGCCTCTGACGGGAAGCGGTGCGTGGACCAGTGGGCTGCTGTCGGGAAGCGGTGCGTGGACCGGTGGGCTGCTGTCGGGATGCGGTGCGCCGGCCGGGCCCGGCGGACTACCAGGGCATGGATACGCCGCCGTTCGGGCGGAGGATCTGGCCGGTCATGAAGGCCGACGCATCGGATGCGAGATAGAGCAGGGAATGGGCGACGTCCTCGGGTTCGCCGACCCGGCCGAGCGGTGACATCCGCGCCATCGTGGCCTCCGCCCGGTGTTGCCCGTCCGCGTCGTGGCGGGTGGTCATGGGCGTACGGATCCAGCCCGGGGCGACGGCGTTGACGCGGATGGAATGAGGCCCCAGCTCGGTCGCGAGGGTCTTCGTCAGCTGGACGACCGCCGCCTTGGCCGCGCTGTAGCAGAGCAGCCCCGGACTCGCGGCGTCGACCGCTCCCGAGGCCATCGTGATCAGCGAGCCGGGTGCGCCGCGCGCGATCATGCCGCGAGCCACCTCCTGACAGGCGTACAGAACGCCCTTGAAATTGACTGAGAGGACGCGATCGAGGTCGTTGTCCGCAGTCTTCAGGACGCTGCTCGTATGCATGATTCCGGCTACGGCGGCCAGGATGTCGAGGTCGCCCGCGGCGGCCACCGCGGCCCTGATCCGACCGCGGTCGGTGACATCGAGGGTGTGGATGCGGGATGTACCACCCGCTTCGGCGATCAAGTCCCGGGTCTCCAGCAGGCCCTTCTCGTCGCGGTCCGCGCAGTGCACGGTGGCGCCCGCCGCTGCGAGCAGGATGGCGCCTGCGCGGCCGATGCCGCCCGCAGCGCCGGTGATGAACGCGGAGCGGCCCGTGAGGTCGTACGCGGTGAGGGACATGACCGGACGGTACGACTGGATCTGACGGCTCGTCAACTAGCCTGTGGGTCAACTAGCTTGTGGACCCCGACCTGTGGGACCCGATTGGCAGCGCGGACACCAGTAGGTGGGGCGGGCATCCTGATCGGCCGTGCGGATGGGTGTGCCGCAGCGCAGACAAGGGCGGTTGGTCCTGCCGTAGACCCAGAGCCGTTCCCGTTCATTCGGGCCGTACCTGCGGGGAGCTGAGCTTGTCGTCGTGCGCATGGGGCGGTCGCGATTGGCTTCGAGGAGCTGCTTGGCCGTGCTGACGAGGCGGGCGGCGGTGGGGGCGGCCAGGTCACCGATGGGGAGCCAGGGGGTGGCGCGGGCGAGGAAGCAGAGCTCGGCCTTGTAGATGTTGCCGATTCCGGCCAGATTGCGCTGGTCCAGCAGGGCCTCGCCGAGGGGGCGGGCGGGGTCGCTGAGCAGATTGCGCAGAGCGATGCCGGGGTTCCAGTCGGGGCCCAGCAGATCGGGGCCGAGACGGCCGACCGCCTGCTCCTCGTCCTGGGTGCGGACGAGTTCGAGGACGGGGAGCCGGTAGCCGACGGCAGTGTGCTCCGTGTTGGCGAGGACGGCGCGGATCTGGTGGGCGGGGCCGCCGCGCCATCGCTCGCCCGGGGCGTAGACGCGCCAGGCGCCGTCCATCCGCAGATGGCTGTGGAGGGTGAGGCCACCCTCGATGCGGGTGAGGAGATGCTTGCCGCGCGAGGCGACGTCCAGAACCGTCCTGCCGG
This sequence comes from Streptomyces sp. NPDC002958, assembly GCF_055563255.1. NCBI lineage: Bacteria > Bacillati > Actinomycetota > Actinomycetes > Kitasatosporales > Streptomycetaceae > Streptomyces > Streptomyces sp. NPDC002958. Next base: position 124,409 of record NZ_JBVHDS010000013.1, on the reverse strand, counting down.
TGAGGTCAGCGGTGGCGAACCGGGGGACACGCAGGTCGGAGTGGATGAGGACCTGGCCGGCGAGTGCGGTGTGCAGACGTTTGGCGGTCTGCAGGACGGTGTCTCCTTCGGGCATGCCTCCATGATGCGGGGTCGGGTGGGGAGTGCGGCGTGCTGGACGCGGGCGGTGTGGGTGGTGCGGCGTGCTGGATGCGGGCGGTGTGGGTGGTGCGGCGTGCTGGATGCGGGCGGTGTGGGTGGTGCGGCGTGCTGGATGCGGGCGGTGTGGGTGGTGCGGGCGCGTGGTGTTGGGTGCGGCGTACGGGGCGTGAGGTGTGCGGGTGGTTCAGGGCGTGTAGGTGTTTCAGGCGCGCAGGCGGAGGCCCCTCGGGGTTGCCAGGAATCCAGCCGCCTCCAGCGTGCGGCCGAGCGGGGAGGTCAGGGATGAGGCGCCGTTGGTGCGTTCCACCGTGACCGTGCCGAGCGCCCCGGCGCGGGCGGCCGCCGCCAGTGCTCCGGCTGCCGCGAGGAGTGCCGGGTCCTCCGGGTCGGTGGGCCAGGCCAGCAGCGTCTTGCCGCCGCGCTCCATGTACATCGCAAGTTCGCCGTCGACCAGCACCACCAGGGCGCCCGCCTTGCGGCCCGGTTTGTGCCCGGCGCCGTCCGGCGGCTCGGGCCAGGGCAGGGCCGCGCCATAGGCATTGGCCGGGTCCGCAGCGGCGAGGACCAGGGCGTGCGGCGCGACGCCCGGCCCCGTACGGTCGCTGGCGGTGGATATGGCGCGCAGCCGGTCGACCGCGCCGTCCATCGCGAACTGCGCCGCTCCCAGACCCTCGACGACATAGCCGCGCCGGGCCTGCCCGTTGTCCTCGAAGGCGGAGAGGACGCGGTACGTCGCGGAGAAGCCGCCCTCGACGCCTTCGGCCTGGACCGCGCCGCGCGTCACCACCCCGTGGCGGTCGAGGAGCGTGCGGGCCAGGGCGTGCGCACGATGCGTGGGGTCGGGTTCGGTGGCGGGCAGCAGGGACCAGCGGCCCGACACGGTGGGCGGGCCGGTGCGGGACGCGGGCCGTGCGGCGGCGGTGAGCGAGCCGTATCGTCCGCGCGGGACACTCCGTTTGGCGCGATGGGCGGTCGATCCCGCCGTGCGACCGGAGCCGAGGAGCGAACGCAATGGGGCGAGCGTGTCATTGGTAAGCCGGCCCGACCAGGCCAGGTCCCATATGGCATCGGCCAGCTGTGGATCGGTGCAGTCCGGGTGCGTGGTGGCGTGGACCTGGTCGGCGATCTGCCGGAAGAACAGTCCGTACCCACCGGTCAAGGCTGTGAGGACGGATTCGTGCAACGCGCTGAGCTCAAGCGGGTGCGGGGGCGGGAGGAGCAGGGGCGCGCTGTCGGCGAGGTAGAGGGACAGCCAGCCGTCCTTGCCGGGAAGGGCACCCGCACCGGCCCAGAGGACCTCGCCGGTGGTCGTCAGCTCGTCGAGCAACGCGGAGGTGTAGCCCCTGACCCGGCCCGGCAGGATCAGTTTCTCCAGGGCCGACGCCGGGACGGGTGCACCCTGCAACTGCTCGATGGCGCGGGCCAGTCCGTCGATGCCGCGCAGGCTGTTGTTGCCCAGGTGCTGCCACTGCGGAAGGAAGCCGGCGAGGGCGGCCGGTGAAACCGGCTCCAGCTCATGACGGAGGGCGGCGAGCGAGCGACGGCGCAGTCGGCGCAGCACGGTGGCGTCGCACCACTCCTGGCCGATGCCGGCGGGGTGGAACTCGCCCTGGACGATCCGGCCGCTTGCGGCGAGTCGTTGGAGTGCACCGTCCGTGACAGCGGTGCCGAGGCCGAAGCGGGTGGCGGCCTCGGTGGAGGTGAACGGGCCGTGCGTACGGGCGTATCGGGCGAGGAGATCGCCGAGGGGGTCCTTCATAGGTTCGGTGAACGCCTCGGGGACGCCGACCGGGAGGGCGGTGCCCAGTGCGTCGCGCAGCCGTCCCGCGTCCTCGATCGCGGCCCAGTGGTCCGCTCCGCCGATCCGGACCCGGATGGCCCGGCGGGCGGCGGACAGCTCCGGGGCCCAGGGTGGTTGGGCGCCGCGCTCGGCCAACTCCGCGTCGGTGAGCGGGCCGAGGACCCGAAGGAGATCGGCGACGCCTTCGGTGTCCTTGATCCGACGGTCCTCGGTCAGCCACTGGAGCTCTTGCTCCAGCTCGGTCAGGACATCGGCATCGAGCAGCTCGCGCAGCTCTGCCTGGCCGAGGAGCTCGGCCAGGAGGTGGGAGTCGAGGGAGAGGGCGGCGGCCCGCCGTTCGGCGAGGGGCGAGTCGCCCTCGTACAGGAACTGGGCGACATAGCCGAACAGGAGCGAGCGGGCGAAGGGTGAGGGCTCCGGGGTGGTCACCTCGACCAGTCGGATACGGCGCGCTTCGAGGTCCCCCATGAGTTCCGTGAGCCCCGGGACGTCGAAGACATCCTGGAGGCATTCGCGGACCGCTTCCAGAACGATCGGGAAGGAGCCGAACTCGGAAGCGACCTGGAGGAGTTGTGCGGCGCGCTGGCGCTGCTGCCAGAGCGGGGTGCGCTTGCCGGGGCTGCGCCGTGGCAGCAGCAGGGCGCGCGCCGCGCACTCGCGGAACCGGGAGGCGAACAGGGCCGAACCGCCCACCTGGTCGGTGACGATCTGACCGATCTCGCCCTGGTCGAAGGTCACATCCGCAGCGCCGACGGGCGGTTGTCCGCTGTCGTACGAGGGGCCCGGCAGCAGTGCCGGGTCCTGGGCGGGGTCCTGCGCCGGATCGAAGTCCAGCAGGTCCAGTCCCATCAGATCGGCATCGGGCAGCCGCAGCACTATGCCGTCGTCGGCATGCATCACCTGGGCATCCATGCCGTACCGCTCGGCGAGGCGGGCGTTCAGCGCCAGCGCCCACGGGGCATGCACCTGCGCGCCGAACGGGGAGTGGACGACGACCCGCCAGTCACCCAGCTCGTCGCGGAAACGCTCGACGAGGATGGTCCGGTCGTCCGGCACATGACCGCAGGCGCGGCGCTGTTCGTCGATGTACGACAGGGTGTTGTCGGCGGCCCAGGTGTCGAGACCGGCGGCGAGCAGACGCTGTCGGGCATCCTCCGGCGGCAGTCCGCCGATCTCGCGGAGAAACGCGCCCAGCGCGCGCCCAAGCTCCAGCGGACGGCCCAGCTGGTCGCCCTTCCAGAACGGCAACCGGCCGGGAACCCCGGGGGCGGGCGAGACCAGGACCCGGTCGCGGGTGATGTCCTCGATCCGCCAGGACGTGGTGCCCAGCGTGAAGACGTCGCCGACCCGGGACTCGTACACCATCTCCTCGTCCAGCTCACCGACGCGGCCGCCGCCCTTCTTGGGGTCGGCACCGGCGAGGAAGACCCCGAAGAGCCCGCGGTCGGGGATGGTCCCTCCGGAGGTGACGGCGAGCCGCTGGGCGCCTGGGCGCCCCGCGACCGTACCGGCCACCCGGTCCCAGACCACACGCGGGCGCAGCTCGGCGAAGGCGTCGGACGGATAGCGGCCGGCGAGCATGTCCAGCACGGCGGTGAACGCCGACTCGGGCAGGGAGGCGAAGGGGGCGGCGCGACGGGTCACGGCCAGCAGATCGTCCACCTGCCAGCTGTCCAGGGCGACCATCGCGACGAGCTGCTGGGCCAGTACATCGAGGGGGTTGGACGGGATCCGGAGCGCCTCGATGGAGCCCTCGCGCATCCGCTCAGTAACTACGGCCGCCTGCACCAGATCGCCCCGGTACTTCGGGAAGACCACGCCGGTGGAGACCGCACCGACCTGGTGCCCGGCCCGGCCGACCCGTTGCAGTCCGGAGGCAACCGACGGCGGCGACTCCACCTGGACCACCAGATCGACCGCCCCCATGTCGATGCCCAGCTCCAGACTGGAGGTGGCGACCACGGCCGGCAACCGGCCCGCCTTGAGGTCCTCCTCGACCTGGGTGCGCTGTTCCTTGGAGACCGAACCGTGGTGGGCACGGGCCAGCAGTGCGGGGACGCCCTTCGCCGCGCCCGACTGGGCCATGATCTCGGCCGGGGAGTGTGCCTCCGGCAGGGTCGGCGCGGGGCCGTGCTCATCCAGCACGGTGCCGGTGGCCCGCTCGTACGCGATCTCGTTGAGCCGATTGCACAGCCGCTCCGCCAGGCGGCGGGAATTGGCGAAGACGATGGTGGAGCGATGATCCTGGACGAGATCGACGATGCGTTCCTCGACATGGGGCCAGATCGACGGCTTGTTCGCCTGGCCCGCCTGATCGGTGTCGGCGGTGGGGGAGCCGCCGAGCTCGCCCAGATCCTCGACCGGCACGACCACCGACAGGTCGAACTGTTTGGTTGACGGGGGCTGGACGATCTCCACCTTCCGCCGGGGTGAGAGGAAGCGTGCCACCTCGTCGACGGGGCGGACCGTCGCCGACAGGCCGATGCGCCGTGCCGGGCGCGGCAGCAGCTCGTCGAGCCGCTCCAGCGATACGGCCAGATGGGCGCCCCGCTTCGTACCCGCAACGGCATGCACTTCGTCGAGAATCACTGTCTCGATGCCGGACAGCGCCTCCCGGGTCGATGAGGTCAGCATCAGGAAAAGCGATTCGGGCGTGGTGATCAGGATGTCCGGCGGCCGGGTCGCCATCGAGCGGCGCTCGGAGGGCGGGGTGTCGCCGGAGCGGATTCCCACCCGGACCTCGGGCTCCGGCAGCCCCAGACGCACCGACTCCTGGCGGATGCCGGTCAGCGGGGAGCGGAGATTGCGCTCGACATCGACCGCGAGGGCCTTGAGGGGCGACACGTACAGCACACGGCAGCGCTTCTTCGCCTCGGCGGGCGGCGGGACGGACGCCAGCCCGTCCAGCGCTGCGAGAAACGCGGCCAGGGTCTTGCCGGAGCCGGTCGGCGCGACGACCAGCACGTCCGAACCCTCGCGGATCGCGCGCCAGGCGCCTTCCTGCGCGGCGGTGGGCGCGCTGAAGGAACCCGCGAACCAGCCGCGGGTCGCGGGGGAGAACGAGTCGAGCGCAGAGTCGGCCATGTCCCCCATCGTGCACCCCGCCACTGACAACGGCCGTGACGGCCATCGGGACCCCGTTCGGGATCCGTCGTCGCCACGCGGCGCCGCGTCGGCCCTCGCGGCCCTGCTGCTGCGCGACACCGCCGCAGGGGCCGACGGCGTGTCCGCAGCCGGCTGACGGATCCGGACGGCACATGCGCGGCTATACGACTCGGGCGCACGGGGCAGGGGCCCGGGCACACCGCACATGGCGCACGGGCGCACTACGCATCGGGCACGGAGCATGGGCGCACTACGCATCGGGCACGGGACACGGGGCCGGACTACGGACGCGGTGATCGCAGGGCAGCCCGCCCGGTCTCAGTCGTCGAGGCTGCGTCCATGGGCCCGCAGCGTCAGGAGCGCCTTGAGCGTCACGATGGGCCGTCCCTCCAGAGCCGTCCCCGGCGCCCACTGCCGCCAGTTCACCGGCCAGCCGCCGTCCGCCTGCTGCTCGGCTGCGAGATGGTCGAGCGAGCGGGCCAGTTCCTCGTCGGTGAACCAGCGGCGGGCGAGCGACTCCGGTGTACGGGCGTAGTCGTACGGGAAGTGCTGCTCGCCCGGTGCGTATCCGGCTGCTACCGGGTACTCCGCGCGCCGCTCCGGATCCAGCACGGCGAGCCGCTGTTCCCGCACCAGCCGCCCGAGCCGGTCGGCCGCCGCCTCGGCACGTGCCCGGTCCGGAGCACCGTCCAGAAAGGCGAGCGCCGCCTCGATCTCGTACGGATGCGACCGGTCCAGAGCGTCGACCGCCGCCCAGCAGAAGTCGGTGGCCCGGAACAGCCAGGCGTGCCACACCGCATTGCGGTGCAGGAGCCCGACGACGGGTCCGGTCGTCAACAGCTCCGCGGGCGGGTCGTCGACGATCGGGATGAACGGTGCGGCCGGATAACCGCGCTGCGACGGCAGGAGAGCGGGCAGCGCCCCTTCCTTGGTGGACACCTCGGTCAGGAAGCGACAGATCCGCTCCATCCGGAGCCCGCCGCAGCGGCCGATGGAGTCGAGGACGTTGAGTGCGTGCGCAGTGTGCAGCGGTTGACTGACGGGGCCACGCAGATCGGGTTCGAGCGCGTGTCCGTATCCGCCGTCCTCATTCAGATAGGCGGCGAGCGCGGTCTCCACGGCGTCCGCACTTCCTGTCAGGAAGTGATGGGCGAACCGCCGCTGTTCTAGGACACGGGCCGTGAGCCACATGAACTGCTTGGCACGGTTGAGGGGACTTGTTCCGGTTCCAGCCATGGACCGACCGTAGGGCGGTAAGCGCTCTCGACAAGACGTAGCGGCCCGGCTGCACTCTCAGGAGCGGGATACTGAGGTCATGCGGTTGACGATTTTCTGGGAACGGATGGCGGACCACTTCGGCGCTGGATACGCCGATTCCTTTGCGCGCGATCATGTGATGGCCGAGCTCGGAGGGCAGACGGTGCACCAGGCGCTGGCCGCGGGCTGGGACGCCAAGGACGTCTGGCGCGGTGTCTGCACGGCGGTCGACGTCCCCGCCGACAAGCGCTGAGCCCCGGCTTGTCAGCGGCCGGACCTGTGATGTGTCCGGGGTGGGCGGCTGCTTGTCACAGCTGTAGGCGAGACTGGAGCGGTGTCACCGACAGACGAGACAGCCCAGACCCAGACGCCTCTCACCCAGCCCGCCCCGCCGGCCGCGCCGGTCGGCACCGGGTCGGCCCGCATGCCTGCGTGGCTGCCGCGCGCCATGGTGCTCGCCCTGGCGCTGTACGCCTGTTTCCAGCTCGGCAACTGGGCGTTCCACCAGCTCATCGGGCTGCTGATCAATGTGCTGATCGCGTTCTTCCTGGCGCTCGCCATCGAGCCCGCGGTGAGCCGGATGTCGGCGCGCGGCATGCGCCGCGGCCTCGCCACCTTCCTGGTCTTCCTCGTCGTGCTGATAGCCGTGGTCGGTTTCGTCGCGCTGCTCGGCTCGATGCTCGCGGGCCAGATCGTCGACATGGTCGAGGAGTTCCCGAATTATCTGGACTCGGTGATCAACTGGGTCAACCAGAACTTCCACACCGAGCTCTCCCGGGTCGAGGTCCAGGACAGCGTGCTGCACTCCGACTGGCTGCAGAGGTACGTCCAGAACAGCGCGACCGGAGTGCTCGACGTCTCCACCACCGTGCTCGGCGGGCTGTTCCGTCTTCTGACGATCTTCCTGTTCTCGTTCTACTTCGCCGCCGACGGCCCCAGGCTGCGGCGCGCTCTGTGCTCCGTACTGCCGCCCGCCAAGCAGGCCGAGGTCCTGCGGGCCTGGGAGATCGCGGTCGGCAAGACCGGCGGCTACCTCTACTCACGCGGACTGATGGCGCTCATCTCCGGGGCCGCGCACTACATCCTGCTGGTGATCCTCGGTGTTCCGTACGCGCCCGCGCTCGCCATCTGGGTCGGACTGGTCTCCCAGTTCATCCCCACGATCGGTACGTATCTGGCAGGCGCCCTGCCGATGCTGATCGCGTTCACAGTCGACCCCTGGTACGCGCTGTGGGTGCTCGGATTCGTCGTGGTCTACCAGCAGTTCGAGAACTATGCGTTGCAGCCCAAGCTCACGTCCAAGACTGTCGACATCCATCCGGCGGTCGCCTTCGGATCGGTCATCGCGGGCACGGCGTTCATGGGCGCTGTGGGTGCGCTGATCGCGATCCCGGCCGTCGCCACGCTCCAGGCGTTCCTCGGCGCCTATGTGAAGCGGTACGACGTGACGGACGACCTGCGGGTGCACGGCCGTCACCAGCAGCGTGGTGAGCCGGTGCTCGCACGGCTGCGCCGGTCCTGGCGGACCGCCGAGAGCAATGAGGGCCGGGGTGGACAGGACAGCGCCGGGGAGCCGGAAGCTTCGGAACGTGCCTGACTGCCCCGGTGGTGGGGCCTGTCTCAGAGATTGCCCGGCACGTCGGCCCGCCTGCCCGGGGCCTGGACCTCGGTGACATGCCTCCAGGCATCGGGCCGACTGCCGTCGAGGTCGGCCCGATGGGCGGGGCGCCGCCCCGGTGAGCCGGTCCGGCGGGGTGTGCTTGACACCAAAATCGAACATCCATTCTCATTGTATTCCGGCGGGCTTTCCCGGGCCCGACCGTGGAGTTGTCCACAGGCCGGGAGGACGTCGAGGCCCATTGTCAGTGGCAGGGGTTAGCGTCTTTGACGTGAAGCGATCGACTCAAGCAAATCGGGTGGAACCCATGGCAGGAACCGACCGCGAGAAGGCGCTGGACGCCGCACTCGCACAGATTGAACGGCAATTCGGCAAGGGCGCGGTGATGCGCCTCGGTGAGCGGCCCAACGAGCCCGTCGAGGTGATCCCCACCGGGTCGACTGCCCTCGACGTGGCCCTCGGCGTCGGCGGTCTGCCGCGCGGCCGTGTGGTGGAGGTGTACGGACCGGAATCCTCCGGCAAGACGACGCTGACGCTGCACGCGGTGGCAAATGCGCAGAAGCTCGGTGGCTCGGTGGCCTTCATCGACGCGGAGCACGCCCTCGATCCCGAGTACGCGAAGAAGCTCGGCGTCGACATCGACAGCCTCATCCTGTCTCAGCCGGACAACGGCGAGCAGGCCCTCGAAATCGTGGACATGCTGGTCCGCTCCGGCGCCCTCGACCTGATCGTCATCGACTCCGTGGCGGCGCTTGTTCCGCGCGCGGAGATCGAGGGCGAGATGGGCGACTCGCACGTGGGTCTGCAGGCGCGTCTGATGAGTCAGGCACTCCGCAAGATCACCAGCGCGCTCAACCAGTCCAAGACCACCGCGATCTTCATCAACCAGCTTCGCGAGAAGATCGGTGTGATGTTCGGCTCGCCGGAGACCACGACCGGTGGCCGGGCGCTCAAGTTCTATGCCTCGGTACGCCTCGACATCCGCAGGATCGAGACGCTGAAGGACGGCACCGACGCCGTCGGAAACCGCACCCGTGTCAAGGTCGTGAAGAACAAGGTCGCGCCGCCCTTCAAGCAGGCCGAGTTCGACATCCTCTACGGCCAGGGCATCAGCCGCGAGGGCGGTCTGATCGACATGGGCGTGGAACACGGCTTCGTCCGCAAGGCGGGCGCCTGGTACACGTACGAGGGCGACCAGCTCGGCCAGGGCAAGGAAAACGCCCGTAACTTCCTCAAGGACAACCCCGATCTCGCCAATGAGATCGAGAAGAAGATCCTTGAAAAGCTCGGCGTCGGCGTCAAGCCGGATGCTGCCGAGCCCGGTGCGGACGCGGCGGGCGGCGCCTCGGCTCCGGCCGCCAGCGCGAAGTCGGTGCCCGCTCCGGCCGGCAAGGCCAAGTCGGCCAAGACCGCGGCGGTCAAGGGCTAGACCGTGACGCGTCGTACGGAGTGGCCGGTCAGCGCCACCGACCATGGCGCCGGCCCCGTTCCCGAATTCGCCACCGGGCACACGGCCGAGCCCGAGGGCGCGTACGAGCCGGAGGCCGGTCCTGGTTACGGCACCGGCTCGGGCGCCGGATTCGTTGAGGGGGCGGGGCGTCGTGCCCGCTCCCGCTCCAGGAGCAGCGGCTCCCCCTCCTCGTCGAGGGCCGAGAAGGCCGAGAAGGGGGAGTCGCGAGACCCGGTCGAGCAGGCGCGCAACATCTGTCTGCGGCTGCTCACCGGGACCCCGCGCACCCGAAAGCAGCTCGCGGATGCCTTGCGCAAGCGGGAGATCCCGGATGAGGCGGCAGAAGAAGTGCTGTCGCGCTTCGAGGATGTCGGGTTGATCGACGATGCCGCGTTCGCGGACGCCTGGGTGGAGTCCCGGCACCACGGCCGGGGGCTGGCCCGCCGTGCTCTCGTCCGTGAGCTGCGCACCAAGGGTGTGGACTCCGCCGTGATCGACGAGGCCGTCGGGCAGCTCGACTCCGAGCGGGAGGAGGCGACCGCCCGTGAGCTGGTCGCGCGCAAGCTGCGCTCCACTCGAGGCCTGGACCGCGACAAGCGGCTGCGCCGCCTTGCGGGCATGCTCGCCCGCAAGGGGTACGCGGAAGGCATGGCCCTGCGCGTGGTGCGGCAGGCGCTGGAAGAAGAGGGCGAGGACACGGAAGGCCTTGACGAGCCCTTCTGACCGGGCCTGTACCGGGCGGTGGACGCGCAGCCTACCCGAGGCGTGGGCGGGCCCGGGGGCCGGAGCGGGGAAGCGCGCGGCAGAGGGACGCACGGGGAGGGCGCGGCAGAGGGACGCACGGGGAGGGCGGGGGAGACGAGGGCCGGGGAGCGCCAGGAGCATCGCCGACCCATGCGGGAGGCGGATCGCGGGGGGCCGGGGGCGGCCGCGGTGATTACTGCCCTGCGCGGGAGGCGCGGCTGATGGTGGCGTCGATCAGGGCGAGCGCATCCGCGGCGGTGCGGCCGGGGTGCCGATTCCAGGGCCCGATCAGTCCGGTCCAGCCCTGGGAGCGGAGCTCGGCGACGAGCCAGGCGCCGGCCCGGTCCACGGTGTCGAGGGAGCCGTAGCCCAGGTGGTGCGCGGTGAGGAGGGCGCCGCAGATGCACCGTGCGCCGCGGGCGTTGCGCAGCCGGTACGGGGTGTTCTGCCAGCCCCACTCGGTCAGGATCTGCCGTGCGTAGGCGAGATGGATGGAAGGCCGTACTTCGGGCTGTCCGATGCGCCGCCAGGAGTGGAGCCGGTCGGGGAGGATCGCACCCAGGCGTCCGGGGAGGGGCCGTTCGCGCGGTGCGGTCTCCGGCAGGGCACGGACCGAGTCGGCGATGAGCTGGTCGACCGGTACGGACAGCAGGTCGCGCCAATCGGCCGGGTGACTGTCGCGCAGTTGTTGCGCGGTGCCGGGGGAGGAGGGGAGTACGGGTTCGGGGGTGGTGAGGTCCCATCCCGTGACGATCTGCTGCCACGCCTCGGAGTCATGGAGGCGGGCGACCTGACAATCGAGCTGGTCAGGGGTGATGGTGGGGGTCGGCATGGGTGCGAGGTCTCCGTCACGTCGGTCCTTGGCGTTGAGGTGAATGTCCGTCGGGCAGGGGGATTGCTCCACCGGAGCGTGGCGTTCGGGTGTATCGCGTCGGATTCGGAGGACGCGAGCGGCGTGCAGGTTGGTCGGCGCGACCCGGCGTCAGGTCCTAGGGTCTTCCAGCCGTCGGTGGGCAGCCGGGCAGCGCGCGACAACTCCTTGAGGGTGCCCGCCGCGGTGGTGAAGGCGACAGAGCGCATGGCGCGGCAGGAACAGACGATTCAGCAGGACGGGCGACACACGCAGCCCGCATGGCGGACGCGGTTCATATGTACCCTCCGCGAGAGGCGCACATCGGTGTCGGTCACGTTTCGGAGTAGACCATGACATCCACAGCGGTCAATTGATGCCCGCAGTCTGGTCGGAGCGTACGGAGGCGCGCGCCGCGCCGCCGCGCACAGCGTCCGCTGCCGCGAAGAGCTCCCGGGGCCGTACCCCGCCGAACGACGCCACCAGATGACCGTCCGGCCTGATCAGCAGCACAGTGTGGGCCGACGCCCCCGGATAGCTCTCGGCCACCAGCAGCTCGCCCTTCACCGGCAGCGCGTTGACGGCCGCGACGAGGCGGGGCATGACACCCGCTGTCATCCAGTGCCGCCGGTCCCACACCCCGGTACCGGGCGCCACCAGGACCACCAGCAGATGACCCTGCCCCAGCCGCTCGCGCAGCCGCACGGTCGTGCCGTCGGGTGCCGTCACCCGTACATCGGTGACCGGCGCACCGGGGGGCGTACCCACAGATGTGTGCGCCTCGGCGCGTGCGGGCGCAAGGGGCGAATGCGAGTACGAGGGGGGCGCACCGAGGGGGCCGCACCCCAGATGTCCGTCGGTGAGCAGCGAGTCGTGCCCCCGTGCGCTCCCTGGTACCAGGGTCCGCAGACCTCCACCGCCGCGCAGTATCGGCAGCGACTGGTCCGCGGCACGCAGCCGTGCGGCGACCGCGGCCCGGCGCTCCGCCTGGTAGCTGTCGAGCAGTACGTCGGAGGCGCCGTGGTGCCAGGCCTGGGCCAGTTTCCAGGCCAGGTTCTCGGCGTCCCGCAGCCCCTCGTCGAGCCCCTGGGTGCCCAGCGCGCCCAGCAGATGGGCGGCATCCCCGGCCAGGAAGGCCCGGTCGGCCCGCCAGCGCAGGGCTAGCCGGTGGTGCAGCGTGTACACGCCCGTGTCCAGCAGTTCGTACGGCGGTGTCTCGCCGCACCAGCCCGCCAAGGTGTCCCGGACCCGGGTGATCAGGGCGTCCGGGGTGACGAGCTCGCCACGCGGCGGCAGCAGCCAGTCCAGCCGCCAGGCGCCGTCCGGCAGCGGCCGCGCGGTCACCTCGGTGCCGCCGGTGCGCCACGGCGGCAGCCGGTGCAGCACAGCCTGCCCCGGCCAGGGAAGTTCGGTGCGCAGCGCGGCGACGGCATGCCGCTCCACCGCCGTACGCCCGGGGAAACGGATGTCGAGGAGCTTGCGTACGGTGGACCTGGCGCCGTCACAGCCCACCAGGTAACTCCCGTGCCACCAGGTCGAGTTCGGCTTCCTGGTGTGCACAGTGACCCCGGCCGGGTCCTGCTCCAGCGTGTCGATCCGGCTGTACGGAGCCACCTGCACCAGCTCCTGTGCGGCCACCGCGTCCCGCAGCCCGCGCGTCAGGACGTGCTGCGGCAGATGGATGGGGGCCGGCAACGGATCACCTTCCGGGGAGTCCTCGCCGAGAGGCAGCTCACGCATTAGCTGCCTGCGCCGCATGGACCGCCAGCCGGACCACCGGATGCTCTCGTGCCGGAGCGCTTTGCAGCCGAGCCGTTCCACCAGGGCGGCGGTGTCCTCGCGCAGCACCACGGTGCGGGCGGGGCGTGTCTCGTCCTTGCTCGGGTCCTCGTCGAGCAGGACGGAGGGAACGCCTTGCGCTGCCAGGGCGAGCGACAGCGCCAGACCGACGGGCCCAGCGCCGACGACGATCACCGGGTCCACGACGAGGCTCCTCGAACGCGTGTGGGTGAAAGGCGTGAAACGGGCATAGGGGGCGGAGGGGGTGTGGCGGCGGGGGCTCGGTGCGCGATCACAGAACGTATGCAACCTACTGCCGGTGCTTGCGTCAAGCGAACCGGAACGCGGCGAGGGGCGGTGACGGATGCGCCACCGCCCCTCGGGGACGTCCATCGACGAGCCGTCAGGCGGCGCGCCCGTCGTCGACGACGAGCGACGGCGTACCGATGGTCTCGGGTGCGCACCCGGGCGCGGCACCCTTCCCCTTCTTGCTGCGCCGGAGCCACTGCTCCAGCCACCTGGCGAACGACGTGAGTGCGAAGTTCACGACTATGTAGATCAGGGCGACGATCGTGAAGCACGCGATCGTGTTCGCACCGTAGTTCGCGCTCATCGGGCGGACCGACGCCAGCAGTTCGGAGAAGGTCATCATGGCGCCGCCGAGCGCGGTGTCCTTCACGATGACGACGAGTTGGCTGACGATCGCCGGCAGCATGGCCGTCACCGCCTGCGGCAGCAGCACGGACAGCATGATCTGGCTCTTGCGCATGCCGAGCGCCTTGGCCGCCTCCGCCTGGCCCTTCGGCAGGGTCTTGATTCCGGCCCGCACGATCTCGGCGAGGACCGAGAAGTTGTACAGCACCAGTCCGGTCACCACGGCGTACAGCGGACGCACATCGGTATCGATGGTCGTGTACTCCGCGTACACCGCGTTCGCGATGATCATCAGGATCAGTACCGGGATGGCGCGGAAGAGTTCCACGACGATGCCGGCCGGCATCCGTACCCAACGGTGGTCCGAGAGCCTGCCGATACCGAACAGGGCGCCCAGCGGCAGCGCGATGATCAGGGCGAAGAACGCCGCCTTGAGCGTGTTCTGGAGGCCCGGCCAGATGTACGTCTCCCACGGCTGGGGGCTGGTGAAGAAGGGCTTCCACTTGATCCAGTCGAGCTGGTGCTTTTCGGCCAGACCGTCGTACACCCACCACACCACGGTCGCGGCACACAGGACGAACAGCACCGTGTAGAGGATGTTGCGCTGCTTGGCGCGGGGCCCCTGGGCGTCGTAGAGGACGGAACTCATCGCTTCACCGCCACCTTCTTGCTCACCCAGCCGAGGATCAGGCCGGTCGGGAGGGTCAGGACGACGAAGCCGAATGCGAAGACCAGCGAGATCAGAATCAGCTGGGCCTCGGCCTCGATCATGTCCTTCATCAGGTAGGAGGCCTCGACGACACCGATCGCGGAGGCGACCGTGGTGTTCTTCGTCAGCGCGATCAACACGTTGGACAACGGGTTGACCACCGCACGGAACGCCTGAGGAAGGATGATCAGCCGCAGCACCTGCGTGAAGCTCAGCCCGAGTGCGCGCGCCGCCTCGGCCTGGCCGACCGGCACCGTGTTGATGCCGGAGCGCAGCGCCTCGCAGACGAAGGCGGCCGTGTAGGCGACCAGGGCGAGTACGGCCAGCCGGAAGTTGATGTCTTCGATGACATCGGTGCCGAGCGAGATGTTCAGCGTCTGGTCCAGGCCCAGCGACGAGAAGACGATGATCACGGTCAGCGGAATGTTCCGGACCACGTTCACGTACGCGGTGGCGAAGCCGCGCATCAGGGGGACCGGGCTGACCTTCATGCCGGCCAGCAGCGTTCCCCATATGAGGGAGCCGAGGGCGGAGTAGACGGTGAGCTGCACCGTCACCCAGAAGGCCCCCAGCAGGTCGTAACCTTCAAGAAAGTCGAACACGATCTCCCGTGCTTCCGCGTGTAGGAGGGCACGGCGCGCCGCCGTTCACGGACGGCGCGCCCGGTCAGCCCTGCTTCACTTGACGATGTTGCCGATCTTCGGGGCGGGCTCGTTCTTGTAGTTCGCCGGGCCGAAGTTGTCCTTCACGGCCTTGTCCCAGGAACCGTCCGAGACCATCTTGGTGAGTGCGGCGTCGACCTTCTTCTTGAGATCGGCGTCGCCCTTCTTCAGACCGATGCCGTAGTTCTCGTTGGTCATCTTGAAGCCGGCCAGCTTGAACTTGCCCTGGAAGTTCTGCTGCGAGGCGTAGCCCGCCAGGATGCTGTCATCGGTGGTAAGCGCGTCGATGGCCTCGTTCTCCAGACCGGTCAGGCACTCCGAGTAGCCGCCGTACGTCTGGAGCTGCGCCTTCGGCGCCAGCTTGTCCTTGACGTTCTTCGCCGAGGTCGAGCCGGCGACCGAACACAGCTTCTTGTTGTTCAGGTCGGCCGGCGACTTGATCGAGTCGTCGTCGGCGCGGACCAGGATGTCCTGGTGCGCCAGCAGGTACGGACCGGCGAAGTCGACCTTCTGCAGGCGCTCGTCGTTGATCGAGTAGGAGGCGGCGATGAACTTCACGTCACCGCGCTCGATCGCCGTCTCACGGTCCTGGCTCTTGGTCTCCTTGAAGACGATGTCCTTGGCGTCGTAGCCGAGTTCCTTGGCGACGTACGTGGCGACGTCGATGTCGAAGCCGGTGTACTTGCCGTCGGGGGTCTTCAGGCCGATGCCCGGCTGGTCGATCTTGATGCCGATCGTGATCTTCTTGCCGTCGCCCGAGCCGCCGTCCTCCTTGTCGGAACCACAGGCGGTGGCGGTGAGGGCGAGAGCGAGCACGGCGGCCGAGGCGGCGGTGACCTTACGAAGCTGCATGGTGGTTTTCCCTAGAGTTGACGCGATGTGAGTGATCAGCCGGTCCGAGAACCGGTGGTGCAGGCTCCATCAGTGGTGAAGGATCTTCGACAGGAAGTCCTTGGCCCGGTCACTGCGCGGGTTGCTGAAGAACTGCTCGGGCGTGGCTTCTTCGACGATCTTCCCGTCGGCCATGAAGACGACGCGGTTCGCGGCCGAGCGCGCGAAGCCCATTTCATGGGTGACGACGACCATCGTCATGCCGTCCCGGGCGAGCTGCTGCATGACCTCCAGCACCTCGTTGATCATCTCCGGGTCGAGCGCGGAGGTCGGCTCGTCGAAGAGGATCACCTTGGGGTCCATCGCCAACGCCCGTGCGATCGCCACACGTTGCTGCTGGCCGCCGGAGAGCTGGGCGGGGTACTTGTCGGCCTGCGTCGCCACGCCCACCCGGTCCAGCAGCGAACGGGCCTTGTTCTCGGCGGCCTTCTTGTCCGTCCTGCGGACCTTGATCTGGCCCAGCATCACGTTCTCGAGCACCGTCTTGTGTGCGAAGAGATTGAACGACTGGAAGACCATGCCGACATCGGCACGCAGCCTGGCCAACTCCCTGCCCTCCTGGGGCAGCGGCTTGCCGTCGATCGATATGGCGCCCGAGTCGATCGTCTCCAAGCGGTTGATCGTGCGGCACAGCGTGGACTTCCCGGACCCGGAGGGCCCGATGACGACCACGACCTCGCCACGGGCGATGGTCAGGTCGATGTCCTGGAGCACATGCAGCGCGCCGAAGTGCTTGTTGACGTTGCTCAGTACGACAAGGTCGTTCGCCGCAGGTGCGGCGTCCTCGGCGCCCTTGGTCACTGAAACTCCGCTCATCGGCTTCTTGCTCCGTCCTCCTCGGTTGGGAAGGACCCTAGTGACGCAGTGCGACCAGCGTCATTACATCTGAGCGGAAATTGAGCATAACGATCCGGCGGCAACCGGACACTCCGCGTGAAGGGGACGGCGGGCGGGGCTCCCGGGGCGTACCGGGTGGATAACAGATGTCTCGATGCAATGGGCGGGCTCTTGACTGACGTACTGGTCATCGGAGTGGATGCCCTGGTACGCCATGACGTGAAACACCTCGGTACGGGGAAATGACGAGAGGCGTACGAAGAAATCGCACCGACACGCACCGGCGCCGCACCGGCGGAAGACCGGCACGCCGCACCTTCGGAAAGGGGGGCCATGAGACTGCTGCTCGTCGAGGACGACAACCATGTCGCCGCCGCCCTCTCCGCGATCCTCACCAGGCACGGCTTCCAGGTCGTGCACGCGCGCAGCGGCGAGGAGGCACTGCAGGCGCTGCTGCCCGCGGACAAGGAGCGCTTCGGCGTCGTGCTCCTCGACCTCGGCCTGCCCGACCAGGACGGCTACGAGGTGTGCGGGAAGATCCGCAAGCGCACTTCCACCCCGGTGATCATGGTGACCGCGCGCGCCGACGTCCGCTCCCGTATCCACGGCCTCAACCTCGGGGCCGACGACTACGTGGTCAAGCCCTACGACACCGGTGAGCTCCTCGCCCGTATCCACGCGGTCAGTCGACGCAAATCGGCCGGCGAGGAAACCGTGCCCACACCCGTCGCCGCTCTGCGCCTCGGGCACGTCCACATCGAGCTGCCGACCCGCCGGGTCAGCGTCGATGGATCAGAAGTCCAGCTCACTCGCAAGGAGTTCGACCTGCTCGCGCTGCTCGCCCAGCGCCCCGGAGTGGTCTTCCGCCGGGAGCAGATCATCAGCGAGGTGTGGCGCACGAGCTGGGAGGGAACGGGGCGCACGCTCGAAGTGCACGTCGCGTCCCTGCGTTCCAAACTGCGGCTGCCGGCACTGATCGAGACGGTGCGCGGGGTCGGCTACCGCCTCGTCGCCCCGTCCGCGTAGAGGCGTACGTCCCAGGTGCGCACCCGGCTGCTTCCCCTACTCATCATTCTCATGGCGAGCGTCCTGCTCGCCCTCGGCTTCCCGCTGGCCGTCAGCGTGGCAGCCGCCCAACAGCAACGCGTCGTCATCGATCGCATCGACGACGCGGCACGCTTCGCCGCGCTCGCCCAGTTCATCGCCGAACGGACCCCCGGTTACGACGAACGGCGCCGCACCCTGCGCAGCGAACTCGACACCTACGCATCGGTGTACGGCATCCGCGCCGGTGTCTTCTACCGCGACGACAGCGCCATGGCGAAGGCCCCGGCCACCTGGCAGCTGCCGATCGAGGGGGAGGGGAGAGAGGCCTTCAAGGAGGCGCTCCTGGGGCGTCGCAGCCACGATCCGCCGCAGGTCTGGCCCTGGCAGCGCGGCAGGGTCGTCGTCGCCTCACCCGTGGTACGGGACGGCGATGTCGTCGCCGTCGTGGTCATCGACTCGCCCACCTCCGAAATGCGCGCACGCACACTGCGCGGCTGGTTGCTCATCGCAGCCGGCGAAGCAGTCGCGATGCTGGTGGCGGTCGGCGCCGCGATCCGGCTCACCGGCTGGGTACTGCTGCCCGTACGGACCCTGGACGCGGCCACCCACGACATCGCCAGCGGCCGGATGAGATCCCGGGTCGCGGCCTCCGGAGGGCCGCCGGAACTGAGGCGCCTGGCCCGCTCGTTCAACGAGATGGCCGACAACGTCGAGGACGTGCTGGAGCAGCAGCGCGCCTTCGTCGCCGACGCCTCGCACCAGTTGCGCAACCCTCTCGCCGCGCTGCTGCTGCGGATCGAGCTCCTCGCGCTCGAACTCCCCGAGGGCAACGAGGAGATCGCCTCCGTGCGCACGGAGGGCAAGCGCCTGGGGCAGGTCCTGGACGACCTGCTCGGCTTGGCGCTGGCCGAGCACACCGCGGCCGATCTGCAGCTCACAGACATCGGCGCGCTCACTGCGGAGCGCGTCGCTTCCTGGCGGCCGGTCGCCGAGGAGAAAGGAGTACGGCTCAGGGCGGACGGCTCATCCGCCGTGACCGCCTGGGCGGACCCCATCGCGCTGTCGAGCGCCCTCGACGCCGTCATCGACAACGCCCTGAAATTCACCCCTGCCGACGAAGAGGTCCTCGTCACGGTCGCCTCCGGCCGCGATGATGTCTCGGTGGTCGTCGCCGACCGCGGACCGGGCCTCACCGCACAGGAGATGGAACGTGTAGGCGACCGCTTCTGGCGCAGCGCCCGGCATCAGAATGTGCAGGGTTCCGGCCTCGGGCTCTCCATTTCCCAGGCGCTCCTGTCCGCGGGCGGCGGCTCCCTCAGTTATGCCGCCCATGAGCCGCACGGGCTGCAAGTGACGGTGTCGGTGCCACGCAACGGCCCGCAGGGCTGAGCCGGGACGGGGGTGGTCCGCGCCGGGATCAGGGCTTGACCGAGCGGTAGTAGCGCTTGGCCCCTTCGTGCAGTGGCAGCGGATCGGTGTAGATCGCCGTACGCAGATCCACCAGCTGGGCCGCGTGCACCTCGCGCCCGATCCGATCCCGGCTGTCGATCACCGTCCGGGTGAACGCCTCGGTCATCGCCGGATCCGTACGGTCCGTGGTCACCAGCACATTGGCGACCGCCACCGTCGGCACCGACTGCCCCTGCTGCGCGTTGCGGTAGGCGTCGGCGGGCATCACGGCCGACCGGTAGTAGCGGGCGGACCCGCCCGCGGCCTGAAGCTCCTTGATCAGCGGGGCCTCCAGCGGCACCAGCCGGATCGCGAACCGGTCCGACAACTCCTGCACGGCGGAGGTTGGCAGCCCGCCGGACCAGAAGAAGGCATCGAGCAGGCCGCTCTCCAATCGCTTCGGCATGGTGTCGATACCGTCGGGAAGCGGCGTCACGTCCTTTGCCGGATCGAGACCGGCAGCCGTCATCAGCCGGTCGGCGACCAGCCGTACGCCCGAACCCTGCTGCCCCACCCCGACGCGCTTGCCGCGCAGGTCCGAGACCTTCCGCACCTTCGAGTCCCGGGGTACGACCAGCTGGATGTAGTCGTCGTACAGCCGCACACAGCCCCGCAGCCGGTCGGCGCCCGGCTTGCCGCTGCGCAGATAAGTGGCGAGGGCGTCGGCGGTGGCGATGGTGAAATCGGCCTTCCCGGTCGCCACCCGCGCGATGTTCTGCTGCGAGCCCTCACTGGTCTGCAGCCGTATCGAAACCTCGGGCAGATCCCTGGCCAGGTCCCCCTTGAGCCGCTCGCCGTAGCGCTGGTAGACCCCGCTGCGTACGCCGGTGCTGAAGGTCAGCGTGCCGCTCGGCGCCGGTTCCCCGAGCGGGAGCAGCCACCACAGCAGCAGCCCGAGAACGACGACGAGGGCTGCGCACGCCTGAAGGGTGCGACGCCGGCCGATACGGGACAGTGCCTGGAGCATGGCGGCGATCCTGCCAGCCCGTCCCGGCGATGACCAGGGCAGGTCTCCGGCGGCCCGGAGCCGCACTTCCCGCACCCCTGCACAGGCGCTGCGACGCCGGCCGGTGAGGCATTCATCATCATGGCTTGATCGGAGCCCTTACCCTGGACGGGTGAGCGGCAACGACGTGGCTGGTGGAGTAGTGGACGGTTTGAAGACGTACGAGGTGCGCACCTACGGGTGTCAGATGAACGTCCATGACTCCGAGCGGCTGTCGGGGTTGCTGGAGGACGCGGGTTACGTACGTGCCGCCGAGGGATCCGACGGCGACGCCGACGTCGTCGTCTTCAACACCTGCGCGGTGCGGGAGAACGCCGACAACAAGCTCTACGGCAATCTCGGCCGGCTCGCCCCGATGAAGACCAAGCGGCCCGGCATGCAGATCGCCGTCGGCGGCTGCCTGGCCCAGAAGGACCGCGACACCATTGTCGAGCGGGCCCCCTGGGTGGATGTCGTCTTCGGTACGCACAACATCGGCAAGCTGCCGGTGCTGCTGGAGCGCGCCCGTATCCAGGAAGAGGCGCAGATCGAGATCGCAGAATCCTTGGAGGCCTTCCCCTCCACGCTCCCCACCCGCCGTGAGTCCGCCTACGCGGCGTGGGTCTCCATCTCCGTCGGCTGCAACAACACCTGCACGTTCTGCATCGTCCCGGCGCTGCGCGGCAAGGAGAAGGACCGCCGCACCGGCGACATCCTCGCGGAGATCGAGGCACTGGTCGCCGAGGGCGTTTCGGAGATCACCCTGCTCGGCCAGAACGTGAACGCGTACGGCTCCGACATCGGCGACCGGGAGGCCTTCTCCAAGCTGCTGCGCGCCTGCGGGAAGATCGAGGGCCTGGAACGGGTCCGTTTCACCTCGCCCCACCCCCGCGACTTCACGGACGACGTGATCGCGGCGATGGCCGAGACGCCCAATGTGATGCCCCAGCTGCACATGCCGATGCAGTCCGGCTCGGACACGATCCTCAAGGCGATGCGGCGCTCGTACCGGCAGGAGCGCTTCCTCGGCATCATCGAGAAGGTGCGCGCCGCGATGCCGGACGCCGCCATCTCCACCGACATCATCGTGGGCTTCCCCGGCGAGACCGAGGAGGACTTCGAGCAGACCATGCACGCAGTCCGCGAGGCGCGCTTCGCCAACGCCTTCACCTTCCAGTACTCCAAGCGCCCCGGAACGCCGGCCGCCGAGATGGAGGGGCAGATCCCCAAGGAGGTCGTCCAGGAGCGGTACATGCGCCTGGCCGCCCTCCAGGAGGAGATCTCCTGGGAGGAGAACCAGAAGCAGGTCGGCCGGACCCTGGAGATCATGGTCGCGGAGGGTGAGGGCCGCAAGGACGGCGCCACCCACCGCCTCTCCGGCCGCGCTCCCGACAACCGCCTGGTCCACTTCACCAAGCCGGACGAGGACGTGCGTCCGGGCGACGTGGTGACCGTCGAGATCACGTACGCGGCCCCGCACCACCTGCTCGCCGAGGGCGTGCCGGTGAGCGTACGGCGGACCCGGGCCGGGGACGCCTGGGAGAGGCGCACCGCCACCGAGGCCGCCAAGCCGGCCGGCGTGATGCTGGGACTGCCCGGTATCGGTGCCCCGACGCCGCTGCCGGCAGCCGCCGCTCCCGGCTGCGGCTGCGACTGACACAGACGGGAAACAGACGGCGACGGCGGCCGACGGGCGCATCGGGCCCAAGCAGTACGCTGCCCCCCATGCTTGTCGCCGCCGCTGTCTGCCCCTGTCCGCCCCTGCTGGTACCCGAGGTCGCCGCGGGTGCCGCGCCCGAGCTCGACTCCCTGCGGGACGTCTGCGCCGATGCCATCGGCGTGCTCGCCGCCGCCCGGCCCGATCTGCTGATCGTGATCGGGCCCTCGGACCACGCAGGCCGTGGCCCGCACCCCGAGGGAGCCACCGGCACCTTCAAGGGCTTCGGAGTCGACCTCGGAGTGCGGCTCGGAAGCGACAGCGGGCCGGTGGCGGAGCGCCCGCTTCCGCCGTCCCTCGCCGTCGGCGCCTGGCTGCTCGCCCGCGCGCGATGGGCCCAGGCGCCGGTCGAAGGGCTCGGGGTGGGGGAGGCGCTCGAAACCGATCGCTGCGCGAGCACCGGACGGGACCTGGCCGCAAGGGCGGACCGGGTGGCCCTGCTGGTGATGGGTGACGGCAGCGCCTGCCGCACGCTCAAGGCACCCGGCTATCTGGACGACCGCGCGGAGGCGTTCGATGCGGCGGCCGCCGATGCGCTGGGCTCGGCGGATCCCGGCGCGCTGATCGCGCTGGACGCGTCGCTGGCGCACGAACTGAAAGCGGCGGGCCGGGCACCCTGGCAGGTGCTCGCGGGCGCGGCAGAGGGGACGCGCCTGGGCGGGCGGCTGCTGTACGAGGACGCCCCGTACGGCGTGGGCTACCTGGTCGGCACCTGGTCCTGAGTTCCCGCCCGCACCCGGGCGGGGCGGATGACGGCCGTGCAGCGTGATCGCTGCACGGCCGTCCGTCAGGCTTGGTAAGTTCATGTCTCAGGAGGTGGGCGGCGTACCTGGCGGCCTACCACCCTCGTGGGTGGGCGGCGTACCCGGCGGCGTACCACCCTCGTGCTTGTGGGACAGGCGCTCGACCGCGTCCTTGGCCTTCTTCGTGCCGGACTCGATCTTGTCGCTGTACTTGCCCTTGGTCTTTTGGTCGACCGTCCGTGCGGCCTTGTCGAGCCCTTGGTCGATCTTGTGCCCGTGCTGATGCGCGAGATCGCCGACCTTGTCCTTCGCGGGGCTCAACTTGGCCTTCAAATTGTCCAGGAAGCCCATCGGGCACCTTCCCTGCTTGGGGACTAGGGGCGGGCGTCCTCTCCGGCCCCGCTGCCGGCGGCCTCACCGGGCAGCCCTGAGGGCGAACGGCAAACCGTGAAAAAACGCCCGTATTCACTTATGAATTCTACTGGTACGGGCGAAGATCCGCGTCGCTCAGCGGCGTCGCAACCCGTTACTCGGAGATCCGGGGCGCGGGCAGGGGGCTTCCGGCCGGAACGGCGAACGACTTCCGTTCGGAGCCGGTCACACCACTCGTTCGGGAAGAGGGCCGGAGGTTTGCGAGACTGGGGCGGTGAGAAGTCCAGCTCCCGCACCGCGGGTCATCACCGTCGTCGGTCCCACTGCAGCCGGAAAGTCCGATCTGGGGGTATTCCTTGCTCAGCAGCTCGACGGCGAAGTGGTCAACGCCGACTCCATGCAGCTCTACCGGGGGATGGATATCGGCACAGCAAAGCTGACGCTCTCCGAGCGCGGAAACGTTCCGCACCACCTACTGGACATCTGGGATGTCACCGAGACCGCCAGCGTCGCCGAGTACCAGCGGCTGGCCCGTGCCGAGATCGACAGGTTGCTCGCCGAAGGCCGCACCCCCGTCCTGGTCGGCGGCTCCGGGCTCTATGTGAAGGGCACCATCGACGCCCTGGAATTCCCCGGCACGGATCCCGGCGTACGCGCCAGGCTGGAGGAGGAACTGGTCGAGCGCGGCTCCGGAGCACTGCACGCCCGGCTCGCGGCCGCCGACCCCGAAGCGGGCGGGGCCATCCTGCCGAGCAACGGCCGCCGAATCGTCAGGGCCCTCGAAGTCATCGAGATCACCGGCAAGCCCTTCACCGCCAACCTCCCAGGTAACGATGCGGTGTACGACACCGTCCAGATCGGCGTCGATGTGGCCCGCCCCGAACTCGACGAACGCATCGCCCTGAGGGTCGACCGGATGTGGGCGGCCGGACTCGTGGACGAGGTGCGCGCCCTGGAGGCGCACGGCTTGCGCGAAGGACGGACCGCGTCCAGGGCGCTCGGCTACCAGCAGGTGCTCGCCGCGCTGGCTCAGGAGTGCACCGAGGACGAAGCGCGCGCCGAGACCGTTCGCGCCACCAAACGATTCGCGCGCCGTCAGGACTCATGGTTCCGCCGCGACCCGCGGGTCCACTGGCTCAGTGGTGCCGCGGAGCACCGCGGGGAACTCCCGCACCAGGCGATGGCGTTGGTCGAACGAGCGGTTACAGCCTGATCACGTGATGGCATCGGGAAGCCCTGCCCGTCATTTCGGCGACCGGGAGCGTGCCATCATCGAGCATCGATCGACCAGTGGAGTCCGAGTTGGGAGGGCGCGTGGCGATGGAGGCCGGCCCTCGCGACACAGAACAAGACGCACCGGACACGCTGCACGAGGCAGGACGCTTGAGCCCCGACGGGCCCGATGACCTCGAGGTGACCCCCGAGGTCGAGGTCGAGCTGCGGCCCGCGCGACGTCTGCGCATCTGGCAGCTCGCACCGATCGTCATGCTCGCCGCCGTGGGATCGCTGATGTTCGCGTTCCCGCTGGCCTTCGAGTTCGGCGACGGCGGCGCGATTGTCGCCATGCTGGGCCTGCTGATCAGCTGCTGCGCCGCGGGCTGGGGCATGATGGCCGCCCGCCGCGTGGGCTACACCTGGCCCGGGCTGCCGCAGAGGGGCTCGGGCGAACGGTCCGACTGGCGCGTGATCGCCCTGTACGTCGCTGTGTGCGCCGCACTGGTCACGCTGTCCGTCTGGCGCGTGGCACGGCTCCGCTGACCAACGGAGCGGCTCCGCGGGTGTGACGCCAGGCTTCTGTCCGGTGCGCCCCCGCCTCCTGTCCGGCATCATTCCGGCCCCTGTCCGGTGCGCCGTCGCGCGGCCCGGTTTCGTCGGATGTCGGTGCCGCCTCGTACAGTTGCCCCGTGAGCACCTCGCAGATCGCCTTCCTCAAGGGCCACGGCACCGAGAACGACTTCGTGATCGTTCCCGACCCGGACAACGCCGTCGACCTGCCCGCGTCCGTCGTCGGCCGCCTGTGCGACCGCCGGGCCGGTATCGGCGGTGACGGGCTGCTGCACGTCGTACGGTCCGCCGCGCACCCGGAGGCGCGGGCCATGGCGGGCGATGCCGAGTGGTTCATGGACTATCGCAACGCCGACGGTTCGATCGCCGAGATGTGCGGCAACGGCGTACGGGTCTTCGCCCACTACCTTCAGCGTGCCGGGCACATCGAAGAGGGCGACCTCGCCGTCGCGACCCGGGGCGGCGTGAAGAAGGTGCACATCGCCAAGGGTGGCGACATCACGGTCTCCATGGGGCGTGCGCTCCTCCCCGAGGACGGCGTCACGGTCAGCCTGGCCGGCCGTAGCTGGAGCGCCCGCAATGTGAACATGGGCAATCCGCACGCGGTCGCCTTCGTCGACGACCTGGCGCACGCCGGCGATCTGCTCGCCGTACCGCCCTACAGCCCCGCAGCCGTCTACCCCGACGGCGTCAACATCGAATTCGTCGTGGACCGCGGACCCCGCCATGTCGCGATGCGGGTCCATGAGCGCGGCTCGGGCGAGACCCGTTCCTGCGGTACGGGAGCCTGCGCCGTGGCCGTCGCCGCGGCCCGCAGGGACGGCGCCGACCCCGCGGAGACCGGCACCCCGGTCACGTACACGGTCGATCTGCCCGGCGGCACCCTCGTGATCACCGAGCGGCCGGACGGCGAGATCGAAATGACCGGAGCCGCCGTGATCGTCGCCGAAGGCGTGATCGATCCGGCCTGGCTCGAAACGTTGATCAGCTAGAGCTTCGCTCGAATGGGTGATCCGTTTCACGCTGAGCGAGAGACGGACTCCGCCACGTGGTGGGCTCGGTAGCATCAAGCACCGGCCCGGAGGCGCGACCGCACCTTCCCACCGCCGGTCGACGTCGCCGGAGGTGCCCCATGAGCGCAGAGGCCACCAACCCAGGTGCTCCCATCCGCAGACGGGGCCGTCCCCGGATCGATCTCCGCAGGCTCGGCCGCGTCGCACTGCTCGGTCCCGTCTCCCGCGACCGGCTGCCCGACGCGATCGGCCATGTCGCCGAGGCCCACCGGGCCCACCACCCGGATGCCGACCTCTCCATCCTGCGCAGGGCCTACGTACTCGCGGAGTCCTCGCACCGCGGACAGATGCGCAAGAGCGGCGAGCCGTACATCACGCACCCGCTCGCCGTCACGCTGATCCTCGCCGAGCTCGGTGCCGAGACCACGACACTCACCGCCTCACTGCTCCACGACACCGTCGAGGACACCGAAGTGACCCTCGATCAGGTGCGGGAACAATTCGGCAAAGAGGTCTGTTACCTCGTCGACGGCGTGACCAAACTCGAAAAGGTCGACTACGGAGCGGCGGCCGAACCCGAGACCTTCCGCAAGATGCTGGTCGCCACCGGGGACGACGTCCGGGTGATGTCGATCAAGCTCGCCGACCGGCTGCACAACATGCGCACCCTCGGCGTGATGCGCCCCGAGAAACAGGCCAGGATCGCCAAGGTCACCCGTGACGTGCTGATCCCGCTGGCCGAACGGCTCGGCGTGCAGGCGCTCAAGACCGAGCTGGAGGACCTCGTCTTCGCGATTCTCTGTCCCGAGGAGTACGAACACACCCGCGCACTGATCGCCGCCGCGTCGGCGCTACAGGATGTCTCCGGCGCCGCGGCCGACCAGGACCCGCTCGCGGCCATCGCCGAGAACGTCGCAGCGGTGCTGCGCGAGGCCGGCATTCCCGCAGAAGTCCTCATCAGGCCGCGCCACTTCGTATCCGTTCACCGGGTCAGAATCAAACGCGGCGAACTGCGCGGCACCGACTTCGGCCGGCTGCTGGTCCTCGTCGCCGAGGACGCCGACTGCTATGCCGTGCTCGGTGAACTGCACACCTGCTTCACCCCGGTGATCTCCGAGTTCAAGGACTTCATCGCCGCCCCCAAGTTCAACCTGTACCAGTCACTGCACACGGCGGTCGTGGGCCCCGGAGGGGCGGTCGCCGAAGTCCTCATCCGTACGCACCGGATGCACAGGGTCGCCGAGGCGGGCGTCATCGCCCTCGGCAATCCGTACGCCGCGGACAGCGGCTCCGGGCCGCAGTCCGCCGAACCCGCCGACGGGGAGCGCGCCGACCCGACCCGGCCCGGCTGGCTCTCCAGGCTCCTCGAATGGCAGCAGTCCGCCCCGGACCCCGACACCTTCTGGACCACACTCCGCGCCGACCTCGCCCAGGACCGGGAGATCACGGTATTCCGCACCGACGGCGGCACGCTCGGGCTGCCCGCCGGAGCCAGCTGCGTCGACGCCGCCTACGCGCAGTACGGGTACGCGGCGCACAGCTGCATCGGAGCCCGGGTCAACGGCCGACTGGCCACCCTCGGCACCGTACTGAGCGACGGCGACACCGTGCAGCCGCTGCTCGCCGAGGACGCAGCCTCCGGCCCTTCTCCCGACTGGCTCGACCACGCCCGGACACCCGCCGCCCGTATCGCCATCACCGGCTGGCTGGACGCCCACCCCGAGGACGCCCAGGGCCCGCACAGCAACAGGACCGCGGAGCCCAGACCCGAACCACAGCCCCAGGAATCCGCCGGCCCCGGCGGCGACAGGGCTGCGGACCCCACCGCGAGCGCTGTGGTGGACCTGCCGGACGCCACCGTGCGGCTCGCGGGCTGCTGCACCCCCGTACCACCCGACGCCGTCACCGGATTCGTCGTGCGCGGCGGCGCCGTCACCGTGCACCGGCTGGAATGTCCCGCGGTGGCCCGGATGCAGTCCGTCGGCCGCGTGCCGGTCGGGGTGAGCTGGGGCGAAGCGGCCGGGTGCCGGGTCACCCTGGTCGCCGAGTCCTTCGGACGGCCCCGGCTGCTCGCCGATCTCACTGCGGCGATCGCGGCGGCGGACGCGGCGGTTATCTCCGCCACCGTCGAACCGCCCAGCGAACAGCGTGTCCGGCACACCTACACATTGCAGCTCCCCGATGCCGCCGGACTGCCTGCGCTGATGCGCGCGATGCGTGACGTACCAGGGGTCTACGACGTGAGCCGCGTCCAGCGCCCCGCCGCCACCGTCTGACCCCACCGCGCAGCGCCCATCTGCCACAGCGATCTCGTTCGAGTGGTGCGGCGCGCGCCGCACCTGCCCGGGTGGGAGTCGCTGGTAGCGGTAGTGCATGCCGTTCATCTCCCGCCGTCTGCGGGCCGCTCTGCTGGCCACCGCATCGGCCACCCTCGTTGCCGCTGCCCTCCCCTCACCCGTGCCGCTCGGCATCGGCGATCCACTCTTCCCACACCTCGGCAACCCCGGGTACGACGTCCATTCGTACGACATCGGCCTGACCTACCACGGCAGCAACAGCAAAGCGCTGGACGCCGTGACCACGATCGACGCGCGGACCACTGAGCCGCTGGACCGGATCAACCTCGACTTCACCCGGGGCACAGTCCGCGCGGTCGAAGTCAACGGTCTGCGCGCCGACTTCGCCGCGGCGGCCGAGGATCTGGTCATCCAGCCCCCGGGCCGGCTCCCGGCAGGAGTGCCGCTGCACATCACCGTCCGGCACACCAGTGACCCGAGCGGCGACCAGAACAGCGGCGGTTGGCTGCGTACCGCCGACGGTCTCGCCATGGCCAATCAGGCCGATGCGGCGCACCGGGTTTTCCCGAGCAACGACCACCCCGCCGACAAGGCGTACTTCACGTTCCGGATCACCGCACCCAAGGACCTCACGGTGGTGGCCAATGGCCTGCCCGCCGGCACGGCCCGGCACGGTGCCGAGACCACCTGGACCTACCGGACCGACCACCCCATGGCCACCGAACTGGCTCAGGTCACCATCGGCCGTTCCACTGTCCTGCAACGGACCGGGCCGCACGGAATGCCGGTGCGTGACGTGGTGCCGAGTGCCGACCGCAAGCGGCTGGAGCCCTGGCTCAGCAAGACACCCGGCCAGCTGGAATGGATGGAACAACAGGTCGGCCGCTACCCCTTCGAGACGTACGGACTGCTGGTCGCTGCTACCGAGACCGGCTTCGAGCTGGAGACCCAGACGCTCTCGCTCTTCGAACGGTCCCTGTTCACCGGGACCGCCTACCCCGAGTGGTATGTCGACTCGATCATGGTGCACGAGCTCGCCCACCAATGGTTCGGCAACAGCGTCTCCCCGCAGGCCTGGTCCGATCTGTGGCTCAGCGAGGGGCACGCCACCTGGTACGAGGCCCGTTACGCCGACGAGCACGCCGACAAGCCGCTGGAACGCCGGATGCGTGAGGCCTATATCAAGTCCGACGGCTGGCGCGCCGCGGGCGGCCCGCCGGCCCGGCCGGACGTTCCGGCGCCCGGGCACAAGCTCAGTCTGTTCCGGCCGGTGGTGTACGACGGCAGCGCACTGATTCTCTACGCGCTGCGCGAGGAGATCGGAGAAAGCGCATTCGACCGGCTGGAGCGGAGCTGGGTGAAGAAGCACCGGGACTCCAACGCCGCCACCGCGGACTTCGTCCGGCTGGCGTCACAGACTGCGGCCCGCGACCTGACCTCGTTCTTCGACGACTGGCTGTACGGGGAGAAGACTCCGCCGATGCCCGGGCACCCGGATTGGCACAGCGCCAAGCCCGCCGGACAGCGATAAACCCGGGTGACGGGCCCGGCGGACCATGCCACTATCGACGGGTCGCCACGGCGGCCGGACCGGAGATTCCCGACAACGGGAATCATCGGGAGAGGTCACGCGTTGTGACTGATGTAACGGACTTCCATCGACGTAAGGATCCAATGACCTCCTCTTCTTCCCTTCCCCAGGACGCGCAGGACGCGCAGAGCGCTACGGAGAATGTCACCGAGAGCCTCACCGAGAGCCTTCGGGCCGACGCCCTGATGGAAGAGGACGTCGCCTGGAGCCACGAGATCGACGGAGAGCGGGACGGCGAACAGTTCGACCGCTCCGAGCGCGCCGCGCTGCGGCGTGTGGCGGGACTCTCGACCGAGCTCGAGGACGTCACCGAGGTCGAGTACCGACAGCTGCGCCTGGAGCGTGTGGTGCTGGTCGGTGTCTGGACTTCTGGGACCGTGAATGACGCGGAGAATTCCCTCGCGGAGCTGGCCGCACTCGCGGAGACGGCGGGCGCCCAGGTGCTCGACGCCGTCTTCCAGCGCCGCGACAAGCCCGACCCGGCCACCTACATCGGCTCGGGCAAGGCGCTGGAGCTGCGCGACATCGTCCTCGAATCAGGGGCCGACACCGTCGTCTGCGACGGTGAGCTCAGCCCCGGCCAGCTGATTCATCTGGAAGACGTCGTCAAGGTCAAGGTGGTCGACCGGACCGCCCTGATCCTCGACATCTTCGCCCAGCACGCCAAGTCCCGAGAGGGCAAGGCCCAGGTCTCGCTGGCGCAGATGCAGTACATGCTGCCGCGGCTGCGCGGCTGGGGCCAGTCGCTCTCCCGTCAGATGGGCGGCGGCGGTTCCAGCGGCGGTGGCGGCATGGCCACCCGTGGTCCCGGTGAGACCAAGATCGAGACGGACCGGCGTCGGATCCGCGAGAAGATGGCGAAGATGCGCCGGGAAATCGCGGAGATGAAGACCGGCCGCGAGATCAAGCGCCAGGAGCGCAAGCGCAACAAGGTGCCGTCGGTCGCCATCGCCGGCTACACCAACGCGGGCAAGTCCTCGCTGCTCAACCGGCTGACCGGTGCGGGCGTCCTGGTGGAGAACGCGCTGTTCGCCACCCTGGACCCGACCGTGCGCCGGGCCGAGACGCCGAGCGGCCGGATCTACACCCTGGCCGACACCGTCGGGTTCGTACGGCATCTGCCGCACCACCTCGTCGAGGCGTTCCGCTCCACCATGGAGGAGGTCGGTGAATCCGATCTGATCCTGCATGTGGTGGACGGCTCCCACCCGGTGCCGGAGGAGCAGCTCGCCGCGGTGCGCGAGGTGATCCGGGAAGTGGGCGCGGTGAACGTGCCCGAGGTCGTGGTGATCAACAAGGCGGATGCGGCTGATCCGCTGGTGCTGCAGCGGCTGTTGCGCATCGAGAAGCATGCGATCGCCGTCTCGGCGCGTACCGGAGTCGGTATCGACGAGCTGCTCGCACTCATCGATAGCGAACTGCCCCGGCCCTCGGTCGAGATCGAGGCGCTCGTGCCGTACACCCGGGGTGGACTCGTCTCCCGGGTGCATGCCGAGGGCGAGGTGATCTCCGAGGAACACACGTCGGAGGGCACCCTGCTCAAGGCGCGGGTTCATGAGGAACTGGCAGCCGACCTCTCCTCGTTCGTCCCGGTTGCGCACTGACCGCAGCGCGGTACGGCTCAGTTCGGACCGAAGGCCCGCTCCCTCGCTTCGTCGGGAGCGGGCCTTCGCGTCTCCGGCGTGCCGGTGGCTGCTACCGGCTGCCGAACTTCTCGCTCATGGTGGTGAAGACGTCCTGTGTGCCCTTGCCCAGATGAGGGCCGGCGAGCCGACCGACCGTCACCACCGAAGATGCAGGTTCACCCTATGACGGTGCGGACCGCGCTTTTTGCCAGGGAGACACGCCCCCGCATGGGGGCACGGGCAGCTCGGCGCCGTAACGCGAAGGCAAAGGCCCCCGGCGGGGCAACTGCCGCACCGGGGGCCCTGATGTGCCGTCACCGTCGCCCGCAGCAGGTCGGGTAACGGTTCATCATCACTGCCCCGCGTACTTCTTGCTGACCGACTCGTACACGCCCTTGGCTTCCTCGCCGAAGCGCGGACCGGCCAGCCAGCCGGCTGTCACCGGGCCGATGGAGGTGTTCGAGACCAGTGCGGGCTTGCCGTCCTGGCCCGCCGCGACCCAGCCACCACCGGAGGCACCGCCCGTCATGGTGCAGCCGACGCGGTACATCGTGGGGTCCTGCGCGGTCAGCGAGAGCCGGCCCGGCTTGTCCGCGCACTGAAACGCCTTCTGACCGTCGTACGGCGGCGCGGCGGGAAAACCGGTGGCCGTCATGCTGTCGATCTCCGGCACGGCCGGGGCGTTGAACTCGACGGGCAGCGCGGAGCCGACCGTCTCCTCCAGGGACTTACCGGTCGAGCCCTTCTCCGGCGTGACATGCAGGACCGCGAAGTCGTACTGGGCGCCCTGTCCGCCGGACGAGGATCCCTGCGAGATCCACTGGTCGGACGTCTGCGCCCACTGACCCCACCACACGCCGTAGGGGGCGATCTCCTGCTTGGTCGCCTTCTGGAGCTCGGCTGTCGACAGACCGCTGTTGTTGTACGACGGAACAAAGGCGATGTTGCGGTACCAGCCGCCCTTCTTGCCCGCGTGCACACAGTGCCCGGCGGTCCACACCAGGTTGGACTTCCCGGGGTGCGCCGGGTCCTTCACCACGGTCGCGGAGCAGACCATGGAGCCCTCGGGGCCGTCGAAGAGCAGTTTCCCGGATTCCGCGGCATTGGCGTGGTACGGCGTCCGGACACCGGCGGCCTGGATCGGCGCGGGTGTCGGGTCCGTCACGCCCACATCACCTGAGATGTCATTGTCTACCGGCTTCTCCGGCGACTTGTCGGCATCCCGCATCCGGTCCGGGTTCCAGAGGCCCTCGATGATCGGGTTGACGAAGTCCTTGGCCTCGCGCAGCCACTTGTCCTCGTCCCAGTTCTTCCACTCGCCGTTCTTCCACTGGTCGAGGTCGATCCCGTGCTCCTTGAGCCGGTCCTTCAGATCATCCGGAATGGTGATCTTGCCGTCCGAGGACTGGCCGACGGGACTGCTCGGCTTGTCACTCGCGTTGTTCTCCTCCGGCCCGCAGGCAGTGGCGGTGAGCGCGAGGACCGCAGTGACCGCGGCCACGGCGAACGCCGAGGAGCGCGTGCGACGTGCGCTCCCCTGACGTGCGGTGAGAACTGGTCGAATGAGTCGCATCTGGTGATCCCCCTGGGACTTCGTAACTCAACACTTCTGTACTGCACTTCGGCGCTGCTCCGAGCCACCTGCTCCGAACGTCCTGCAGGCCCCCGGAAAGTTGTCCGAGTGTTCCGTGCGGCCCCCACTATGCCGGTGTCGATGGGGACGGCAGGCAGCAGGGCTACGTTCCGCCCCCGCAAGGGCCTTCGGATTTACCCGTGATCCGCTGCGCCCGGCGTCGTTGGTACGTACGAGGGACTCGGGGACAGTGTTCATCCCCGCAGTCCGTCCGGGCGTCAACGTGCTGACGTGCAACGCAACTGTTACAGCAGGAGGATCAACAGCCGTGGCCGTGACCGAACCAGCTCCGGTGGTAGCACCGGCGGTGCACGAGGGGATCCTGCGCCGCCAGTCGCTGCGCGAATCCGCCGCCCGTACCTATGCGCGCTCGCTGCCGATCGTGCCGGTGCGGGCCCGTGGGATGACCATCGAAGGCGCGGACGGGCGGCGATATCTCGACTGTCTCTCCGGAGCCGGCACCCTGGCGCTCGGGCACAACCATCCGGTGGTCCTGGAAGCGATCAAGAAAGTGATCGACTCGGGCGCACCACTGCATGTGCTCGACCTCGCGACCCCGGTCAAGGACGCCTTCACCACGGAGCTGTTCGCCACTCTGCCACGGCGCTTCGCAGACAACGCCCGGATCCAGTTCTGCGGACCGGCCGGTACGGACGCAGTCGAGGCGGCGTTCAAGCTGGTCCGTGCCGCGACCGGCCGCAGCGGACTCCTTGCCTTCACCGGCGCGTACCACGGGATGACGGAAGGAGCCCTGGCCGCCTCGGGCGGCGCCGAGGACGTACGGGTGACGCGTCTGCCCTTCCCGCAGAACTACCGTTGCCCCTTCGGTATCGGCGGCGAGCGCGGCGCGGAGATCGCCGCCCGGTGGACAGAGAACCTTCTGGACGATCCCAAGGGAGGCGCACCCGCGCCGGCCGGGATGATCCTCGAACCGGTACAGGGGGAGGGCGGCGTGAACCCCGCCCCCGACAACTGGATGCGCCGGATGCGCGCGATCACCGAGACCCGGTCCGTCCCCCTGATCGCCGACGAGGTCCAGACGGGCGTCGGCCGCACCGGTGCCTTCTGGGCGGTCGAGCACAGCGAGATCGTGCCCGATGTGATGGTGCTCTCCAAGGCCATCGGCGGTTCACTCCCGCTCGCCGTGATCGTCTACCGTTCCGAACTCGACACCTGGCAGCCGGGCGCCCATGCAGGCACCTTCCGGGGCAACCAACTCGCAATGGCGGCGGGCATGGCCACCCTTGCCTTCGTGCGGGAGAACCGCCTCGCCGAACGCGCCGCGACGCTCGGAGCCCGGATGGTCGCACGCCTCCAGGCACTGGCCACGGATCATCCGTCCATCGGAGACGTCCGCGGACGGGGCCTGATGATCGGGGTGGAGCTCGTCGACCCCGAGGCTCCCGCGCTGGGCGACAGTCCCGAGCCACCGCCCGCCCCGACCCTCGCCTCAGCCGTGCAGCAGGAGTGTCTGCGCCGCGGGCTCATCGTCGAACTCGGGGGACGCCACTCCACCGTTGTACGCCTCCTCCCGCCCCTCACCCTCACCGACGAACAGGCAACAGCGGTCGTGGACCGCCTCGCCGACGCACTGGCAGCCGCCGAGCGCTTGCCACACCGCCGGACCACGACCGGGTCGCTTCGCTGACCCCGGACACCATCACAAGGAAGACCGCCGTGAACCCCACCCCCGCGCCCCAGGGCGACGGCCCTCCCCCCACCCAGCAGCGAGGGCAGGCCGGGCTCACCGGCCCCCTCGTCGTCGAGCAGACCATCGTGCCCCGCCAGAAGGTGGCACCGAACGACGAGCGGTACGCCCCGCAGCCCATGACCACCGGTGCGGCATCGGCCGACCTCCTTGACCATCCGGACCCGTTGCGGGCCGCCGACACGGCGGGCGTCGAGAATCTGCTCCGCTGCTGGGTCCGGGAGAGCGACCTGCCCGGGCCGGAGGCGGACACACTCCGCATCGCCCTCCCCGCCAGCGGAACCGCTCTGCTGGTCCCCGTCCTCTACTGGTCTGCCACGGGCTGGCACCGCTTCGGCATGCCCGCCCTGGAGGGAGCACCCGAAGGAGCACCGCCCACCGACGCCGTCACGGTCGCCGCCCTCCTGGGCCGAGAGGCCGACCGCAACGAAGGCGCCGACATGGTGGCCCGGGTCGCCGACTCCGTACAGCGCACGGCCGCCTTCATCGCCGAGCGGCGCCGCACCCCTGATGCCCCGGCCGAAGCGGACCTCTTCCTCACCGCCGAACAGTCACTTCTGCTCGGACACCCGCTTCACCCCACCCCCAAGAGCCGCGAAGGCCTCTCCGACGCCGAATCCCGCCTCTACTCACCCGAGTTGCACGGCTCCTTCCCGCTGCACTGGATGGCCGTCGACCGGTCCGTGCTGGCCACCGACTCCGCCTGGACCGACTCAGGCCGTCCCGTGTCGGCCACGGAACTGATCACCTCCCATGCCGAAGGACTGCAACTCCCCGACAACACCGCGCCGATTCCGCTCCACCCCTGGCAGGCCCGCGAGCTCGGACACCGGCCCGGAGCCGCTGCCCTGCTCGACGCCGGACTCCTGCATGACCTCGGACCGCACGGGAAGTACTGGCACCCCACCTCCTCGGTGCGTACCGTGCACCGGCCCGGTGCCGAGGTCATGCTCAAGCTCTCCCTCGGCGTCCGCATCACCAACTCCCGTCGTGAGAATCTCCGCAAGGAACTCCACCGTGGAGTGGAGGTCCACCGACTGCTGCGCAGCGGACTCGCCGCGCAGTGGCATGCCGTCCACCCGGGCTTCGACATCGTGCGCGACCCCGCCTGGCTCGCCGTGGACGGCCCGGACGGCGAACCCGTCGCGGGCCTCGACGTGATGCTGCGCCACAACCCGTTCGGTCCGTTCGACGACGCGGTCTGCATCGCCGCCCTCACCGCCCCACGCCCCTGGCCGGGCCGGAAGGGTATGCACTCACGCCTCGCCGAGATCGTTCTCTCCCTGGCCGCTGCCACCCAAAGAGCCGTGGGAGCCGTAGCCACCGAGTGGTTCCTGCGCTATCTCGACCGTGTCGTACGCCCTGTGCTCTGGCTCGACGCCCACGCAGGTGTGGCCCTCGAAGCCCACCAGCAGAACACCCTGGTGCTGCTCGATCCGCACGGCTGGCCCGTCGGCGGCCGATATCGCGACAATCAGGGCTACTACTTCCGCGAGTCCTACCGCGCGGCATTGGAGCACCGGCTCCCCGGCATCGGATCGGTCAGCGACACCTTCGTCTCCGACACGGTCACCAACGAGCGCTTCGCCTACTACCTCGGCATCAACAATGTGTTCGGCCTGATCGGAGCCTTCGGCGCCCAGCACCTCGCCGATGAACACGTGCTCATCGCCGCGTTCCGTCGTTTCCTCGGCTCGGCCACCGCACTGGGCTCCCCGCTGCCCGCACATCTGCTGGAGAACTCCCATCTGCGGTGCAAGGCAAACCTGCTGACCCGGCTGCACGGCCTCGACGAACTCGTCGGGCCTGTCGACACCCAGTCCGTCTACGTCACCATCGCCAACCCCTTGTGTGCCTGAAGGAACATGACCACCGCCCGAACCGCCTAGAGGAGAGCAACACCATGGCTCCCGCCGATGCGCACACCGACGCCGGTACCGGCCTTGCCCCACAGGTCGAAACGGGCGGCGAGGACACCCTGGACCTGCCGCTCTCCGAAGAACTTCTCGCCCTGTTCGGGGAGGACACACCGGCCACCGCAGCACGGCCTCTGCCGCCGAATGTGCCCGCGTCATCTGAACCGGACGACGCGGGCCCGGTCGCAGGCACGCAGGAAACCACGAGCAGATCGGCCACTTCCGATCTGCTCGACCACCCGGCCGACTGGAGACCGGTCACCACCCCGGCCGGAGTGTTCCAACTCGTTCCCGTGCGCATGGAACGCGATCTCGCCGTGATCAGTCGCTGGATGAACGACCCCGCGGTCGCCGCATTCTGGGAACTCGCCGGATCCGAAGCCGCCACAGCCGACCATCTGCGCCCTCAACTCAACGGCGACGGGCGCAGCGTCCCCTGCCTCGGAGTACTGGCAGGCATCCCCATGAGTTACTGGGAGATCTACCGAGCGGATCTCGATCCGCTGGCGCGCCACTACCCCGCTCGCCCGCACGACACCGGAGTCCACCTCCTCATCGGTGGCGTGAACAATCGCGGACGCGGCGTCGGCACCACCCTGCTCCGAGCCGTCTCCGACCTCGTACTCGACAACCGCCCCCTGTGCGCGCGTGTTGTCGCAGAACCCGATCTGCGTAACACCCCGTCCGTCTCCGCCTTCCTGAGCGCCGGCTTCCGCTTCTCCGCGGAAGTCGAACTCCCCGACAAACGGGCCGCCCTGATGGTCCGCGACCGAAGCCACCGTGACCAGCTGTGAACGATCTGCTGCATTACATACACCGCTCGAACCCCATCGGTTCCATCCCGAGGAGTCCCCGTGCCGAAATATCCTGCGAGCCATGATTCAGCGGTGTCTGCCGCGCTGCTCAGCACGCCAGAACTGAACCAAACGGTCTGGGACGGAGCCGCCGCCCGGCTGCTCGCGAAGATGCTCGGTCAATTTGCCTACGAGGAAGTCATCGAGCCGGTCCGGCAGGCCGACGGCGGTGACACGTACACACTCGGGCTCGACGACGGTGGAACCCTGCGCTTCAGTGCCCGGCGGGGCGTGTACGGCAGTTGGCACATCGCCCCCGATTCGATTCTGGAGATGCGCGAGAGCGCCCGGGAGACGCCGACCGGGGCGACGTACGACAGCGACCGGGGCGCGCCCGCCGAGCCACTCGGGGACCGGAACGCCACCACAGCCCCCTTCCGCGACCCGCTTCAGTTCCTCGCCCGCGCCAGCCACCTCCTCGAAATCGACGGCGCCACCCTCGGCCATCTCATCCGCGAGATCACCACCACCCTCGCCGCCGACGCCCGGCTCGACCACACCGCGCTCTCCGCGGCCCGACTGGCCGACCTCGACTACGCCGAGCTGGAAGGGCACCAGACCGGTCATCCCTGGCTCGTCGCCAACAAGGGGCGTCTCGGCTTCTCGGCCGCCGACGCCTCCCGCTACACACCCGAGGCCCGGCGGCCGGTCAGACTGCCGTGGATCGCAGTCTCCACCCGGATCGCCGCCTACCGCGGAGCCACCGGCCTGGCCACGCCCGAGCAGCTGTACACACAGGAACTCGACCCGTCGGTCCGCGACTCCTTCACCGCCCTGCTCCGCGCCCGCGACCTCGATGCCGGCAGCTACCTCTGCCTTCCCGTGCACCCCTGGCAGTGGGATGAATGGATCGTTCCGGTCTTCGCCCCGGCCATTGCCGCGGGAGACATCGTTCCGCTCCACACCGACGCGGACCTCCGGCTGCCGCAGCAGTCCATCCGCACCTTCACCAACGTGGCCCGCCCCGACCGGCACACCGTCAAACTGCCCTTGTCGATCCTCAACACGCTGGTCTGGCGTGGACTGCCGACCGAGCGCACCCTCGCCGCTCCCGCCGTCACCACCTGGGTCCAGGGCCTGCGTGACCAGGACGCCTTTCTGCGCGACGCCTGCGGGGTCATCCTGCTCGGCGAGGTGGCCTCCGTGACCGTCGAGCATCCGCTCTACGACCACCTTCCCGAGGCGCCGTACCAGTTCAAGGAGATCCTCGGCGCGATCTGGCGAGAACCGCTCCAGCCCCGGCTCGCGCCGGGCGAGCGGGCCCGGACCCTCGCCTCACTGCTCCACACCGATCCGCAGGGCCGCGCCTTCACCGCCGAGCTCGTCGCCCGCTCGGGACTGACGCCCACGGCATGGCTGACCCGGCTCTTCGCTGCGCTGCTCCCGCCGCTGCTGCACTTCCTCTACCGGTACGGCACCGTGTTCTCCCCGCACGGCGAGAACGCCATCGTCGTCTTCGACGACCAGGACGTACCGGTGCGCCTGGCGATCAAGGATTTCGTGGACGATGTGAACATCAGCGCCCAGCCGCTGCCGGAGCACGAGTCGATGCCGCAGGACGTACGCCGCATCCTGCTCACCGAGGAGCCCTCCTTCCTCACCCAGTTCATCCACTCCGGACTGTTCATCGGTGTTTTCCGCTTCCTGTCCCCGCTGTGCGAGGAACAGCTGGGTGTCCCGGAGGCCGATTTCTGGTCACTTGTGCGGGCCGAGATCATGCGGCACCACGCCCGCTTTCCCGAGCTGAAGGAGAGGTTCGAGATGTTCGACATGCTGACACCGCGCATCGAACGTCTCTGTCTCAACCGCAACCGCCTGCATGTGGACGGCTACAGGGACCGACCTCGGCGCCCGCACGCCGCCATTCACGGGACTGTTCCGAACCCGCTCCACCCCTCCGTCCGAGTCCGGGAGTGATCGCCGTTGTCAGTGCTGCCCCGTAGGGTGGTCGGGCTATGACAAAGCCATCCCTCCCCGAGCTCCTCCACGCCGCCGTGACCGCCGTCGGCGGTGCGGAACGGCCTGGCCAGGCCGCCATGGCCGAGGCCGTTGCCGAGGCCGTCGACGACAATGCCCATCTGCTTGTCCAGGCCGGCACCGGCACGGGCAAATCCCTCGGTTACCTGGTGCCCGCGCTGGCGCACGGGGAGCGCGTCGTGGTGGCCACGGCGACGCTGGCGCTGCAGCGCCAGCTTGTGGAGCGCGACCTTCCGCGTACGGTCGACGCCCTGCACCCGCTGCTGCGCCGGCGCCCCCAGTTCGCCATGCTCAAGGGCCGCTCGAACTATCTCTGTCTGCACCGACTCCATGAAGGAGTGCCGCAGGACGAGGAGGAGGGGCTCTTCGACCAGTTCGAGGCCGCGGCCCCGTCGAGCAAGCTCGGTCAGGATCTGCTGCGGCTGCGGGACTGGTCGGACGAGACCGAGACCGGCGATCGGGACGACCTCACCCCGGGCGTCTCCGACCGTGCCTGGGCGCAGGTCTCCGTTTCTTCCCGCGAGTGCCTGGGCGCCAGCAAGTGCGCGTACGGCGCCGAGTGCTTCGCGGAGCTGGCCCGTGAGCGTGCCAAGCTCGCCGATGTCGTCGTCACCAATCACGCCCTGCTCGCCATCGACGCCATCGAGGGCGCTCCCGTGCTTCCGCAGCATGAGGTACTGATCGTCGACGAGGCCCATGAGCTGGTCTCCAGGGTCACCGGAGTGGCCACCGGCGAGCTCACCCCCGGCCAGGTCAACCGCGCGGTGCGCAGAGCGGCGAAGCTGGTCAACGAGAAGGCGGCCGACGCCCTGCAGACCGCTTCGGAGGGCTTCGAGCGGGTGATGGAGCTGGCGCTCCCCGGCC
The DNA here is from genome assembly GCF_055563255.1 of Streptomyces sp. NPDC002958. Taxonomy (NCBI): domain Bacteria; kingdom Bacillati; phylum Actinomycetota; class Actinomycetes; order Kitasatosporales; family Streptomycetaceae; genus Streptomyces; species Streptomyces sp. NPDC002958. The sequence goes on along the minus strand of NZ_JBVHDS010000013.1, from coordinate 84,335 downwards.
GCTTGGAGGAGGTCCCCGAGGACCTCGGCTACGCACTGCTGGCGCTGCGCGACGCCGCGCGTACGGTGATCTCGGCCCTGGGCGCCACCCGCGACAAGTCCGTCCAGGACGAGGACGCCGTCCGCAAGCAGGCACTCGCATCGGTGGAGACGATTCACGGCGTCGCCGAGCGCATCACCCAGGGCTCGGAGTACGACGTCGTCTGGTACGAGCGCCATGACCGATTCGGCGCCTCGGTACGGGTCGCGCCGCTCTCCGTCTCCGGACTGCTGCGTGAGAAGCTCTTCGCCGACCGGTCCGTCGTCCTCACCTCGGCCACGCTCAAGCTCGGCGGAGATTTCAACGGGGTGGGAGCGTCCCTGGGCCTGGCCCCCGAAGGGACCGCGGGCGATGACATCCCGCAGTGGAAGGGCCTCGACGTCGGATCGCCCTTCGACTACCCCAAGCAGGGCATCCTGTACGTCGCCAAGCACCTGGCCACACCCGGCAGGGAGGGCTCCCGCACCGACATGCTGGACGAGCTCGCCGAGCTGGTGGAGGCGGCGGGCGGTCGCACCCTCGGGCTGTTCTCGTCCATGCGGGCGGCGCAGGCCGCCGCCGAGGAACTGCGCGGCAGACTCGACAAGCCGATCCTGCTGCAGGGCGAGGAGACCCTGGGAGAACTGATCAAGAATTTCGCAGCCGATCCCGAGACCTGCCTCTTCGGCACACTGTCGCTCTGGCAGGGCGTCGATGTGCCGGGGGCCAGCTGCCAGCTGGTGGTCATGGACCGGATCCCGTTCCCACGCCCCGACGACCCGCTGATGAGCGCACGCCAGAAGGCGGTGGAAGAAGCGGGAGGCAATGGATTCATGGCCGTCGCGGCGACACATGCCGCACTGCTGATGGCTCAGGGCGCCGGCCGACTGGTAAGGGCCACGGGCGACAAGGGGGTGGTCGCGGTGCTCGATCCGCGGCTGGCCAACGCCCGGTACGGCAGCTACCTGCGCGCCTCCCTCCCGGATTTCTGGTACACCACCGACCGCAACCAGGCACGTCGCTCACTCGCGGCGATCGACGCTGCGGCCAAGGCCGACAACCAGTAGTCGGGCGTCTGGCGGCACAGGCAGGGCCCCGGGATCGGCGCAGTGGATCCCGGGGCCCGGTCAAGACCGGCGAGTCTTCATACCCGCCGAAGCACTGCCACCACCTTGCCGAGGATCGTCGCCTCGTCGCCCGGGATCGGCTGGTACGCGGAGTTGTGCGGGAGCAGCCAGACATGGCCGTCCTCCCGCTTGAAGCGCTTGACCGTGGCCTCACCATCCAGCATGGCTGCCACGATGTCGCCGTTCTCCGCAACGGGCTGGCGGCGCACGGTGACCCAGTCGCCATCACAGATCGCCGCCTCGATCATCGAGTCACCGACGACCTTGAGGACGAACAGCTCTCCGTCACCGACCAGCTGGCGGGGGAGGGGGAAGACGTCCTCGACCGATTCCTCGGCGAGGATCGGGCCGCCGGCTGCGATCCGGCCGACCAGCGGCACGTACGACGCCGCGGGCTTCCCGGTTGTGTCGGTCGGCTGCGAGCTGGGCTGGTCCGAACCGCGGACCTCGTACGCCCGCGGGCGATGGGGGTCGCGGCGGAGGAAACCCTTGCGCTCCAGGGCCATCAGCTGATGGGCGACGGAGGACGTGCTGGACAGGCCCACCGCCTGACCGATCTCCCGCATCGAGGGCGGGTACCCACGCCGCTGCACGGAGTCCCGGATCACCTCGATCACTCGCCGCTGCCGGTCCGTGAGCCCCGAGCTGTCCGCCCGGATTCCTGGAGGTCGGCCGGGCAACGAGCGCGCCGGGCGCACGGGCTCCGGCCCCTCCGCGTTCGTGACTGAGTCATTCATGGCATGCACCGGCTCGAATCGGCTCTGGGAGCGGTCCTGGGCAGTGATGGTGGCACTGTCTGCGGTGGTGGTCACGTCGGCCCCTCTCGAATGGTCTCCCTAGCTGGACAACGGTAGTAGCTTTCGAAAGGTTGCGCCAAACACACGTTCGAGTGAAAAACGAAAAAAAGTCTGTCGTGTGTTCACTGCTGGGTGTATGCGCGACGAGCCGGAGCGGCCGGAACCCTGCTCGGGGCGACCGGTTGGCGTGGTCGGACGGGTCGACCGGCAATTCAGATCATTACGGTAGCGTTCGCCGACGCGGTATCGCCGCGCGGGGTGGTCTCCCGATCGTTGGTCCGAGGTCTGACGGCAGGAGCCCCACGATCCTGGCAGCAGCGCGGTTCCCGTAACCTCGTGCTCGGCCGTAGGCTGCCTGCGATCTGCCCGTGAGGCGCGACACGCGCTAGGGCCGAATGCGCGACCAAACCCAAGATCTAGTGGTTGGATTGTTCCAGCTGCCCAGAAGTTGTGGTCCTCGGTCCGCCGGGGGTGCAGCCATCGCCTATGCTTGAGACTGCTTCGAGGGGCCCTGGCGGCCCCGAAGAGGCTATTCAGTCGTGCCGTGAAGGAGGGTTGGGAGCCATGCACTGCCCCTTCTGCAGGCACCCCGACAGCCGGGTCGTCGACAGTCGCACCACCGATGACGGCACGTCGATCCGCCGTCGCCGTCAGTGCCCCGACTGCTCCCGCCGTTTCACGACGGTGGAGACCTGCTCGCTGATGGTGGCGAAGCGCAGCGGCGTGACCGAACCCTTCAGCCGTACCAAGGTCATCTCCGGTGTGCGCAAGGCATGCCAGGGGCGGCCGGTCACCGAGGACGCCCTCGCCAAGCTCGGCCAGCGTGTCGAGGAGGCGGTGCGTGCCACCGGCAGCGCCGAGCTGACCACCCATGACGTGGGTCTGGCCATCCTCGGCCCCCTGCAGGAACTCGACCTCGTCGCGTACCTGCGATTCGCGTCCGTGTACCGGGCGTTCGACACGCTCGAAGACTTCGAGGCCGCCATCGCGGAACTCCGCGAGCGGCGGCCTCCCGTGGAGGAACGCGGGACCGGCGAGACCCTTGAGGTACCCGTTCCCGCCGTCGCCGCCGACTGAGCGACACCGGCCGATCGACACGGGTCCGTGGATCGGCGACAGCGCGGCTGTATATAGACCTGCTCCGGGCGCTGTGCGTGGCACCCGAAGCATCAGAGACAGACTGTGCCCTGGGAAGATCTGGGCACTTCAGGGCGTTTTTGCCCACATATGGGAGGCGGCATGACAGAGACGGCGAGCGGCCCGGCACGAGGTTCCCGAGCCAAGGGATCCAAGCCGAGCAAGGGTCTGCGTATCGAGCGCGTCCACACCACCCCCGGCGTGCATCCGTACGACGAGGTGGCATGGGAGCGCCGTGACGTCGTCATGACCAACTGGCGCGACGGTTCGATCAACTTCGAGCAGCGTGGCGTCGAGTTCCCCGGCTTCTGGTCGGTGAACGCGGTCAACATCGTCACCAGCAAGTACTTCCGCGGGGCCGTCGGCACCCCGCAGCGCGAGACCGGTCTGCGACAGCTCATCGACCGGATCGTGAAGACGTACCGCAAGGCCGGCGAGGACCACGGCTACTTCGCCTCTCCCGCGGACGCCGAGATCTTCGAGCACGAGCTGGCGTACGCCCTCCTGCACCAGATCTTCAGCTTCAACTCGCCGGTCTGGTTCAACGTCGGTACGTCCCAGCCGCAGCAGGTCTCCGCCTGCTTCATCCTGGCCGTCGACGACTCCATGGAGTCGATCCTCGACTGGTACAAGGAAGAGGGCATGATCTTCAAGGGCGGCTCCGGCGCCGGCCTGAACCTCTCCCGTATCCGCTCCTCCAAGGAGCTGCTGTCCTCCGGCGGCAACGCCTCCGGCCCGGTCTCCTTCATGCGCGGTGCCGACGCCTCCGCCGGAACGATCAAGTCCGGTGGCGCCACCCGACGCGCGGCCAAGATGGTCATTCTCGACGTCGACCACCCCGACATCGAGAACTTCATCGAGACCAAGGTGAAGGAGGAGGAGAAGATCCGCGCCCTGCGCGACGCGGGCTTCGACATGGACCTGGGCGGCGACGACATCACGTCCGTCCAGTACCAGAACGCCAACAACTCGGTCCGCGTGAACGACGAGTTCATGAAGGCCGTCGAGTCCGGCGGCAAGTTCGGGCTGCGTGCCCGGATGACCGGTGACGTCATCGAAGAGGTCGAGGCCAAGTCCCTCTTCCGTAAGATGGCCGAGGCGGCCTGGGCCTGTGCCGACCCGGGCATCCAGTACGACGACACGATCAACCAGTGGCACACCTGCCCGGAGTCCGGCCGGATCAACGGCTCGAACCCCTGCAGCGAGTACATGCACCTGGACAACACCTCGTGCAACCTGGCCTCGCTGAACCTGATGAAGTTCCTCAAGGACGACGGCAAGGGCAACCAGTCCTTCGAGTCCGAGCGCTTCGCCAAGGTCGTCGAGCTGGTCATCACCGCGATGGACATCTCCATCTGCTTCGCCGACTTCCCGACCCAGAAGATCGGCGAGAACACCCGCGCCTTCCGTCAGCTGGGCATCGGTTACGCCAACCTCGGCGCCCTGCTGATGGCGACCGGCCACGCCTACGACAGCGACGGCGGCCGTGCCCTCGCCGGTGCCATCACCTCGCTGATGACCGGCACCTCGTACAAGCGCTCCGCCGAGCTCGCCGCGGTCGTCGGCCCGTACGACGGCTACGCCCGCAATGCGGAGCCGCACCAGCGCGTCATGAAGCAGCACGCCGACGCCAACGCCGCGGCCGTCCACATGGACGACCTGGACAACCCGATCTGGGCCGCCGCGACGGAGGCTTGGCAGGACGTGATCCGCCTCGGCGCGAAGAACGGTTTCCGCAACGCGCAGGCCTCGGTCATCGCGCCCACCGGCACCATCGGTCTCGCGATGTCCTGCGACACCACCGGCCTCGAGCCCGACCTCGCCCTGGTCAAGTTCAAGAAGCTGGTCGGCGGCGGCTCGATGCAGATCGTCAACGGCACTGTTCCGCAGGCCCTGCGCCGCCTGGGCTACCAGGAGGAGCAGATCGAGGCGATCGTCGCCCACATCGCCGAGCACGGCAATGTGATCGACGCCCCTGGTCTGAAGGCCGAGCACTACGAGGTCTTCGACTGCGCGATGGGCGAGCGTTCCATCTCCGCGATGGGCCACGTGCGCATGATGGCCGCCATCCAGCCGTGGATCTCCGGCGCGCTCTCCAAGACGGTGAACCTGCCGGAGACGGCCACCGTCGAGGATGTCGAAGAGGTCTACTTCGAGGCGTGGAAGATGGGCGTCAAGGCGCTCGCGATCTACCGCGACAACTGCAAGGTCGGCCAGCCCCTCTCCGCGAAGACCAAGGAGAAGGACAAGTCCGAAAGCAGCGCGGTCACGGCCAAGGCCGAGGAGACCATCCGTGCCGCGGTCGAGAAGGTCGTCGAGTACCGCCCGGTCCGTAAGCGCCTCCCCAAGGGCCGTCCCGGCATCACCACCTCCTTCACGGTGGGCGGCGCCGAGGGCTACATGACCGCCAATTCCTACCCCGACGACGGTCTCGGCGAGGTCTTCCTGAAGATGTCCAAGCAGGGCTCCACCCTCGCGGGCATGATGGACGCCTTCTCCATCGCCGTCTCGGTCGGTCTGCAGTACGGCGTCCCGCTGGAGACGTACGTCTCGAAGTTCACCAACATGCGCTTCGAGCCGGCCGGTATGACGGACGACCCGGATGTGCGGATGGCGCAGTCGATCGTCGACTACATCTTCCGCCGCCTCGCGCTGGACTTCCTGCCCTTCGAGACCCGCTCGGCACTCGGTATCCACTCGGCCGAGGAGCGTCAGCGCCACCTCGACACCGGTTCGTACGAGCCCTCCCTGGAGGACGACGAACTGGACGTCGAAGGCCTGGCCCAGTCCGCCCCGGTGCGGACGGAGCCCCTGAGGGCGGTGGCCACCGTGCAGGAGGCCGAGAAGCCGGCCCCGAAGACGGCGCACACCTCGGCGGAGCTCGTCGAGATGCAGCTGGGCATCAGCGCGGACGCGCCGCTCTGCTTCTCCTGCGGTACGAAGATGCAGCGCGCCGGATCCTGCTACATCTGCGAGGGCTGCGGCTCGACCAGCGGTTGCAGCTGACATCGGGCGCAGTCGCGTGGGACACGATGTCCGACGTAGCCGGCACGCCTAGCTGATCAGCAGCGCGTACGAAGGGGACCGACGGTCGGTCCCCTTCGTCGTGCCACAGCCCTGGGCGGGACGGGACTGTGTGCTGCGTGGACGCGTTGTGCGGACCATGTCCTGCACGCGTCACGTTCAGGGCGTACGGTTCCCCATCGTTTCGGCGAATGAATCGGGGTCCCCGTCGAAGCCCCTGACCGTACCGTGGAATTCCCAGGCGCCGGTTGCGCCGCGGATGAATTCGGCGACGGTTGCCGCGGTGGCGGCGCCGACCGCGGAGAAGTCGTCCTCTGCCAGATTCGTGTAGCCCTCCCGAACCTGGACACCGGTGCTCTCTATCTCGGCGAATGTCCTGCGTCCGTCGCGCTGCTGAATGGCGACTCCTACGACGACCCGGGTGTACGCGGCCGACAACCGGCCCAGTTCCAGCGTCATCACTTCGTCGAAACCAAACCCCTGGCCGGTCCTGCTGTCGCGGTTGAGGGTGATGGTGCCGTCCGGTGAGCGGCTGTCGAAGTGCACCAGATACGCGGGACTGCCGTACGGTGCGTCCGCGAGGTAGGTCGCCGCGATGATGTCGAGGTCATGGGCCGGCGCACCCGAAGGGCTGGGATCCCATTTGAGCCTGACTTCGACCTTCTCGATGTCCTTGTTGGGTGTGCTCATCGGACTTCCCTCCCTGGTGTGCCGCTGGCCGTCGGGCCGTTCGTACCACCCGATCATGTCCGTAACCGCCCGTGGATCCAACCGGCTTGGCCGTCTGCGACGGAATCGGGCCACTCGGTTCGGCGGTTCAGTGCGGAATACGGCGCGGCGGTCGCTGCCGGACCTCTTCCTGGAAGAGCTCGATGGCGCTGCTGACCTGACGGATGAGCTGGGTGCGCTCGATGCGGTCGAGGTAGAGGCAGTTGCGGGCCACTCCGTCCAGCTCGAAGGCGAAACAGAGCGTCATCAGAGGGTTGATGAACAGTTCGCTGCCCTGCGTCCGCGAGGTGAACTGTACGTCCCCGAAGGCTCCTTGGACGGCCGCGACAATCGACCCGTTGACGATGCTGGGGTGGTCGCGGGTGTGGTGTTGAGCGTGTGCGACCGCGTCGACGAAGAGGGCGCCTTCGCGTGTCGTACCGGGATACGGAGAATGCGCCGAGGCAGGAACCGTCGCGTTCGAGTGCGGCGATGTTCTCCAGGACCAGGCCATGACTCACTCCGTGATACGCGTCGATACCGAAGCCGAGGGAGACAACCAGGCGTTCCGGCACGTCGATTGCGGCAAGCGCCGCGACGCTGGTCAGGTCTTCCTCCGGTGTGCCGAGGCCGGATTCGTCGCCGCGCATGAGGATGTCCGTACCGCCGTCGACCAGGACGACCGCATCGATGTCGTACTTCTCGATCAACGCCCGGTAGGCGGCCCGCAGCGGTTGCACGCCCACTCGGGAGAAGGCGTGCACACTGCTCGGACAGCCGTGCAGGGCGAGCCACTGGGCGAGGGTGCGTTCGGGGAAGTAGGCCTGGTGGAGCGCCGTTTCGGGGGTGATGACGGCGACGTCCGGAGCGAGCCAGGCGTCGAGAGGGAGTCCTTCGATGGCACTGAACGACAGGTCGCGAGCTGGACGTGCTTGCCCTGGTGGAAGAGGGAGAGGGCGTTGGGGAGTCCCGCATAGATGTCGAAGCCGCCGCCGGTACCTGCGACGAGGATGCGTTGTGCGGATTCGAGCCGGGAGAACAGGGGGTTGGTGTGCAGCGAGGACATGGGGATCATTCTGCGGTTCACGGCGCTCGGTTCGGGTGTACTCCATCAGAGCATGACCCGCGCCACGTTCGGCACCGTACGATGGCGCGGTGCTGGTCAAGTGGATTCGTTGCACCGTGGTGGATCGTCGAGGTTTTGAACGGGGACAGCGAAAGTGGGCGGGGCTGCTGGGTGAGCCGGGGTTCAGGGGACAGGGCGGCGGGTGGAGTCGAGGGCGTCCGGAAGTGGCGCACGTCTTCGCTTTCTGGGAGAACCGCGTCTTCTACGACTCGTTCATGGCGCGCGCGCACGACGGGCTGGCTGCCGCACAGTCCGGTACGTACAGCAGCATCCAGGTCAAGCTGTTCGAGTACCGCTTCGATGTGAAGACCGGTTTTGAGCCGCGCTTCACCGATGCGGATGTCGTCAGGGTGGCGCACAGCAAGGTGCATGAGGACCGGGTCGAGCATTTCGCATTGATGCAGGAGAGGGTGTGGAACCCGGCTATGGCCGGTTCGCCCGGCATGCTGCGCGGGGTGTTCGGGGAGGCGCCGGGTCACGAGTTCCTCGTGTTGTCCATGTGGCAGTCGAGCGCCGAGCGTGGCAAGTATCGGGCGGGGAGCATCGAGCGGCTGACGCAACGGGCGCAGACCGAGGACGATGTGGCGGCTGTAGCGGGAGACGTTGTGCAACTGGAGCCGTCCTGGACGGTGTGATCGGCCGGGGCGGATCGGTGCGGGCGGGCGGTGCGATCGGCCGGGACGAGCCGGTACGGGCGGGCGGTGCGCCGAGGCCGCTTCGGTCAGTGATCAGGCGGGTTCGGCCGGGACGGGCGGGGTGGTGAACACGCCTGCTCGGGCGGCTGCGAGCACCGCGTTCGCAGCCGAGGTCGGCAGACGTCCCGTCGATGGGCTCGCGGGTGATGAACAGCCTGAGGAACAAGGGTGAGGTCACTGCCCCGACCAGCGCTCCCGCGCCCGTGTGCCGGTTCCAGCTGAGCAGAGCGCCGCGTGGAGGCGCTGGGAGCAGTCCTACGCGCAGTGGTGCCCAGAGGCGGCGCAACTGGAGGAGTACACGGCGACCACCGCTCACGGTGTCGCGGTCGGCCGGGGGCATCAGAGACAAGAACACGATGGCGTAAGACCGGGCAGCAGGCCGGGTCCAGGCCTCGGTGTCCGGACGGATCCGCAACGCGCGCAAGCGCTTGGAGCGACTGAGGGAGGAGCCCGGCCCCGGGCCATCGGCCCGCTGCGCTTCACCGCTCGGTCCAAGGGCCGGCGCGACCGAAGGGGAACTGGTGTCCCTGATGGGCATACGGGCCGGTGACCGACTCGCGGTGGACTGGCTCTGCGTGGCCGCAGGCGACAGACTGCTGATTCACGGCGGCAACGGGCGGGAAAATCCACCCTGCTCCGCGCCGCGGCGGGCGCACTCGAACCGGACGCGGGCCGAGCGATCCAGCGGGGCTGCATCGACTGCCTCGCGCAGGAAATACCGGTGCACCGCCCGGCGGAGTGTGCTCGCTGCCTGCGGTCGAGGGCTGCCGCCCACCGACGACGAGCAGGCGGAACTGCTGCTTCCGTACGGGCTGTTCCGGTCCCGGGATCTCCACGTGCCGGTCGGATCGCTGTCCGCGGGTCAGCGCAGATGGTTCGCTTTCGCCCGTCTGCCGGCCCGGCCTGCTGTCCTGCTGCTGCTCGACAAGCCCGCGCATCACCCGGCGCTCGGACTCGTACAGGCGCTGGAAGAAGCGCTGGCCCGCCGGCAGGGCTCGCTGGTGGTGGCCTCCCACGACCGGCTGCTGGGACGCCGCTTCAACGGCGACATCCGTCGGATGGATTCCGGACAACTGCTCGAATGAGCCGCAGTCGATCTAGGGTCGGTACATGGCACGACCGCAACGCATTGTCCTCGTCCGGCACGGGGAGTCCGAGGGCAACGTCGATGACACGGTGTACGAGCGTGAGCCGGATCATGCGCTCAGGCTCACCGCGACAGGGCTGCGGCAGGCCAGGGAGACGGGCGTACGACTGCGCGAGCTGTTCGACGGCGAGCGGGTCAGCGTGTATGTCTCGCCCTATCGCCGCACGCACGAGACGTTCAGGTCCTTCGGGCTGGACCTCGAGCGGGTGAGGGTGAGGGAGGAGCCGCGGCTGCGGGAGCAGGACTGGGGGAACTGGCAGGACCGGGATGATGTGAGGCTGCAGAAGGCCTACCGGGATGCGTACGGGCACTTCTTCTACCGCTTCGCGCAGGGAGAGTCCGGGGCCGATGTCTACGACAGGGTCGGGGCCTTTCTGGAGAGCCTGCACCGGAGTTTCGAAGCCCCCGACCACCCGCCGAATGTTCTGCTGGTCACGCACGGACTGACCATGCGTTTGTTCTGCATGCGCTGGTTCCACTGGTCGGTGGCCGAGTTCGAGTCGCTGTCCAATCCGGACAACGGAGAGACCAGGACGCTGATACTCGGACAGGACGGGCGCTACACCCTTGACCGGCCGTTCGAGCGCTGGCGCACCCCCGAGCCGTACGGCATCACGGGATAGAGTGGAAGGGCGATGACAACCGCTGACTCTGTTTCCGACCAACGTTTCGAACGCGCCCTGGCCAGCCTGCGTGGGCTGTCCGTGGGAGATGCACTGGGCTCCCAGTTCTTTGTGCCCGCCAACTATCCGCTGCTGAAGCAGCGCGAACTTCCACCCGGGCTCTGGCAGTGGACGGACGACACCGAGATGGCCGCTTCCGTGCTGGCCGTGCTGGTGGGGTACGAGCGAATCGACCAGGACGCACTCGCTCGTTCCTTCTCCGAGCACCATGACTTCGACCGGGGGTACGGCCCTGCCGTGAACCGGCTGCTCAGGCTGGTACGGGAAGGCGGCGACTGGCGGGAGCTGTCGTCCGCGCTGTTCAACGGCCAGGGTTCCTGGGGCAATGGCTCGGCGATGCGCATTGCACCGCTCGGTGCCTGGTACGCCGACGACCCGGAGCAGGCCACACACCAGGCCGAGATCTCCTCGTACCCCACGCATCAGCATCGCGAGGCGGTTGTGGGCGCGATGGCCGTCGCCGCGGCTGCCTCGCTGGCGGCAGCGACCGCGGGGCCGCCCACCCCGGCAGAGCTCCTCGACGGTGTGATCGCGCTCGTACCCCGTAGCGCGGTCGGTGCCGGACTGCGGCGGGCTCGTGACATGCTCGACTACGACGATGCCGGGACGGTCGCCGCGGTCCTCGGCAACGGCCGACGCACCAGTGCACATGACACCGTCCCGTTCGCCCTCTGGTCGGCGGCGCGAAGCCTTGGCGATTTCGAGCAGGCTTTCTGGGTGACGGCCCAAGCGGGCGGTGACGTCGACACGACCTGTGCGATCGTCGGCGGGATCGTTGCAGCAGGCAAGTCGAGCGCACCGCCCGCCGAATGGTCGGCACGGACGGAGGAGCTGCCGGACTGGCTTCCGCGGTAGTTGCCGGACCGGTGCTGGCGGTGGGGCGAAGGCGACGGCGGAGTCGCCGACGATGCGGCGCTCCAGCCGGGCCATTCGACTGTCACGGTACTGCCACAGCCCTTCCTCGCGCGGTCGTAAACGGTAGGGGGAAGCTACTCTTTCGGCCACGCCCGCCCTTGGTGGTCATCCTGATGGGCGTGCACCGAAATGAGACGCCGGGGTGCCCCCGCGCCGCCCGGCGGCGGGGTGCGCAGACCCCGGTGGGGGAGGGGTCCCATGTCCGATCACATGTCAGAAACGCCCCGGCCGGAAGATGTCTCCGAGCGATCGGAGTCGTCGGGTCAGGCCGAGACGGCCGAGTCGGCCGCGTTGTCGAAGGCTCCGCTGCCGGAGCCTCCCGGCGCCGCCCCCGAGCCGCCGAAGGTGCCGAGATACGCGCAACAGGTCAGACAACAGCACCCGCCCAACCCCTGGCAGCAAGGCACACCCCAGGCCTCGGCGCTCTCGCGACTGCGCCCGGCCAAGCCGGCCGCCATCCGGAGCTCGACGCTCTACTCCGTCCTCGCCACCGCGATGCTGGGCGCCCTGCTGCTGGGGGACGGACTTGCCCTGAATCTGCTGATCGTCGCGGTCCCCGCAGCGCTCGCGTCCTTCTTCGCCGCGCAGGCGGCCGGTCGCCGCCTGCGCCCATGGACAGCTGTCTGGGCGGTCGGTGGATTGGCGCTCCTCACTGTCCCGGCCCTTCGGGACGCCGGATGGCCCACCTTCCTCGCTGTCGTGTCGGCCGTCGCACTGGGCTCACTCGCCCTGCACGGCAGTCGCAGCTGGCTCGGGGTATTTCTCGGCTCATTGGGCCTGTTCAGCTCCATCGCCGACGGTCTGGCCTGGGGCGGGCGCGGCGTGCGCGAGCGGATGGCGGGCTCCCGAGGCCGACTGGGCGTCGTATTCCGCACCAGCGCGGTGGCGGTCGTCCTGCTCATCGTGTTCGGGGCGCTGTTCGCAAGCGCCGACGCCGCTTTCGCCGATGTGCTCGGTAACCTGGTCCCCGATATATCGGTGGGCGACAGCCCCTGGCGGGTGTTCCTCTTCGTGATCGGCCTGGTCGGTGCGCTCGCCGCCGCGTACTCCGCGGCCGCCCCGGTGCGCTGGGACGGCATCACCGTCCGCCCGGGAAAGGCCCGCGGGCGGCTGGAATGGGCCCTGCCGCTCATCGCGCTGAATCTGCTGTTCGCCGCCTTCATAGCCATTCAGCTCACCGTGCTGCTCGGCGGTTACGACAAGGTGATGGCCGAGACCGACCTCAGCTACTCCCAGTACGCCCGGCAGGGTTTCTGGCAGCTTCTCTGGGCCACACTCCTCACGCTGCTGGTGATCGCACTCGCCCTGCGCTGGGCCCCTCGAGGACGCGGGAGCGATCGCACTCTCGTACGGAGCGTGCTCGGCGCGCTGTGCCTGCTCACCCTCATCGTCGTGGCATCCGCACTGAGGCGGATGGACCTGTACGTCGATGCGTACGGCCTGACGCGGCTGCGCATCTCCGTGGCTGCGGTGGAACTCTGGCTGGGCGTGGTGCTCGTCCTGATCATGGCAGCCGGCGTGTTCGGTGCCCGCCTGCTGCCGCGCGCCGTCGCCGCGAGCGGGGCCGTTGCTGTACTGGCGTTCGGACTGATCTCGCCCGACGGGCTGATCGCGGAGCAGAACGTTCAGCGGTACCGCAACGACCGCTCGATCGACATCGACTACCTGCGGGGCCTCTCGGCCGACGCCGTACCGGCCCTGGACACGCTGCCCGAGCCGCTGCGCTCCTGCGCCCTCGAGGACATCGAACGGTCGCTGCGAGCCTCCGACGCTCCCTGGTACGCCACCAGCTGGGGCGAGGCACGGGCCCGGGACATTCTGAGAAAGCGGAACTCGAACGATCTGGTGGAGTCCTGCGACGGCGCGGGAACGAGAGGCGGAGACAGCGACCGCGGCGGTGACGAAGACGATCCGTACGACCCTTACGACCCGTACTGATACGACCCCTACGGACGGCACTCAGTGAGCTGAGCCGTACCGGTGCAGGTCGCCCCGCGCCGCTGCGGGGTGGCCTGCACCCCGGTGCGTTCCGTGCTTCACGAATGTGATGCAGATACCGCTGAGAGCCTTCAGCCGGTGACTCGCACTCGCGCTTTCCTTCCGCCGGTGCAAGCCATCGTGATCACCACTTCGTGCGCACAGCTCTTCGTAGGCGCAGTCCTCCAGGGAAGTTTCCAGCCGGGACACCGTGCTGGGCCATGTGTTGCCCGAAGCCATGAGCGAGCCGGTCACCGACGCCACCCCTGGCCGCGACGGTGTACCGCAGCAAACTGCACGCGGGCGTCCGCGACCGGCGTGGCCGTCGGGCGCCCCCGGGGTGTTGTCGGCGTTTCCATCGGCGTACGCTGACAGGCGCCATGCCGTACGAACCACCTACGCACACCGTCGAGCGCTCACTGCGCGCTACCACTGGTGCCAAGATCGTCGCCGGTGTCGACGAGGTCGGACGCGGAGCGTGGGCGGGACCTGTCACTGTGTGTGCGGCCGTCACCGGCCTTCGCAGACCTCCCGCCGGGCTCACCGACTCCAAGCTGATCAGCCCCAAGCGCCGCGCGGAGCTGGCCCCGTTGCTGGAGCACTGGGTCACTGCGTTCGGCCTGGGTGATGCCTCTCCGCAGGAGATCGACGACTTGGGGATGACGGCGGCACTGCGCCTCGCCGCTGTGCGCGCCCTCGATGCCCTGCCGGTGCGGCCCGACGCGGTGATCCTTGATGGAAAGCACGACTACCTGGGACAGCCCTGGCAGGTTCGCACAGTGATCAAGGGCGACCAGTCCTGTATCGCGGTCGCGGCCGCTTCGGTGATCGCGAAGGTCCGACGGGACACGATGATGGCCGAACTGGGCGCGGACTCCGGCGAGTACGCCGCCTTTGCCTTCGACGCCAACGCCGGCTACCCGTCGCCCGTACACAAGGCCGCGCTGGAGGAGTGGGGACCCACACCACATCACCGCCTCTCGTGGGCCTACCTCGACGTGCTGCCCAGGTGGCAGCACCTCAAGAAGGTCCGCTTCTCTGCCGAGGCGGCTGCACTGGAAAGCGGGGGCCAACTCGGCTTCGACTTCTGATCGCGTACATGTACCCACCCGCTGATGCCTTGCGTGTCGGCGTTTGATAGACAACCACCCATGCCTCTCATCCCCGAGGAGCCTCAGATTCACGAGAGCGCCCAGGGTCCCCGCGTCACTCCGGCCGCAGGCCGCACCGCGTCGACCCCCCGTCCCGTACCCGGTCCGCGTTCAGCGGCCACGCCGCGCCCCGGTCGCCCGGGACCCGGCTCCGTGCGGCCCGCGCCTCCGGCGCAGCGCCCGCACTCCACCTCCGGCCAGCCGCAGGCGGCCCGGCCGGAGAATCGTTCCGCACCGCAGATCCAGCTGATCCCCGCCTCGGCCGCCAGTGCACTGGACGCCGCCGACGAAGCGGTGGATCTGCTGCTCGACTCCGGACGCGCACCGGGCGACATCCTGGTGCTCACCACCGGTGAGCAGCACCCCTGGGCCGCGCACGAACTCTCCTTCGGCGAGGCCGCCTACTGGGCGCAGCAGGAAGCCGGCGACGATGTCTTCTTCGCCGGTGCGGCGACCATGGACCGGGTGAATCCCCGTCCCGCGGTGATCGTCGCCATCAACGGCGACGGTGACGCCGTTACCGGCGCACTGACCAGTGCCCGTGAACGCGCCGGTGCCCTGCTGATCGTGTGCGGGGACCCGCAGCGGATCAACGCAGTGCTCGGTGCGAACGTCTGAGCCGCAGGGTCCAGAGGACCGTGGTGACCCGGCTGCCCGGCAGGGCGGCCGGGCCCGCGACCACGGGTCAGTGGGCCGCGGTGCGCCGCAACACCTGAGCTGCACCGCCGCCGCTGCGCAGCGGGAACGGATCATGGTCGCGCGATGTGTCGGCGAGAGCGGACGGCTGTGACGTGGAGTTGGGGCGACGCCCGCCCCGGCCCTCGCCCAGCACCTGCCAGCCGTCGCGGGTCAGCGTGATGTACGCGCCGCATCGCAGGCCGTGCAATGTGCAGGCATCCCGCAGGCCCCACATCCATGCTCCGTCCTCCTCCGTCCAACGCTCGTCGCCCTCGCGGCAGTAGAGCAGTACTGCGGTACGGACAGGTGCGCGGCGGCGAAGGTCGTGCGGGATGACCCGGCGCAAATGCGCCAACAGTGCATTGCGGAACTCCCAGCCGTCCGCGGCTGTGGAACGGCGGGCGAACGAGGCGCTGGCCGTGAGGCGTTCCTCATGGTCGAGTACGGCCACGACAGCGGTGGCCGGGGTCGGCCGGTGCCGGGCGTGCAGGCCGCTGACAACCTCGCGGGGACTGCGCAGCAATGGTATGCCCGCTTCGGCCCACTCGGCCGGTTCGAGCATCCTGGCAAGGCGGTTGGCGGAGTCGGTGGATGCCGAAGACGCCGACATCGAAGTGGCTGCGGACGGAGCGAATCCGAAGGTCACGGTCCTCCCTTCGCATACGCGCGCACGGTGCGGGCAGGGTCGAGTGGGGCGCACCGCGGCACAGCCCTTCCGGGCCGCGAAGGGACCGTGCGGGGAGCGAGTCCAATTGTTCCTGGCGTATCGGCGGGCGGCAACGAGCAATTGGCGCAGCTGACGGGAATCAGCCGGAATGACTCTGATATCCCTGCCCACGCTGTGCCCGGATGACGCCTGCTGTCACGCCTGAACGGCGAGGACCAGCGGAAACACCCCCTGTGCCCCGGCCCGGCGCAGCAGCCGCGCCGCCACGGCCAGTGTCCAGCCGGTGTCCGAGAGATCGTCCACAAGCAGTACCGGACCGCCTGCCGCGGCCAAGGAGTCGGCCAGTTCGGGCTCCACGACCAGTGCTTCGTGCAGAGCCCGAACCCGCTGCGCGCTGTTGGTCTGCGAGATCCGTACTCCTGCGGCCCCTGACGCATAGGTGACGCTGCCGAGCAGGGGCATCCGGCCGACCTCGGCGATGCGGCTGCCGAGCGATTGGATGAGCTGAGGCTTGCTGTGCGAGGCGACCGTGACCACCCCGACCGGTCGGGGTGAGGCGTCCTCGGCTTCGGATGCCCATCCGCCGGCCCCCTTGGCCCAGTCGGCCAGTACGCTCACCACCGCGTTCGTCACGTCGACCGGGACGGGGGCATCCGGTGTCTGCGCCGCCAGTATCGGACGCAGCCGGTTGCCCCAGCCGATGTCGGAGAGTCGGCCCAGCGCACGGCCGGTGAACGAGAGTTCTCCCGCAGGAATACGGCCCTTGAGGTCGACGCCCACGGCAGCCAGGCCGGTCGGCCACATCTTGCGGGGCTCCACCTCCACGCCGGGCCTGCTGAGTTCGCCCCGCGCACCGTCCAGGGCCGCACCGGACACGTGGTTGTCGAAACGGCCACCCGCGCAGTTGTCACAGCGTCCGCAGGCGGTTGCCTCCTCGTCATCCAACTGGTGGCGCAGGAACTCCATCCGGCAGCCTTTCGTCGTCGCGTAATCGCGCATCGCCTGCTGCTCGGACGCCCGTTGGCGGGCCACCCAGGTGTAGCGCTCGGAGTCGTACACCCAGGGCTCACCCGTGGCGACCCAGCCGCCCTTGACCCGCCTGACCGCGCCATCGACGTCGAGCACCTTGAGCATGGTCTCCAGGCGGGTGCGTCTCAGGTCGACCAGCGGCTCCAGAGCCGGCAGGGAAAACGGACGACCGGCCTCGGCGAGAGCATCGATCGTCCGCCGGACCTGCTCCTCGGGAGGGAAGGCAACCGATGCGAAGTACTGCCAGATCGCCTCGTCCTCCTTGCCCGGGAGCAGCAGCACCTCCGCATGCTCGACGCCACGGCCCGCGCGCCCCACCTGCTGGTAGTAGGCGATGGGGGAGGAGGGGGAGCCCAGATGAACGACGAAGCCCAGGTCGGGCTTGTCGAACCCCATCCCCAGCGCGGACGTTGCCACCAGGGCTTTGACACGGTTGGCAAGGAGGTCGTCCTCCGCCTGCTGGCGGTCGGCATTCTCGGTGCGGCC
This sequence comes from Streptomyces sp. NPDC002958, assembly GCF_055563255.1. Taxonomy (NCBI): domain Bacteria; kingdom Bacillati; phylum Actinomycetota; class Actinomycetes; order Kitasatosporales; family Streptomycetaceae; genus Streptomyces; species Streptomyces sp. NPDC002958. Next base: position 66,970 of record NZ_JBVHDS010000013.1, on the reverse strand, counting down.
GGTATAGGACGCCACCGTGTGCCCGCACTGGCGTAGATACGTGGTGATCTCTTCGGCGGCAGCGACCGTCAGCGTGTAGATGATCCCCGATCCCGGGAGTTCCTTGAGGTGATCGCCCAGCCAGGCCAGCCGGTGCGCGGCAGTGGGCAGTTGGAGGACACTGAGGCTGAGGCTCTCCCGGTCCAGCGGGCCACGCAGTACGAGCGCATCCGTACCCGCGCCGGTCCCCAACTGCTCTGCGACATCCGCGGTCACCCGTGCGTTCGCGGTGGCGGTGGTCGCCAGCACGGGTACGCCGGCGGGCAGGTCGGCCAGCATGGTCCGCAGACGTCGGTAGTCGGGCCGGAAGTCGTGGCCCCAGTCGGAAATGCAGTGCGCCTCGTCGACCACGAGCAGCCCGGTCGCGGCGGCGAGGCGGGGCAGAACCTCGTCCCGGAAATCAGGATTGTTGAGCCGCTCGGGGCTGACCAGCAGCACATCCACATCCCCGGCCGCCACCTCGGCCTGGACGCTGTCCCATTCCTCGGTGTTGGATGAATTGATCGTGCGCGCGCTGATTCCGGCCCGGGCCGCTGCCGCGACCTGGTTACGCATCAATGCCAGCAGCGGTGAGACGATCACGGTCGGTCCACCGCCCTGCGCACGGAGCAGCGACGTTGCGACGAAGTACACGGCGGACTTGCCCCAGCCGGTCCGCTGGACGACCAGGGCTCTGCGCTTGTCGGCGACGAGCGCCTCGATGGCACGCCACTGATCCTCCCGCAGCCGTGCAGCGCCTGAGGTGTCCCCGACGAGTCGGGCAAGTACGGAATCGGCCGAAGCCCTGAGCTCTGCGCGGTCTGCGTTGGTCATGCCCCCATGCAACCCGATGACTACGGCAAACCGCGAACGACCCCGCTACCCCTGTGGATAACTTTATCCACAGGGGTAGCGGGATCTGGCCGTCCGCGGGACCGTCATGCCATGAACCAGCACCACGAATCCACCGGTCCGGTCGACGAGCAGCAGATCACCCTGCGGGGGCCTGCCGAACTCGCCGACGCCCTCCCGTATCTCATGGGGTTCCACCCGAACGACAGCGTGGTCATGGTCGCCCTGCACGGCGGCCGGGGGCGCTTCGGCGGGCGGCTCAGGCTCGGCATCCCGCAGTCACCTCAAGAATGGCCGCCCGTCGCCGAGCAGCTTGCCGAGTGTCTGATCAAGGGGAGCGAGCGGCGTGGGGAGCGCCCTGACGCGATCGTCATCTTCCTCTGCCAGGATCCTGTCGAGGGCGGGAACGGCAGTCAGGTCATGGAGCGGCTTCGGCCTCTTGCCCAGCGTCTGCGTACGGCCTGCGGCGCGCTCGACGTACCCGTGCTCGAGGCGCTCTGCATCTCTGACGGCCGGTACTGGTCGTACTGCTGCCCGGACGAGCGTTGCTGCCCGACCGAGGGGAACCAGCTGGCTCTTTCAGGCACCTCGGTGATGGCGGCCGCCGCCGCATACGCCGGCATTCAAGTGCGGGGATCGCTGCGGGAGATGGAAGCCAGGCTTGCCCCCCTGGACACCACGGCGGCGGCAGAGCAGCAACGGGCACTTGACTCGGCCGGGGCCGAGCTGGTGCCGAAGATCCTCGACGAGGTGGGACGCAAGGATGTGGCCCGAGAGACCCTGGGACTTGCCCGAAAGCTCATGGAACGCCTCAGGGAGGCGCCGGTGACGGTGCCCTCCGCGTCGGACGTCAATGACGACCGGCTGATCAGCCATGACGAAGCCGCTGCGTTGATCCTTGGTCTGCAGGACCGGGAAACCCGTGACAAGGCCGCGGAATGGATGGAAGGCCCCGAAGCCGATTCCGCGTTGCGGCTCTGGCGGGCGCTGTCCCGTCGCTGCGTCGCACCGTACGAGGAGCACGCCGCAGCCCCGCTGACCCTGGCCGGGTGGGTCTCCTGGTCGACGGGTGATGAACCGGGTGCACGGGTCGCGCTGGGTCTCGCCCTGCGGGTGGATCCTGCGTACACCTTTGCTCAGCTTCTGCATGAGGCCTGCAATCAAGGGCTTGATCCGGAGACGCTGCGTCGCTGTCTCCGGGGGGAGCGCACCGCCCGGACGGGCCGGCGCGGCCACCGTGCGGACCGGAGCACGCGGCCCCGCACGGTACGCCCGGCCACTACGCGGCGAAGGAAGACCCCATCCAGCTCCGTCCGCCCCGAAACGGCCGCTGGCCGACGCCGGTCCGGGCAGGCATCGCCCAGCCGTCGCGGTTCCAGGAGCGGTCGATGAGCCCCGCGCCTTGTCACTCTGTGATCCCTCTTGTCGAAGGCCCGGCGCAGGGATCCTTGGTCGGCACCGCGCGGAGGGCGGAGGCAGCGGGGGTTGTGCCGTATGCAGCTTCTCGGAACGCTCCGGCCGCCCCACCCAGCGAGGTCACCCGACAGGCTCTCAGCTCAGCCGGAGGCTGTGGTGGCGGCCCGGGTGCTGCGCCGGTATGCGGTGTGGGCGGCCGGTGCTCAGTAGGACACCGGCTTGAGGGGGTCACGACCCATCGGGGCGAAGCCGTGCCGCTTCAAGGGCCGGCTGCGGTTCGACGCCCGCTGCGGGGACGGCCCAGGAGGAGCCGAAGTGGTGCACGGACTCGGTGATCTCGGCAGCGTCGGTGGCCGGCGCCCCGGAGGCTCCCGGTCGGCCGACGGTCCCGGACCGGCGGTGAGCCGCGGTCATCGACGGTGCGGTCGGGCTCGGGACCGGGGCTCGCAGCCCCCGGGCGGACCCGGGGGAGCGAATGCCGGCCCCCGGGAGGAAATCCCGTGTCACGACGGACGAAGAGCCTGGCGGGATCACGACACAGCGAGTCACGCCGAAGAACATGAGGAAGGCAGTCACGCGAAGAGCACAGCGAAAGGAGTGTTTATCGTCAGGCAGACGACTATGATCGCCGCATGCCGCCCTACGACCCGTCGACCTTTCCGCCCTTCGCTGTCACCGTCGACCTGGTCGTGCTCACGGTGCGCCGTCATGCGCTCTGTGCGCTGGTGGTGCGCCGCGGTGAGCCACCGTTCCAGGGGCGATGGGCACTGCCCGGCGGGTTCGTCAAAGCCGATGAGGATCTCGGAGCCGCAGCGGCGCGCGAGCTCGTGGAGGAGACCGGCCTGTGCGCCCAGGACCCGGCAGCCCCGGCGGTAGGCAACGGTGCCCATCTCGAACAGCTCGCCACTTATGGCGACCCAGGGCGTGACCCCCGGATGAGGGTCGTCAGTGTCGCTCACCTCGCTCTGGCCCCCGATTTGCCGGCCCCGCGGGCGGGCGGCGATGCGAACAGCGCACGCTGGGCACCTGTTGAGGACCTGCTCGGACCGGAGGGGGGATTTGGCCAGGAGGGTGAAAACCAGGCTCCGCTGGCCTTCGATCATGCGCAGATCCTTGCTGACGGCGTCGAACGCGCGCGTTCCAAGATCGAGTATTCCTCCCTGGCCACTGCTTTCTGCCCGCCGGAGTTCACGGTCGGTGAACTCCGGCGGGTGTACGAGGCGGTGTGGGGCGTGGTTCTCGACCCGCGGAACTTTCACCGCAAGGTGACAGGCACGCCCGGCTTCCTGGTGCCAGCCGGCGGGACGACCACTCGGCAGGGCGGTCGCCCCGCCCAGCTCTTCCGGGCCGGTGCGGCCACCGTGCTCAACCCGCCGATGCTGAGGCCGGAAGTCTGACCTTGCGGAACGCCCGCAGGGTCGGTGTTGCGCAAAAAGTCGGATATGTAGCGTTATCTTGCTGCGGTACCCGCCCTGCCGCCGAGCGGTCTCATCTTCCGAGAGAGAAGCGATGCTCCAGGCCATCGGACTCACCAGCGCCCCCCGCTGCGGCCTTCCGGCCACAGTCGACGATCTCACCTTCGAAGTCGGGCCCGGTCACGTCACCGCACTTCTGGGCGTCCCCGGATCCGGAAAGACCGCAGCCCTCCGCCTGATGCTCGAACTCGACTCGGGGCGGGGGGTCACCTACTTCCGCGGCAGACCGCTGCACCGCATCCCGCACCCCGCGCGTGAGGTGGGCGTATTCCTCGGAGACGTGCCTGGGCACCCCGCCCGTACCACCCGTGGTCAGCTACGCATGCTCTGCGCCGCCGCAGGTGTACCGGCGTCCCGGGCCGACGAGCTGCTCGAGGCCGTCGGTCTTGCCGGACTCCGGGACGAGCGCATCGGCGCGCTCTCGCGCGGCATGGACCGCAGGCTCGCCCTCGCTTCGGCGCTGCTCGGCGACCCGCACACGCTCATCCTCGACGACCCCGCAGAAGGTCTCTCTCCGCGCGAGGAGTGCTGGTTGTACGGGCTGCTCCAGGCCCATGCCGCCCAGGGTGGGACCGTCCTCTACACCACGACCGATCCAAAAAGGGCCGCGAGGACTGCCGATCAGGTGGTCACCATCGACTGCGGACGTCTCGTCGCCAACCAGGGTGTCAGCGACTTCTCCCGGACCCGACTCCGCCCCCGGGTCGCGGTCCGGACCCCGCACGCAGCCCGCCTCGCCGCCGTCGTCAGCCGCGAGGCCCGAGCGGCCAAGCGCTCGGTCGAGGTGGTCACCGAGGCAAGCAGTCGTCTCTCCGTGTACGGCTCCACCTGCGCGGAGATCGGCGACGCGGCATTCCGGCACGGGATCCCGGTGCATCAACTCGCCGACGAGGTCGGCGACACTGGTTCCACAGACACCACAAGCCCCACAGGCGCCATGGACCCCGCAGGCCCCGAGGACCCCGCTGTTGGCGGAGGAGAAACCGAATCGCGGCCGGTCGCGCGGGCATCTGGCTCGGAACTGCCTCCGCCGATCCGACGCTGCCCGACCCGTGGCCCGCTCCACCCGCTGCGATACGAACTGCGCCGCCTCCTCGGTGTCAGAACAACGACCCTGGTCATGGCCGCTGTTCTTGTCTCCTCGGTCGCGCTCTCTGTTCTCCTCGCCCGCTCCGGTCATGCCCAGCTGCCGAAGGTGCTGGCGGCCTGGCCGTCGCTGCTGCCGCTGCCACCAGCAGCAGTCGGAGCCGGACTGCTCGGCGCCCTCTCGTACGGTGACGAGTTCCGCTATCCCGCGCTTGCGGCGGGCCGAGGTGCTGTCCCCCGCCGTCTGGGGTTGCTTCTTGCCAAGCTGGTGGTGTCAGCGGGCGTCGCTCTGGTGCTCGCTCTGAGTGTCGTGCTGGCCTCTGCCGAAGCGCTTCGCTTCGTGTACGGCGACGATTTGATCAGGATTCCGCCGAATTCTGTATCCCTGAGCGCGAATTGGGTGGGGCTGACCGTGGGCTGCGCCTGGGCGGGTCTCTTGGCCGCCGGAGTCTTCCGGGTGACGGCGGCCGGTGTTGCTGCGGTACTCGCCGTTCCCGTACTCGTTGCTCCACTTGTCCGGAGTGTGCTGACGGGGTCGACCTCTCGTCCGGTCGTCGGACTCCCGGGCGGGCTCGGGGAGCTGGTGTGGCCTCGCTGGCCGCACGAGACGGACCGATGGGTGGCAGCTGTCGTGCACGTGGTGGCACACCCTGTGGGTGCTGCGTTGTTGTTGTCGTTGTCGCTCCTGATCTGTGCGTATCTGTTCACCAGCCTTCGCGGCAGGGTTCGTTGGTGATCGCGGGGTGGCGGAAGATCGCTCTAGCCCCGCAACTTCCTTGAAAATGTCCGATTTCAACCCATAAGGCGTCAATTGGGGGGTGGGTGCTGATCACCCTTTCGTGTGCTTTTCACCAAAGACCTCAAGGGTCGGCTGAGCCGCGCCGACAAAGGATGCGTGAGTACCCTTGCGCACACCATGATGACCGCCGCCCGCTCCGCCGATTCCGGCCTCGCCGGCGCGGGTGAACTCGACCGCTACCCGTATGCGGAGGCGCCGACCGGCGAGCGTGCCGCTCTTCGCTCTTGGGACGGTCCCGATGCCGAGCTGGGCCGGGCAAGCCGACGGGGCTCGGCCAGTCGGGGCCGCGGCCTCCACGGCCAACTCGTTCAGCAGTTGGGCCAGATGATCGTCTCCGGTGACCTGGGCGCCGACCGCCCCCTCGTGCCGGAAGAGATCGGTCAGCGTTTCGAGGTCTCCCGCACCGTCGTACGCGAATCGCTGCGCGTTCTCGAGGCAAAAGGCCTGGTCAGTGCCCGGCCTAACGTAGGCACCCGGGTTCGCCCCGTCAGTGACTGGAATCTGCTGGACCCCGACATCATCGAATGGCGAGCCTTCGGCCCTCAGCGTGAGGACCAGCGCCGTGAGCTGGGTGAGCTCAGGTGGACGATCGAGCCGCTCGCTGCGCGTCTTGCCGCAGGTCACGGCCGCGAGGACATCCAGCAGCGCCTCGGTGACATGGTCGAGATCATGGGGCACGCGCTCGGGCAGGGCGACGGGATCACCTGCTCCCGGGCCGACGCGGAGTTCCACTCCCTGCTCATCCAGGCGGCGGGCAATCGCATGCTCGAACACCTCTCCGGCATCGTCTCCGCGGCCCTGCAGGTCTCGGGTGGTCCCGTCACCGGCTGCGACCGCCCCACCGAGGCATCTCTCGGTCACCACGCCCGGATCGTCGATGCCCTCGCATCCGGTGACTCGGCAGGCGCCGAGGCGGCCATGCGCCAACTGCTCATCGTCCACCCCGAGGTAGAGCGGGTGGTGCCCGCGCCCCGCGAGCACTGAGCGCAGCACGGCCAGGGTGTGCGAATCACGTGTCGCCGGGCCTCGGTGGTCCGGCGGCACAATTGTGGGGGGATGCTACCCCTGGTCACGTTCGTCGCAAATGAGGTGTGACTCGGGCCACGCGGATTGGGCGTAACACTCCTCGAAACAGCGCGATGACTTAAGAGGTGACCGCCGCGGAAGGAATACAGCAGCCATTCAGTGCGCTGTGGAGTTCTGAGGCCAAACCCGCGCCGTCGGTACATTCCCAGCCCGACGGTCGTCGGCTCAAGCCCTCTCCAGGGCCGGGCCGGAAGCCGTTTCCATCGTTCCGAGAGGTTGTTCGTGTCGGCCAGCACATCCCGTACGCTCCCGCCGGAGATCGCCGAGTCCGAGTCTGTGATGGCGCTCATCGAGCGGGGAAAGGCTGATGGGCAGATCGCCGGCGATGACGTGCGTCGGGCCTTCGAGGCTGACCAGATTCCGCCAACCCAGTGGAAGAATGTTCTGCGCAGCCTCAACCAGATCCTCGAGGAAGAGGGTGTGACGCTGATGGTCAGTGCCGCGGAGCCGTCCAAACGTGCCCGCAAGAGCGTCGCAGCAAAGAGCCCGGTCAAGCGCACCGCCACCAAGACTGTCGCGGCCAAGACGACCGTGACCAGGACTGTCGCGGCCACTGCCGCCCCGTCGGCAGAGACCGTGGACGTGGTGGCTGACGACGCTGCCGCGGTCGGCCCTGCGAAGAAGGCAGCAGCCAAGAAGACGGCTGCCAAGAAGACCGCCGTGAAGAAGACGGCGGCCAAGAAGACAGCAACGAAGAAGTCCGGAAAGCAGGACGACGAACTCCTCGACGGCGACGAGGCGGCCGAGGAAGTAAAGGCCGGCAAGGGCGAGGAAGAGGAGGGCGAGGGCGAGAACAAGGGCTTCGTCCTTTCCGACGACGACGAGGACGACGCACCTGCGCAGCAGGTCGCCGTCGCCGGCGCCACGGCTGACCCGGTCAAGGACTACCTGAAGCAGATCGGCAAGGTTCCCCTCCTCAACGCCGAGCAGGAGGTCGAGCTCGCCAAGCGCATCGAGGCCGGTCTGTTCGCCGAGGACAAGCTGGCGAACTCCGACAAGCTCGCGCCGAAGCTCAAGCGTGAGCTGGAGATCATTGCCGAGGACGGCCGCCGCGCCAAGAACCACCTGCTGGAGGCCAACCTCCGTCTCGTGGTTTCGCTGGCCAAGCGTTACACCGGCCGCGGCATGCTCTTCCTGGACCTCATCCAGGAGGGCAACCTCGGTCTGATTCGCGCGGTCGAGAAGTTCGACTACACCAAGGGCTACAAGTTCTCCACGTACGCCACCTGGTGGATCCGGCAGGCGATCACCCGCGCCATGGCCGACCAGGCCCGCACCATCCGTATCCCGGTGCACATGGTCGAAGTCATCAACAAGCTCGCCCGTGTGCAGCGTCAGATGCTCCAGGACCTGGGTCGCGAGCCCACGCCGGAGGAGCTGGCCAAGGAACTCGACATGACCCCCGAGAAGGTCATCGAGGTCCAGAAGTACGGTCGTGAGCCGATTTCCCTCCACACCCCGCTGGGTGAGGACGGGGACAGCGAGTTCGGTGACCTGATCGAGGACTCCGAAGCGGTCGTCCCTGCCGACGCAGTCAGCTTCACGCTCCTCCAGGAGCAGCTGCACTCGGTGCTCGACACGCTCTCCGAGCGTGAGGCGGGCGTGGTCTCGATGCGCTTCGGTCTCACCGACGGTCAGCCGAAGACGCTGGACGAGATCGGCAAGGTCTACGGCGTGACGCGCGAGCGCATCCGTCAGATCGAGTCGAAGACCATGTCGAAGCTGCGCCACCCGTCGCGTTCGCAGGTGCTGCGCGACTACCTCGACTAGGTCGCAGGAGTGTACAGGCCGAGGGCCCGGATCCCGTGGGGAGCCGGGCCCTCGGCCTATCTGCGGGTGCGGTCGGTGACAGCCGGGATGACTCTGAGTGAGAATGGTTCACCACATAGTGAGGAGTGCGCATGTCCCGTACCGTCTTCCGTGCCGTGATCGGAGCGCTCGCCCTGGTTGCCGCCTCGGCTGCGATACCGCTCGGATCCCCCGCTCCGGCTGCGGCGGACAGCATTGTCATCGGTGGTCAGCCCGCACACGTCAAGGACAGTCCCTGGGTTGTGGCGCTGTCCAGTCGCGACCGGTTCGGGGAGGCGCGCGCCGGCCAGTTCTGCGGCGGTGTCGTGGTGGCGCCGAAGAAGGTGCTGACCGTTGCGCACTGCCTGAGCCGGGAGGCCCTCGGCGTTGATGTCGGCAAAGTGCGCGATCTGCGGGTCATCTCCGGCCGGGATGCCCTGCGTGGGACCGGGGGGCAGGAGGTGCCGGTAGAGGCGACATGGAGCAATCCGGGGTTCAATCCCCTCACGAACGCGGGGGACCTGGCGGTGCTCACCCTGGCCGACGCGTTGCCCGCGAAGAGCGTGGTCCCGATGGCCGAATCCGGAGACGCGGCATACGAGCCGGGTACTGGGGCCCTCGTCTACGGGTGGGGTGACACGACCGGCGATGGCGACTACGCATCGTCACTTCGCTCGGCGAAAGTGAGCGTCCTGCCGGACAGCTTGTGCGAGCAGGCCTACCCGGGCGGCAGGGACGGTACGTATGACGCCTCAGTGATGCTCTGCGCGGGCGAACTGTTGGGCGGGTATGACGCATGCCAGGGTGACAGTGGGGGGCCGCTGGTGGCCGATGGGCGGCTCATCGGGCTGGTGTCCTGGGGGAACGGCTGCGCCCAGGCCGGGAGCCCCGGGGTGTACACGCGGATCTCCGCTGCGATCGACTGGATGCCGGGCGGTAGCTGAACGGAATCAACGCGTAGGCGCGAGAACGGGCGGCTCCCCATTCGGGGAGCCGCCCGTCGTCAGGTGCGGGACCTGACCCTGGCTCGTCGTGGATGCGAGGTGTCAGTGTTGTTCCTCTTCGGCGGCTTGGGCCTGCGCGGCCGTCAGCCGGTCCGTCTCATCCTGTATTTCCGCGGCGATCTTCTTGAGTTCCGGCTCGAACTTGCGCCCATGGTGGGCGCAGAAGAGCAGTTCACCGCCGCTGATCAGGACGACGCGCAGATATGCCTGGGCGCCGCAACGGTCGCAGCGGTCTGCTGCGGTCAGCGGGCTCGCGGGGGTCAGAACAGTAGTCACGTCGCCTCTTCTCTAGCTCGACGAGCTGTCGTACCAGGGTCAACATCCAACCAGGCCGAAAACGTTCCCGCTCGTGGCTTTTCTTCGAAACTTCTTCTCAAGATGGCTGTCTGTTGCCGGTTGGCGGCGAATGTGCCGTATTGCGTAGCGCTACGGTTTCGCGTTGCTTGTCTTGGTGGATCCTCCCGGCCGGCTTGCCGGTTTGTTCATGAGGACGTGCCCGGAGCCTAAATGGTTCATGCCTGGAAGGGAACGTGATGTGTACGTCACTCCTACGAGGGATCGAACGTGTATGCGAGATTGGACTAGTGTGAGGGTTCTCGGAGGGTGGCGTGACAACCGCTCTACCAGGCCTCGGTACCCTCTCAGCGGCGACCGAAGCCGAGCCCGTTACCCACTGGGCCCCAAATGAAATTCAGCGAGGAGCGAACCGCGTGACCGCCGATACGTCCGTGCCGTCCACTGCGCTGCTGACCGGAGCAGACCGAGACGGTTCCAACTACACCGCGCGGCACCTGCTCGTACTCGAGGGGCTCGAAGCGGTTCGCAAGCGCCCCGGGATGTACATCGGGTCCACCGACAGCCGCGGTCTCATGCACTGCCTCTGGGAGATCATCGACAACTCCGTCGACGAGGCTCTCGGTGGTTACTGCGACCGCATCGAGGTCATCCTCCACGACGACAATTCCGTGGAGGTCCGGGACAACGGGCGCGGCATCCCGGTCGACGTCGAACCCAAGACGGGCCTGTCCGGCGTAGAAGTCGTGATGACCAAGCTGCATGCCGGCGGAAAGTTCGGCGGCGGTTCGTACGCCGCGTCGGGCGGCCTGCACGGCGTGGGCGCCTCCGTGGTCAACGCGCTCTCCGCCCGGCTCGACGTCGAGGTCGACCGCGGCAGCGCGACCCACTCGATCAGCTTCCGGCGCGGTGTTCCGGGGATCTTCACTGAGCAGGGACCGGACAGCCCGTTCGATCCGGCCAACGGCCTGCGCAAAGGCAAGCGGGTACCGAAGGCGCGCACCGGCACCAGGGTGCGGTACTGGGCGGACCGGCAGATCTTCCTCAAGGACGCCAAGCTCAACCTGGAAACGCTCCACCAGCGCGCGCGGCAGACGGCCTTCCTCGTCCCCGGTCTCACGATCGTCGTCCGCGACGAACGCGGTCTCGACGGCGAAGGCAAGACCGAGGAGATCTTCCGCTTCGACGGCGGGATCAGTGAATTCTGCGAGTATCTCGCCCAGGACAAGGCGGTCTGCGACGTCCTGCGCCTGACCGGTCAGGGCACTTTCAAGGAGACCGTGCCGGTCCTGGATGACCGCGGTCACATGACGGCGACCGAGGTCACCCGTGAACTCGCCGTCGACATCGCCCTGCGCTGGGGCACCGGATACGACACCAACCTCAAGTCCTTCGTCAACATCATCGCCACCCCCAAGGGCGGCACGCATGTGACCGGATTCGAACGCTCTGTGACCAAGACGGTCAACGAGGCGCTGCGCTCCGCCAAGCTGCTCCGCGTGGCCGAGGACGACATCGTCAAGGACGACGCACTGGAAGGCCTCACCGCCGTCGTCACCGTGCGGCTGGCAGAGCCGCAGTTCGAGGGCCAGACCAAGGAGGTGCTCGGCACCTCGGCGGCCAACCGGATCGTTGCCAACGTCGTGGCCAAGGAACTCAAGGCGTTCCTGACCTCGACGAAGCGCGATGCCAAGGCCCAGGCCAGGGCGGTCCTGGACAAGGCCGTGGCGGCCGCGCGCACCCGCATCGCGGCCCGCCAGCACAAGGACGCACAGCGCCGCAAGACAGCGCTGGAGTCCTCCTCGCTACCGGCGAAGCTCGCAGACTGCCGCAGCGACGACGTGGACCGCAGCGAGCTCTTCATCGTCGAGGGCGACTCCGCGCTCGGCACGGCCAAGCTCGCCCGGAACAGCGAGTTCCAGGCACTGCTGCCGATCCGAGGCAAGATCCTCAACGTCCAGAAGGCGTCCGTCTCGGACATGCTGAAGAACGCTGAGTGCGGTGCGATCATCCAGGTCATAGGAGCCGGGTCGGGGCGGACCTTCGACATTGACGCCGCTCGCTACGGGAAGATCGTCCTGCTGGTGGACGCCGATGTCGACGGCGCGCACATCCGCATTCTGCTGCTGACGCTGTTCCAGCGCTACATGCGACCCATGGTCGAGGCAGGCCGGGTCTTCGCCGCCGTGCCCCCGCTGCACCGGATCGAGCTTGTCCAGCCCAAGAAGGGCCAGGACAAGTACATCTACACGTACTCCGACAGCGAGCTGCGCCAGCGGCTGATGGAGCTGCAGCGGAAGAACGTCCGGTACAAGGACTCCATCCAGCGCTACAAGGGTCTGGGCGAGATGGACGCCGACCAGCTGGCGGAGACCACCATGGACCCCCGTCACCGCACTCTGCGCCGGATCAACATCGGCGACCTGGAATCGTCCGAGCAGGTCTTCGATCTGCTGATGGGCAATGAGGTGGCACCGCGCAAGGAGTTCATCACCAACTCGGCCGCCACCCTGGACCGCTCGCGCATCGACGCCTGAGCGACGCCGTCTCCGCCCGTGGGTGGAGACGGCGACTCCACCCACGATCAATTCCTGAGCCGATCCCTGATTGGGTCGTTTCTGTGGCGTCGAAGGCGTTCAACCTTCCCGCGTCTCGGTGGCAGTCAGGTCCGGGCTCGTCAATGTCCTGGTGAACATCGCCGTCATCGCTGTTGTCGTGGTCCGCGCTTGACACAGCGGATCTCCGACGACAAGCGCCGGTGGATCCTGCCGGGCATTCTCCTCGTCACGTCGCTGCGCCAGTCCGGGCTGGTGGATCCGCGTCACGAGGCGCTGTCCTGGCGGTCCTCGGCGCAGAGGTGGCAGTGGCGCCGGCTGGGGCTGGACTACCCGGCTGTGTGCGAGGCCGACAATTCGCTGTGGAGCAAGGGCACCCAGGCCACCGTCTTCGTCTGGACGGGGGGACTGGCGCTGCGGGCGGTGCTCTACGGGGCTGCCGCCCTGATGGGCATACATCAGGGCAGTGCAGCCCTGTGCGTACGTTCGGGGGCCTCGCACAGCCGCCCGGGTCAACCTTCACCTGAAGAGGTGAAGACGGGCGAATGAAGTGCCCGGGATCTTCCCGATCTGCCCATTCTTGGGTACGCGGCCGAAGTGGTCCGTGGACAAGGGGAGTTGTTCGGTGGAGAAGGAAGCAGGGCGTGAGACCGCAACGATGCGACTCGACGACCCGTGGTACGACGCGCTGGCCTCCGGATGGGGCGAGCTGGACGGTACGGGGAGCTTCGCTCCCGCCGGACCACCCGGGCCTGCGGGCCCGCAGTGCGCCCACAGCGCGGCCGACATCTATCTGGAGGTGCAGCGCAGTGACGCCTTCCAGGAAGTGCGCCGCCGGTACCGGCGGTTCGTCATCCCCGCCACCCTCGCCTTCCTCGTCTGGTACCTCGCCTACGTCGTCACCGCGATCACCGCGCCTGGGCTGATGGCCCGTCCGGTGGCCGGAGCGGTCAATTTCGCGATGGTCGCCGGTCTCGGGCAGTTCCTCACGACCTTCCTGCTCACCGGGGCGTACGCGCGTCACGCACGGCTCCGCAGGGATCGGGCCGCGCTCGATCTGCGCTGGGAGACTCAGGAGATGACGCGGGGGATCGGGCGTTGAACAGCAACCATCAGACTCTTGCCCTCCTGCTGTTCAGCGCCTTCGTCGCACTGACGCTCGCCATCACCACCTGGGTGAGCCGCAACCGGCACGGCTCGACGGAGGAGTTCTATGCGGGCGGCCGGCTGTTCTCCCCCATGGAGAACGGTTTCGCCATCGCCGGCGACTACATGTCGGCCGCGTCCTTCCTCGGCATCTCCGGCCTGATCGCCCTCTTCGGCTACGACGGCATGCTCTACTCAGTAGGTTTCCTCGTCGCCTGGCTCGTCGTCCTGCTGCTGGTCGCCGAACTGGTACGCAATTGCGGCCGGTTCACACTGGCCGACGTGGTGGCGGCGCGGATGGCGGAGCGGCCGGTCCGGATCGCCGCGGGCACCTCGTCCGTCACCGTCTCCGTGCTCTATCTGGTGGCACAGATGGTGGGCGCGGGCAGCCTGGTGGCTCTCCTTCTCGGCGGCACCAGCGGTGCCGCCCGCTCCTGGACCGTCATCGGTGTCGGGGCGCTCATGGTGATCTATGTGTCGCTCGGCGGGATGCGCGCCACCACCTGGATCCAGATCGTCAAGGCCGTTCTGCTGATGGCGGGAGCGGTCGTGCTCACCGTGCTCGTCCTGGTCCACTTCCACGGCAACTTCAACGCCCTGCTCAACTCTGCCGCCGACCGGAGCGGGCACGGCAGCCGGTTCCTCTCGCCCGGTCTTCGGTACGGCGGAACCTGGACGGCACGTGTCGACTTCATCAGCCTGGGACTGGCTCTGGTCCTCGGTACGGCGGGGCTGCCGCACATCCTGTCCCGCTTCTACACCGTGCCCACCGCCCGTGCGGCCCGCCGTTCAGTCGTCTGGTCCATCGGGCTCATCGGCAGCTTCTACCTGATGACCATCGTGCTCGGATTCGGGGCGGCGGCTCTGGTCGGCTCCGCCGAGGTACGGGAGTCGAATCCCGCGGGAAACACAGCGGTTCCGCTGCTGGCCCTGGTGCTCGGCGGTGGCGAAGGATCCACCGGGGGAACGATTCTGTTCGCCGTCGTAGCTGCCGTCGCCTTCGCGACCATTCTTGCCGTCGTCGCGGGGATCACCCTCGCCTCGTCCGCCTCCGTGGCCCATGACCTCTATGCCTCGCTCAGACGTCCGGACTCCAAGCAGTACAGCGAGGTCGCCGTGGCCCGGGTCGCCGCGGCCGGGATCGGGGTGGCCGCCATCGGGCTCGGCCTGGTCGCCCAGGGCCTGAATGTGGCGTTCCTGGTGGGGCTCGCCTTCGCCGTCGCCGCTTCGGCCAACCTCCCGGTGCTGCTGTACTCCCTGTTCTGGCGGAACTTCACCACCCGGGGAGCAGTCTGGTCGGTCTATGGCGGGCTGATTCCCGCCGTGCTGCTCGTGCTGGTCTCTCCGGTCGTCTCCGGCAGCCCGACCGCGCTCTTCCCCGGCGCCGACTTCCAGCTCTTTCCCCTCGAGAACCCCGGCCTGGTCTCCATCCCGCTGGGCTTCCTGGCCGGCTGGGTCGGAACGGTCACCTCCACTGAGCCGCCCGATGCCGCCAAGCACGCGGAGACCGAGGTCCGTGCGCTGACCGGGGCAGGGGCGGTGTAGCCGCGCGTTTGCACCGTATGGACGGGACCTCTCAGGCCTGCCCGCCGGTGGACCAGGTGTAGCGGTGTTCCGGGCAGCCCGTCTCGCCGTACCGCAGCGTCAGCCGCGCCCGGCTGGAGCGCCAATATCCTGGAGCAGGCGGACGACGCGAAGATCATCCGCCCGGCGGCCCGTTACGTCGGTACGCCCCCGCCGCAGCCGGTCCCGGCGCCCTGACGTCCCCGAGGAAGGTCTCCGTTGAACCCGTCGTCCCCGCTCCGCAAGCAGCAGATCCCGGTTGTCGTCCTTGCGGGGTTCCTGGGATCCGGCAAGACGACACTGCTCAACCACCTCCTCCGCAATCGTGCGGGAAACCGGATCGGCGTGATCGTCAACGATTTCGGCTCCATCGAGATCGACGCCATGACGGTCTCGGGGCAGGTCGGCTCGACGGTCTCGTTGGGCAATGGATGTCTGTGCTGCGCGGTCGACGCGAGCGAACTCGACACCTTCCTGGAGACGCTGACCCGGCCTGCCGCCCGCCTCGACGTGATCGTCATCGAGGCCAGCGGACTGGCGGAGCCGCAGGAGCTCGTGCGCATGCTCCTGGCCAGCGACAATCCGTACATCGTGTACGGGGGACTGGTGGAGGTCGTCGATGCCGCCGAGTTCGACGCCACCCGTCGGCGCCACCCGGAGATCGACCGCCATCTCGCCGTCGCCGATCTTGTCGTGCTGAACAAGACCGACCGGGTCGGGAGCGAGGAGCAGGCACGTATTCGCGATGTCATCGCCGCGACGGGTGTCCCGGCCCCCGACGGAGGACCCGGTAGCAGCACGGCCGCCGTCATCTGTGCCACGTACGGACGCATCGACCCCGAACTGCTCTTCGACCCGGCGCTGCGGCCGGACGGTGAGGAGAAGGCGCGCCAGCTCACCTTCGAGGATCTGCTCCTGGCGGAGCGGGCCGAGGACGAGGCCGACGCCGGGCACGAGCGCCATCTGCATGCCGCGTACGAGAGCGTGTCCTTCACCGCGGACGTACCCATGAACCCCCGCCGACTGATGGAGTTTCTCGACTCCAGGCCGCAAGGGCTCTACCGGATCAAGGGGTTCGTCGACTTCGGCGTGGGCGACCGCGGCAACAAGTACGTCCTGCACGCGGTCGGCAGGTTCCTGCGGTTCGACCCGCAGCCGTGGACGCGCGACGAACCGCGCCTCACCCAACTGGTGCTGATCGGCTCAGGCATCGACCCTGAGGCCCTGCACAAGGAGCTGGACGGCTGCCGGGAGAGCGCCGCGTCGGCAGGTGGCACGACGCAGGACGCCGCACATGAGCGAAGCATGTGGGGCGTCCTGCGGTACGTGCAGCGGGCGACGACGACTCGTAGCGGTACGCCACCCGTCGCCCGGCCGAGTGCCTCAGAGCCTGTCGGGTGACCTCCGACCGGGCGGCCACGCCCTGGCACGCATGCTTCCCGCGTTGTCGTCAGTCACCAACTTCCCCGTAGGCCTTGAAGGCATGGGGGGACCCCTTCGCGTTGACTCCCTCCTCCGCCTTGGAATCGCACGCACCGGACCGCGTCCGCTATCCGATCGGAGGTCACCCGACAGGCTCTAAACCGGTCCCGCGATCACCGCGACCGGCTTGACCAGCGGCGTCCCCGAACCGTCGCGCCGCGGGTCGGGCTCCGGCAGCTCGGTCGGCATGCCGTTCCTCTGCGCGGCCCGGGCAGGCGTCGCACCCGCCCAGCCGAACACCAGAACGTCCTCGCCCTTGAGGAACCGCTGACAGCGCACCCCACCGGTGGCCCGGCCCTTGCGCGGATACTGGTCGAACGGGGTGAGCTTGCATGTCAGCACCGAGTCGTCCAGCGTGCCGTGCGAACCCGCCACCGTGAACACCACCGCGTCCGCCGCCGGATCCACCGCGGTGAATGAGATCACCGCGGTGTCCGCCGCGAGCTTGATCCCCGCCATACCTCCCGCGGGTCGGCCTTGCGGCCGCACCTGCGCCGCCGGGTAGCGCAGCAG
Organism: Streptomyces sp. NPDC002958; assembly: GCF_055563255.1. Classification (NCBI taxonomy): domain Bacteria; kingdom Bacillati; phylum Actinomycetota; class Actinomycetes; order Kitasatosporales; family Streptomycetaceae; genus Streptomyces; species Streptomyces sp. NPDC002958. The sequence continues at coordinate 49,893 of NZ_JBVHDS010000013.1, read as the reverse complement.
CTGGGCGTCGGACGTGATGAAGACCAGGTCCTCCTCGCCCGTACGCAGTTCGGCGGCGCCGACGATCCGGTCACCCTCCTTGAGGGCGATGACCTCCAACTCGTCCTTGTTGGCCGGGTAGTCCGGCACCACCCGCTTGACGACCCCCTGAAGGGTACCGATCGCCAGGCCGGGGGAGGCCTCGTCGAGCGTGGTGAGGCAGATGACCTCCTCGTCGCTCTCCAGCGCGAGGAACTCCGCAACCATCGCACCGCCCGACAGGTTGGGCGCCGCATGGGTGTCCGGCAGCTGAGGCAGATCGATCACCGCGAGTCGCAGCAGCCGCCCCGTGGACGTCACCACGCCCACATCGCCACGGGCCGTCGCCGGCACGGCCGAAACGATCGCATCGTGCTTGGCGCGCTTGGCGTCCTCGACGAAGACGATCGGATCGTCATTGGCGGTACGGGCCAGCAGGCCGGTCGATGACAGCAGCACCCGGCACGGGTCGTCCGCGACCTCCAGCGGCACCGAGGCGACCTGCGAACCGGCCGACTCCAGCAGCACCGTACGCCGGTCGGTGCCGAACTTCTTGGCGACCGCGGCCAGTTCGGAGGAGACGAGCTTGCGCAGCTCGGTGTCCGATTCGAGGATGGTGGTCAGCTCGTCGATTTCGGCGTTGAGCCGGTCCCGCTCGCTCTCCAGCTCGATCCGGTCGAACCGGGTCAGCCGGCGCAGTGGGGTGTCCAGGATGTACTGCGTCTGGACCTCGCTCAGCGAGAAGCGCTCGATGAGTCGCTCCTTCGCCTGCACCGAGTTGTCACTGGACCGGATGAGCCGGATGACCTCGTCGATGTCGATCAGCGCGACGAGCAGGCCCTCGACCAGATGCAGTCGGTCGCGGCGCTTGCCCCGGCGGAACTCGCTGCGCCGTCGCACCACGTCGAAGCGGTGGTCGAGATAGACCTCAAGGAGCTCCTTGAGGCCCAGAGTGAGCGGCTGTCCGTCGACCAACGCCACATTGTTGATGCCGAAGGACTCCTCCATCGGCGTCAGCTTGTAGAGCTGCTCCAGCACGGCCTCCGGCACGAAGCCGTTCTTCACCTCGATGACCAGGCGCAGGCCGTGCTCGCGGTCGGTGAGGTCCTTCACGTCCGCGATGCCCTGGAGCTTCTTCGCCGAGACCAGATCCTTGATCTTGGAGATCACCTTCTCCGGGCCGACGGCGAAGGGCAGCTCGGTGACGACCAGACCCTTGCGGCGCGCCGTCACATTCTCCACGGCGACCATCGCACGGATCTTGAACGTGCCGCGCCCGCGGTCGTAAGCGTCCTTGATACCGCCCAGCCCCACGATCCGGCCACCCGTCGGCAGATCGGGACCGGGGACGAACCGCATCAGGGTCTCCAGGTCGGCACCCGGATGCTTGATCAGATGACGCGCGGCGGCGATGACCTCGCCCAGGTTGTGCGGCGGCATATTGGTCGCCATGCCGACAGCGATCCCGGACGCCCCGTTGACCAGGAGGTTCGGGTACGCGGCCGGGAGAACGGTCGGCTCCTGCTCCTGGCCGTCGTAATTCGACTGGAAATCGACGGTGTCCTCGTCGATCGACTCCGTCATCAGTGACGTCGCGTCGGCCATCCGGCACTCGGTGTACCGCATGGCGGCCGGCGGGTCGTCGTTTCCGAGCGAGCCGAAGTTGCCGTGGCCGTCCACCAGGGGGAGCCGCATGGAGAACGGCTGCGCCAGACGGACCAGCGCGTCGTAGATGGACGCATCGCCGTGCGGGTGCAACTTGCCCATGACCTCGCCGACGACACGGGCGCACTTCACATAGCCGCGGTCGGGGCGCAGGCCCATCTCGTTCATCTGGTACACGATGCGGCGGTGCACCGGCTTCATGCCGTCACGGGCGTCCGGCAGGGCCCGGGAGTAGATCACCGAGTATGCGTACTCAAGGAAGGAGCCCTGCATTTCGTCGACGACGTCGATGTCGAGGATCTTCTCCTCGAAGTCGTCCGGCGGCGGGGTCTTCGTGCTGCGGCGGGCCATCGCTGCTGCGACTCCTTCACGGATTCTGTTCGGGCAACCTCAGGTTCTGACGCCGACCATTGTGGACCGCCGCGCTGACATCGCCGACCTCGACCCGTCCCAAGAGCTGATCCCGACCGCTGCCGAGGTGGTTTCACGGCCCCTCCCGCGGGGGATGCGCCCCTCTTTCACGCGAACTTCCGCGGTATGGGAACTTCGGCAGGTGTCTGTGCGCTTGCTTAAAGTGGCAGGTCTCGCAGGAAATCCAGTATCGCGATCGAAGGGACGTACATGCCCATGGGTCACACGGCCACAGCCCAGGCCGGCTCCGGCGGCTTGACAGCGACCGAGTACCGTCTGGCCAATGGCCTGCGCGTGGTGCTCTCCGAGGACCATCTGACCCCGGTCGCCGCGGTCTGCCTCTGGTACGACGTCGGCTCGCGCCATGAGGTCAAGGGACGCACCGGTCTGGCTCACCTCTTCGAGCACCTGATGTTCCAGGGCTCCGGCCAGGTCAAGGGGAACGGACACTTCGAGCTGGTGCAGGGGGCCGGTGGTTCGCTCAACGGGACCACCAGCTTCGAGCGCACCAACTACTTCGAGACCATGCCCACGCACCAGCTGGAGCTGGCCCTCTGGCTCGAGGCGGACCGGATGGGCTCGCTGCTCGCCGCGCTCGACGAGGAGTCCATGGAGAATCAGCGCGACGTCGTCAAGAACGAGCGTCGCCAGCGCTACGACAACGTCCCCTACGGCACGGCGTTCGAGAAACTGACGGCACTGGCCTACCCCGAGGGCCACCCGTACCACCACACACCGATCGGTTCGATGGCCGACCTGGACGCCGCGACCCTCGAGGACGCGCGCAGCTTCTTCCGTACGTACTACGCTCCCAACAACGCGGTGCTCTCGGTCGTCGGTGACATCGACCCCGAGCAGACGCTCGCCTGGATCGAGAAGTACTTCGGCTCCATCCCGTCCCACGACGGCAAGCAGCCGCCGCGCGACGGCACGCTCCCCGAGATCATCGGCGAGCAGCTGCGCGAAGAGGTGCACGAGGAGGTCCCGGCGCGGGCGCTGATGGCCGCCTACCGGCTGCCGCACGACGGCACCCGTGAGTGCGACGCGGCAGACCTCGCGCTGACCGTGCTCGGCGGCGGCGAGTCGTCGCGGCTGCACAACCGGCTGGTCCGCCGTGACCGGACGGCTGTGGCGGCCGGGTTCGGGCTGCTGCGGCTGGCCGGTGCGCCCTCGCTCGGCTGGCTGGACGTCAAGACGTCCGGCGGCGTCGAGGTGCCGCAGATCGAGGCCGCGGTCGATGAGGAGCTCGCCCGGTTCGCCGCCGAGGGCCCCACGCCCGAGGAAATGGAGCGTGCGCAGGCCCAGTTGGAGCGCGAATGGCTGGACCGGCTCGGTACGGTCGCGGGCCGCGCCGACGAACTCTGCCGGTTCACCGTGCTGTTCGGCGACCCGCAGCTCGCCCTGACCGCCGTGCAGCGGGTGCTCGATGTCACCGCGGAAGAGGTCCAGGCGGTCGCCAAGGCCCAGCTGCGCCCCGACAACCGGGCGGTGCTGGTCTACGAGCCGGTCGAATCGGCCGAGCCCGCGGACGCAGCGGACACCGATGAGACCGACGCCGAAGAGACCGACGCGCACGAAGGAGCGGACAAGTGACCGACGCTGCCGCGACTGGAGTTTCCATGCAGTACCACCCGCAGCCGGCCCCCGGCGTCGCCCGCCCCTGGGCCTTTCCCGCGCCGGAGCGTGGCGCCCTGCCCAACGGCCTCACGGTGCTGCGCTGTCACCGCCCCGGCCAGCAGGTGGTGGCGGTCGAGATCTTCCTCGACGCCCCGCTGGACGCAGAGCCCGAGGGGCTCGACGGTGTGGCCACGATCATGTCGCGGGCGCTGTCCGAGGGCACCGACAAGCACACCGCCGAGGAGTTTGCCGCCGAGCTGGAGCGCTGCGGCGCCACCCTCGACGCGCACGCCGACCACCCCGGCGTCCGGGTCTCCCTGGAGGTCCCGGCCTCCCGGCTGGCGAAGGCACTCGCACTGGTCGCCGAGGCCCTGCGGGCGCCCGCCTTCGCCGACAGCGAGATCGAACGGCTGGTACGCAACCGGCTCGACGAGATTCCGCACGAGCAGGCCAACCCGGCCCGGCGCGCCGCCAAGCAGCTCTCCAAGGAGCTCTTCCCGGCCACGGCGCGGATGTCGCGCCCACGCCAGGGCACCGAGGAGACGGTGGAGCGGATCGACTCGGCAGCCGTGCGCGCCTTCTTCGATGCCCACATCCGGCCGTCCACGGCGACCGCCGTGGTCGTCGGTGACCTCACCGGCATCGACCTGGACGCCCTGCTCGCCGACACCATCGGCGACTGGTCCGGGGACACCACCGAGCCCCGCCCCGCCCCGCCGATCACCGCGGACGACACCGGCCGCGTGGTGATCGTCGATCGTCAGGGCGCGGTGCAGACGCAGTTGCTGATCGGCCGGATCGGCGCCGACCGTCACGACAGCGTGTGGCCGGCCCAGGTGCTCGGCACCTACTGCCTGGGCGGCACGCTCACCTCCCGGCTGGACCGTGTGCTGCGCGAGGAGAAGGGCTACACCTACGGCGTACGGGCCTTCGCCCAGGTGCTGCGGTCGTCGGCCCCGGATTCCGCCTCGGGGGCGACCGGTGCCGCAATGCTCGCCATCAGCGGATCGGTGGACACGGAGTCCACCGGACCGGCGCTGAAGGACCTGTGGACTGTCCTTCGGACCCTCGCGGCCGAGGGGCTGACCGATGAAGAGCGCGAGACGGCCGTGCAGAACCTCGTGGGTGTCGCACCGCTGAAGTTCGAGACGGCGGCCTCCGTCGCGGGCACCCTCGCCGACCAGGTCGAGCAGCACCTCCCGGACGACTACCAGGCACAGCTGTACGCCCGGCTCGCGGAGACCGGCACGGTCGAGGCGACCGCAGCGGTGGTCAACGCCTTCCCGGACGACCGGCTGGTCACGGTCCTCGTCGGTGACGCGGCACAGATCGAGGAGCCGGTCCGGGCGCTGGGCATCGGAGAGGTGTCGGTGGTCGCCGGCTGACGGGCGCACCCGTCGTGGACGACGGACGACCGTCCGGCCCGACGCGGGCGACGGCGGACCGACCGACTCGACGCGGGCGACGGCGGACCTGTCCCGTGTGACAGTGCACAGGTCGACTGGCACGGTCGACCGAGCGCCCCCGCCGACCGGTCCATTGGCCCGTCATATGCCCGCATAACGGGACAAAAGGGAAAACCCTTGTGAGCTAGATCTCGCAGGGGTCTTCCCTTTTGTCCGTTTTAGAGGGGAGGTTGCCTGTCTGCCCTGTGGGATGCGCTACAAAACGGCCTGTCCGTTTGGTGAATGAATGTGCTCCCGCTTAGCGTCGGCTCGGCTGCCTGTCACTCGTATGCCGCAACCGCGACGTACCGGGCAGCCATCGCCGAGTCCCCGTCAGGCGCGAGCCTGGGGAGCCGGGGACCCACGCAGTCCCTGGGGTGAATCGGATGTCTGAGCCTCGATGAGGCCGGGGTGTCCGTAGGAGACCTTCCTGCTCCGAACCCGTCAGCTAACCCGGTAGGCGAGAAGGAAGGAAAGGACCAGCCACTTCATGGCGTTCACCCGTGCCACCGGGAAGCATCGTGCCGCGAGCCGACTGACGCGCAGGAGCGCGAAGATCGCCGGCGTCGCGGCTCTGGCCACCACCGGCGTCATCGGCGGCATGGCCTCACCGGCCCTCGCCGCGGGCGCCGAGGCCCCCTCTGTCGTCGAGACCGGTCTGAGTCAGGTCATGGCTATCGACGGTGCGCTCGCCGACCAGATCGCCGCCCAGGCCGACGACCAGAAGCACCAGGCCGATGTCGCGGCGAAGGCGAAGGCGAAGGCGGAGGCCAAGAAGAAGGCCGAAGCCAAGAAGAAGGCAGAGGCCAAGGCCGAAGCGGAGCGCGCGGCCGAAGCGCGCGCCGAGGAGGCACGTGCGGAGAAGGCGCGTGCCGCCCGGTCCGCCGAGCGCGCCCGCCTGAACTCCTTCCAGCTCCCGGTCGCCGGTTCGTACGTCACCACCGGCTACAAGTCCGGCGGCTCGCTCTGGTCCTCCGGCAGCCACTCGGGCGTCGACTTCCAGGCCGCGTCCGGCAGCTCCGTCGTCGCCGTCGGCGCCGGTACGGTCGTGGAGGCCGGCTGGGGCGGCGCGTACGGCAACAACATCGTGCTCCGGATGGCGGACGGCACGTACACGCAGTACGGCCACCTCTCCTCGATCGGCGTCTCCGTCGGGCAGAGCGTCGGTGCGGGCCAGCAGATCGGCCTCTCCGGCTCCACCGGCAACTCCACCGGGCCGCACCTCCACTTCGAGGCCCGGACCACGCCGTCGTACGGCTCCGACATGGACCCCGTCGCGTACCTGCGCGCCCACGGCGTCAGTGTCTGATCGACGCTCCACCCGCAGTACCGCTTCGAAGGCCCCGGCACACGCCGGGGCCTTCGCCGTGTCCGGCCTCCGTGTCCGCCCGGCGTCCCACCCGCAGTACCTGCCCGCCGAACCGCCTTGCGGCCAAAAGATATTCATGAATTTCCACCCGTCCCGGATGGGGAAAGCGAAAGAGCCGCGGCCCCGAATCAGGGTGCCGCGGCTCTTTCGCAGAAAATGGTTCAGACGGTCTCCGGAAGCTCGTCGAGCCCTTCGGCGACCAGCTTTGCCAGACGGTCCAGGGCGGCTTCGGAGTCGTCGGCCTCGGATGCGAGGACAATCTCCTCGCCACCGTGCGCGCCGAGACCGAGCACCGCGAGCATGGAGGCGGCGTTCACCGGGTTGCCATCGGCCTTGGAGATCGTCACGGGGACGCCGGAAGCCGTGGCGGCACGGACGAAGATGGAAGCGGGGCGGGCGTGCAGGCCCTCGGCCCAACCGACCTTGACGCGGCGCTCAGCCATGGTTCTGCCCTTCACGAATCAATGGTTGTCTAGACCAGTCTCTCATGCAGTGCGCGATGCTCCGGCCGACCCGCGAGACGGCCCGCAACCCGTGCTGTACCGCCGATCGGCCCCCTCAGACTGACCCGGCCCCAAGACCTACGCGACCGCTGGCGGAGTCGTAGTCTTTGCCCATGCAGTCCTCGCCGGAGCAGAGTCCGCATCACGCGTACCCCGACCACTGGGAAGCGGACGTGGTTCTCCGTGACGGAGGAACCGCGCGGATCAGGCCCATCACCACGGACGACGCCGAACGACTGGTCAGCTTCTACGAGCAGGTCTCCGACGAGTCGAAGTACTACCGCTTCTTCGCGCCGTACCCGCGTCTGTCCGACAGGGACGTGCACCGCTTCACCCATCACGACTACGTCGACCGGGTGGGGCTCGCGGTCACCATCGGCGGCGAGTTCATCGCGACCGTCCGCTACGACCGGATCGACGAGCGGGGCAGGCCCGCCTCCGCGCCCGCCGACGAGGCCGAAGTCGCCTTCCTCGTGCAGGACGCGCATCAGGGCCGGGGCGTGGCCTCGGCACTCCTCGAACACATCGCGGCCGTCGCCCGCGAACGCGGCATCCGCCGCTTCGCGGCAGAGGTGCTGCCCGCCAACCACAAGATGATCAAGGTGTTCCGGGACGCCGGGTACACCCAGCAGCGCAGCTTCGAGGACGGCTCCGTCCACCTCACCCTGGACCTCGAACCGACCGCCGAGTCCCTGGCCGTCCAGCGCGGCCGTGAGCAGCGGGCCGAGGCGCGCTCCGTGCAACGGCTGCTCGCCCCCGGATCCGTCGCCGTCATCGGGGCGGGCCGCACCCCCGGAGGGGTCGGCCGCACGGTTCTGCGCAACCTCCTCGGCGCCGGCTTCACCGGTCGTACGTATGCCGTGAACCGTGCCTTCGCCGCCAACCAGGGCACGATCGACGGTGTCCCCGCCCACCGTTCCATCGGCGAGATCGGAGAACCGGTCGACCTCGCGGTCGTCGCCGTTCCCGCCGACCGGGTTCCGGAGGCCGTCGCCGACTGCGGAGAGCACGGTGTCCAGGGCCTGGTCGTCCTCTCCGCCGGATACGCCGAGTGGGGCGCCGAGGGCAGGGAACGGCAGCGTGAACTGGTTCGCCAGGCCCGCGCGTACGGGATGCGGATCATCGGCCCGAACGCCTTCGGCCTCATCAACAACGCCGAAGCCGTGCGGCTGAACGCCTCCCTCGCCCCCGAGCCGCCCGCCCCCGGACGCATCGGCCTGTTCACCCAGTCCGGAGCGATCGGCATCGCGCTGCTCTCCGGGCTCTACCGGCGCGGCGCCGGCCTCTCCACCTTCATCTCCGCGGGCAACCGCGCCGACATCTCGGGCAACGACTTCCTGCAGTACTGGTACGAGGACCCGGACACCGATGTCGCCCTGCTGTACCTCGAATCGCTCGGCAACCCGCGCAAGTTCACCCGTCTCGCACGGCGCACCGCGGCCGTGAAGCCGGTGGTCGTGGTGAAGGGCGCCCGGCACAGCGGCTCCACCCCGCCCGGCCACGCGGTGCCGGTCAGCCGGATCCCGGACGCGACGGTCTCCGCGCTCATGCGGCAGGCGGGTGTGATCCGTGTCGACACGGTGACGGAGATGGTCGACGCGGGTCTCCTCCTCGCCGACCAGCCCCTCCCGGCGGGCCCGCGGGTCGCGATCCTCGGCAACTCCGAGTCGCTCGGCCTGCTCACGTACGACGCCTGCCTGACCGAGGGGCTGCGCCCGCGCCCGCCCCGCGACCTGACCACCGCCGCCACCCCGCAGGACTTCCGGGACGCCCTGGCCGAGGCCCTCGCCGACGAGGGCTGCGACTCGGTCGTCGTGACGGCGATCCCGTGGGTGGGCGAGAACGGCGAGGCGGAACCGGGTGACGGAGAGGTGCTGGCCACCGCGCTGCACGCGGCTGCGGCCGCCGGTCCCGCCAAGCCGGTGGCGGTCGTTCATGTGGAGATCGGCGGGCTGGCGGAGGCCCTCGCCGCGGCCACCAGCACGATCGCGCAGTCGCGCCCTTCGACGCAGCCCCCCGGACCCACGACGTCCCCGCGCACCGGAGCCGCGGCCACTACCGGCCCCGACCCGACGCCCGCCTCCTCGGCATCCGCCACCGCCCCCGCACCCGGCACCGCCCCGCGAACCGACAGTCGCGCAGGCACCGCCGCCACGGGCGCGAGCAGCAACGATGCCGCCGCCCCCGGCGCGGACAGCAAGGACGGCCCTCGCCCCAGCACCCGCATCGGCCGGATCCCCGCCTACCCCGCTGCCGAGCGGGCCGTGCGCGCCCTGGCCGAAGCGGTGAGATACGCACAGTGGCGCCGACAGGCCGCCGTGCCCGGCAAGGTGCCCGAGTTCCTCGACGACACCATCGACGAGCCGGGCGCCGCCGAGCTGATCGACGCCCTCCTCGGCCCCGACCCCGACCCGCGGGGCAGGCCGCTCGCGCACGACGAGGCGCGCGAACTCCTGGGCCGCTACGGCATCACCGTACGACCGACGCTTCCCGCCCCTGACCTGGAAGCCGCTGTCGCCGCGGCGGCGCGGCTCGGCTACCCAGTAGCGCTCAAGACCACCGCGCCCCATCTGCGCCACCGCGCCGATCTCGGCGGTGTCCGGCTGGACCTCGCCAACGAGAGCGCGTTGCGCCGGGCGTACGGCGAACTGACCGACCTGCTCGGCAAGCCCGCCGAACTCCAGCCCGTCGTCCAGGCCATGGCGCCGCGCGGCGTCGACACCGTCGTACGGGCCACGATCGACCCGGCGGCGGGCGCCGTCCTCTCCTTCGGTCTCGCGGGTGCGCCCTCCGAACTCCTCGGCGACACCGCCCACCGCCTCGTTCCGGCCACCGACCGCGACGCGGCCGAGCTGATCCGGTCCATCCGGGCGGCCCCGGTACTCTTCGGCTGGCGCGGCGCGGCGCCTGTGGACACCGCGGCACTCGAAGAGCTGCTGCTGCGGGTGTCCCGGCTGGTCGACGACCATCCCGAAGTGGTCTCCGTCGCCCTGGAACCGGTTGTGGTCGCCACTCAGGGGCTGACCGTTCTCGGCGCGAGCGTCCGGCTCTCGCCGCCCCCGGCCCGTACCGACCTCGGCCCCCGCCGCCTCCCCAACTACTGACCGGAACGGCCCCGCTCCGTCCCCGGCCGCCGGACGGGCGCGAAAGCGTGTCCCTTCACATCCGGGCCCGGTCCGCCCTGCCGCACAACGTCCTCGGCAGTCATTGGTCCCCCGTAGGATGGTGCTCATGGCTAAGACCGGTACGACGACCCAGGGGCTGCGCACGGCGATCGAGCGCAGCGGCTACTACCCGGCCCTCGTGGCCGAGGCGGTGGAGGCCGCCGTGGGCGGTGAGCCGGTCGCTTCGTACCTGGTGCACCAGGAGACCACCTTCGACTCCAACGAGGTGCGCCGTCACGTCACGGTCCTGGTCCTGACGGACAACCGCTTCATCGTCAGCCACACCGACGAGCAGAACGCGGACACCAGCTCTCCGACGCCGTATGCCACCACCTCCACGGAGTCGGTCAAGCTCGACCGGATCTCGTCGGTCGTGGTCAGCCGCGTGGTGGCCAACCCCGAGAAGTATGTACCGGGCACGCTGCCCCGCGAGGTCGTCCTCACCATCGGCTGGGGCGCAGTCTCCCGCATCGACCTGGAGCCGGCCGCCTGTGGCGACCCCAACTGCGAGGCCGACCATGGCTACACCGGCAGCTCCACCGCCGACGACCTGAGCCTCAGGGTCAGCGAGGCCGGTGACGGCCCGGACACCGTGCGCCAGACGCTCGCCTTCGCCCAGTCGCTCTCCGAGGCCACGGCCGCGACCGCGGCGACCGGCCGCTGATGGCCCAGCCGGCCTGGCAGGACCCCGTTCTGCTCCCCGTCGACACCGCCCCCGTCCCGGAGTACGGCAGCGGCTCGCTCGCCGATCTGCTGCCCACGCTCGTCGCGGGACAGGGTGTACCCGGCTTCACCGCGGGGATCCCCGAACTCACCCCCGCCGACCGGAACTGCGTGTTCCTGATCGACGGCCTCGGCTGGGAGCAGATCAAGGCCCACCCGGACGAGGCACCGTTTCTGTACTCCTTGCTCCCCACCTCGCGCGGCGGCACCGGCCGTCCGATCACGGCGGGCTTCCCGGCCACCACCGCGACCTCACTGGCCTCGGTCGGTACCGGACTTCCGCCGGGGGAGCACGGCCTTCCCGGCTACACCGCGCGCAACCCGGAGACCGGCGAGCTGATGAACCAGCTCCGCTGGCAGCCCTGGACCTCTCCCAAGGCCTGGCAGCCGTACCCCACCGTCTTCGAGCTTGCCGACGCCGCGGGTGTGCGTACCGCCCAGGTGTCCGCACCCGCCTTCGAGCAGACCCCGCTCACCAAGATCGCGCTCAGCGGGGGTTCGTTCCTCGGCCGGTTGTCCGGCGAGGAGCGGATGGACGTCGCCGCCGAACGGCTCGCCGCGGGTGACCGGTCGCTCGTCTACACGTACTACAGCGAGGTCGACAGCAAAGGACACCGCTTCGGCGTCGACTCCGATGCCTGGCGCGGACAGCTGATGTACGTGGACGGCCTGGCCCGGCGCCTGGCCGAACAGCTCCCGCCCCGCTCGGCGCTGTACATCACCGCCGACCACGGCATGATCGACATCCCCTTCGACGAGCAGTCCCGGATCGACTTCGACGAGGACTGGGAGCTGCGCGCAGGCGTCGCCATGCTCGGTGGCGAGGGCCGGGCTCGACATGTGTACGCCGTCCCGGGGGCCGAGAACGATGTGCTGACCGTCTGGCGGGAAGTGCTCGGCGAACAGTTCTGGGTGGCGAGCCGGGACGAGGCGGTCGCGGCCGGCTGGTTCGGCCCGAAGATCGACGAACGCGTCCACGGCAGGATCGGCGACGTCGTCGCGGCAGCCCACGACGACGTGGTGATCACCGCTTCGGTCAATGAGCCGCACGAGTCCGCGATGGTCGGCATGCATGGCTCGATGACCCCCGTCGAGCAGCTCGTCCCGCTGCTCGAAGTACGCTCGTAACCGCTCTTTCCCCACCGTCCTGCCCCGCTTCGCCCCGCCCGAAAGGTGCTCAGCCCCTCATGCCCGAGCTTGTGTTCTTCTCCGGAACGATGGACTGCGGAAAGAGCACGCTGGCGCTGCAGATCGGCCACAACCGTTCGGCACGTGGCCTGCAAGGGGTGATCTTCACCCGCGACGACCGGGCGGGGGAGGGCAAGCTCTCCTCACGTCTGGGGCTGGTCACCGAGGCCGTGGAAGCCGATGAGGGCATGGATCTGTACGCGCACCTCGTCGACCGCATAAGCCGGGGCGGCCGGGCGGACTACGTGATCGTGGATGAGGCGCAGTTCCTGGCCCCCGTACAGATCGACCAGCTCGCCCGTATTGTCGACGACCTCGGCATGGACGTCTTCGCGTTCGGCATCACCACCGACTTCCGGACCAAGCTGTTCCCCGGATCCCAGCGGCTGATCGAGCTGGCCGACCGGGTGGAGACCCTCCAGGTCGAAGCGCTCTGCTGGTGCGGTGCACGGGCCACGCACAACGCCCGTACGGTCGGCGGCGAGATGGTCGTCGAAGGCGCCCAGGTGGTCGTGGGAGACGTCAACCAACAGGCGGGCGAGGTCGGTTACGAGGTGCTGTGCCGGCGGCACCACCAGCGCAGGACGACCGGCGCGAGCGCCCGCGCGGGCTCGCTCTCGCCGGACGTGCTGCCCGTAACCTCTGCCTGAACCGGCCCGGTTCGGCGTCCCGCGCGGATGCTTAGGATGACGCTGTGAACACGGTGAGCGGAGAAGAGGCCGAGTCCGAATCGGGCCCGCTGGGCAAAGTGCAGCCGCGGCAGCTGATCGTGACGGTCTACGGGCTGTACGCACGCGACACCGGCGGCTGGATGTCCGTGGCCTCGCTGATCCAACTGCTCGCCGACCTCGGCGTCGAAGGGCCGACCGTACGGTCCTCGGTCTCCCGGCTGAAGCGCGCCGGGCTGCTCGAAGCCCAAACGGTGTCGGGGGCGGCCGGATACCGGATCTCACCCGAGACCGAACGGATTCTGCGCGACGGCGATCCGCGCATCTTCGCGGCCCGGAGGGCCACCGTGGAGGAGGGCTGGGTGCTGGTCGTCTTCTCCGTGCCCGAGTCCGAACGCGCCAAGCGGCACACCCTGCGCACCCAGCTGACCCGGCTCGGTTTCGGTTCCGTGTCCGCCGGGGTGTGGATCGCACCGGGACATGTGCACGACGAGGCGGAGGACATGCTGGCCCGGCACGGGCTGCGCTCGTACGCCGACCTCTTCCGGGCCGACTATCTGTCGGTGGGCGAAGGCGAGGGCGGGGGCGGGGATCTTCCCGCGAAGGTGCGCTCCTGGTGGGACACCGTCGGGCTGCAGCAGCTGTACGTCGAGTTCCTCGCGGTGCACCGTCCGGTGGCCGAGCGCATCGCGAGCGGAAGTCCGGTGACGGACCGCGAGGCGTTCACGACGTACATCAGGGTCCTCACCGACTGGCGCCGGCTCGTCTATCTCGACCCCGGTGTCGCGCGTGAGCTGCTGCCGGTCGAATGGAGCGGAACCGAGGCGTCCGAGCTCTTCGACGAGATGCACGCCCGGCTGGCCGACCCCGCCCATCGGCATGTCGACCGGGTCCGGGCCGGCTGATCCCCCCGCAGCCCAACGGATCAGGGAGCGGCCGACCGTACGATCGTGAACACCGCGCCCTCCGGGTCCGCCACGGTTGCCACCCGGCCGCTCGACCCCTCCCGGGGCGGCTGCAGAATGTATCCGCCGAGCTCCACCACGCGCCGGGCGGCCTCATCGGCGTCGGTGACCTCGAAGTACGTCATCCAGTGCGGGCCCCGGTCGCGCGGCAGGGCATGGCCGACGCCGTGCAGCGAGGCCACCGGACGGCCGTGCAGATGCAGGGTCTGGTAGTCGAAGTCGGCCGAGACGACCGCCTCCGCCTCGTAGCCGAAGACCGTCTGGTAGAACTTGCAGACCGTCGAGGTCTCGCGGGTCAACAGCTCGTTCCAGACCGGGGTGCCGTGGGCTCCCGCGAGCGCCGTACCGATGTGCGCGGCGGCCTGCCAGATTCCGAAGACCGCGCCGCTGGGGTCGGAGGCGATGGCCATCCGGCCCGCCTCGCCCGCGTCGAGCGGTCCGACGGCGACCGTGCCGCCGCAGGAGCGGATCACCTCCGCCGTGACATCGGCGTTGTCGGTGGCCAGATAGGTCGTCCAGGCGACCGGCAGATGGCGGTCGGGCGGCAGCTGTCCGAGGCCTGCGACCACTTTCCCGTCGATCAGCGCGCGGACGTACGGACCCAACTGGTCCGGGCCCGGCACGAACTCCCAGCCGAACAGATCGGCGTAGAAGTCCTCGGTCGCGCTCAGGTCGTGCACAATCAGACTCACCCAGCAAGGTGTTCCGGGTGTGCGCCGGGCGGCAGCCTCGGTCATCGTCACTCTCTCCTCGGACCATCGTGGTGGCCGTACGGGGGAACGGGGCCGGTGTGCCGTCACGCGGTACAGGATGTGTACGCCCCGTGCAGATGCTTGCACCACCCGGCACCCGATGCGCCTCGGCCGCGCCGCATTTTCCGGGATCTCGACAGAGGGTGACCGAATTTATGTGGTACGTCCGTTTCGAAGGTGTTCCGGGTGGGGCGGCTCCTGCGCGAGGATGGCACCCATGAAGCCCATCATCACCGCATCCAATTACATGAGCGAGTCGGCGGGGCCACGTCCGCCGGTGCTCCTGGACGTACGTTGGCAGCTGGGTGGCCCGCACGGCCGCCCCGACTACGACGCCGGGCACATCCCCGGTGCGGTCTTTGTCGATCTGGATGCGGAACTCGCCGGTCCGGCAGGCAGCGGCGGCCGTCATCCGCTGCCCGATCCGGAGGAATTCGGTGCGGTGATGCGCCGTGCCGGGGTCTCCCGGGACACTCCCGTGGTCGTCTACGACGGCGGCCAGGGCTGGGCGGCGGCGCGCGCCTGGTGGCTGCTGCGCTGGACGGGGCACCAGGACGTCCGGGTCCTGGACGGCGGTCTCGCGGCCTGGGTGGGCGAGCTCCGGACGGAGACCCCGACCCCTGCCGAGGGCGACTTCCGGCCCGTTCCCGGCGCACTGCCGCTGCTGGATGCGGACGGTGCGGCGGCACTGGCCCGCTCGGGTCTGCTGCTCGACGCGCGGGCCGCTGAGCGTTACCGGGGTGATGTGGAGCCGATCGACCGGGTGGGCGGCCATATCCCGGGTGCCGTCTCGGCCCCGACCTCGGAGAACGCGGGGGACGACGGCCGGTTCCTGCCCGCGGAATCGCTGGCGGCCCGTTTCAAGGAGCTCGGCGCCGACCAGGCGCCGGAGGTCGGCGTCTACTGCGGCTCCGGGGTCTCCGGCGCCCATGAGGTGCTGGCCCTGGCCGTAGCCGGGATTCCCGCGGCGCTGTACGCGGGCTCCTGGTCCGAGTGGTCCGGTGACGAGTCCCGTCCGGTCGCCACGGGTCCCGACCCCCAGTGACGGAGCCGGTGCAGGCCCGGGCAGCCGGAACCGCCGTGCCGGAGGGTTCCGTAACCAGCCGGCCATAGGGACGCACACGGCGCGAGGGCCCGTACGCAACGGCGTACGGGCCCTCGTCATGCTGCAGTCACCCCGGCTCAGTCCTGCTTCTTGCGGCGCGTACCGAAGACGATCTCGTCCCAGCTCGGCACCGCCGCCCGGCGGCCCGGTCGGACGCCGTCCGCCTCTGCCTGGCGATCCGTCGTCCCGGTCAGCCGGTCGCGATGACCGGCGACCGCTCGCGGCATCAGCACATCCGCATAGGCGGAACCGGCGCCGGCGGAGGCTGTCGCGGCCGGTGGCTCGTCGGCCTCCGGCTCCTGCGCGGCGGGCTCGATGGCGGGCGGCTCGGGCGGTGCGGACCGCTCCGGCACCACCATGTCGCCGCGGAAGCTCGGCACCGCCTCCAGCAGGCTGGTCAGCGAATCGCGCTCACCGGCCGAGATTCCCCCGATGTGCTCCTCCGGCTCGGGCGCGGGGGCCGGGGCCGAGGGGCGCTCCATCTGGCGGTCCAGGGCACGGTCCAGCGGCCGGTCGCGCGGCAGCCGGGCGATCCGCGGCACGAACGGGAAGCTCGGCTCGGGCGCGGCGACGTCATCGGTCTCGCCGATCAGCGAACGCGCCTCGTCGTCCACGGCCTGGACCAGCCGGCGTGGCGGGTCGTACGTCCAGCTCGCCGAGTGCGGCTCACCCGCGACCCGGTAGACCAGCAGGACCTCCCAGGTGCCGTCGTCACGGCGCCAGGAGTCCCACTGGACGGTCTCCTTGTCAGCGCCGCGCAGCAGTAGCCGCTCCTGCACCGCCTCGCCGAGCTGGGGGCCGGTGTTCTCGCCGGGACGGCGCACCGGAGTCTTCCGGGCGCGCTCGGCCATGAAGGCGCGCTCCGCGAGCACGGGGCCCTCGAAGCGGCGGACACGGTCGACGGGAATCCCGGCGAATTGGGCGACCTCCTCCGCGGAGGCACCGGCCCGTATCCGGGCCTGGATGTCGCGGGGGCGGAGATGGCTCTCCACCTCGATCTCGATCTGGCCGAGCCGCGCGCGGTCGTTGCGCACGGCGGCTCGCAGCCGCTCGTCGATCGGAAGCGTGTATTCCGTGCTGTCCGCAGCCTTGAGCACCAGTCGTGTGCCGTCGTTGGAGACGGCCACGACACGCAGTTCGGGCATGGGGACCTCCCGGGTGGTGCCTGCCGACGTCACGTGCGTCGCTGCTTCCGCTAGTCGAGTGTGGCCTGCCCGGGTGCAGCCTGCCACAACATTGCCGTGTTGCCCGGCGTGTCGGGCGTGAACCCTTGATCGCCGGTATGACACGGTGACCCATTGTGCTACATGAAGCGATCGATGGTCACTTCGTGTAGCCAGTCCCCGTGCGATGCCGTGGCGCCGCCGGATCGAGTGCCTCCTTCGGCCCCCTCCCGAAGATCCTGGACACCCACGTGGGAGTCCGGCCCCAGGGCTCGCCACAGTACTCCATTCGGGCCATGCGGGTGGACCGCCGCGCCGCCGAAGTTCTCGTGAAGTGCGGGAGTTGAGCCACCCAGCCGGGTGCGGGATGCCCCTCACACGTGTCCCTCTTCACAGAATCACCCGAAGTGGAACTATTCACTTCGCTTAATTGTCCCTTCCTGTTGCATGGTGGGAGAGGTGTCAATCAAGGGCTGGGAATGGTGCAGAAGCCAGAAAACGACAGAGAACCCGAAGAAAGGCGTATAGATCTGAGCGTGCCGCAGGTGGCGGGCAGCGCCGTGGCATCAGTCGCAGCAGCGGTGGCGGCCTCCCAACTGGGCGTGTACGGAACGATCCTCGGCGCCGGAGTGATGAGCGTCGTCGCCACGTGCGGCGGTTCGGTCTTCCAGCACTTCTTCCGCCGTACGGGGGAACAGATCCGCGAGGTCACGGTCCAGGTGAAGAACCCGGGCCGGGACGCGACCGCGCCTACGCGTGGGGCGGGCGATGCGGGCGCGACGCAGGGGGAGCGACGACCACCCGCCGGAACCCCTGACGGAGCCACGGACGGAGCCACGGACGCCACCACGGCGATGCCCGCCGTGGACGCCACGACCGTGCTGCGCAGGACGGACGATGCCACGACCGTGCTGCGCGACGTGGCGGACGATCGGGACCGTACGCAACTGCTGCGGCAGCTCGACGGGACCCAGCCGCTCACCACGGGCGGCCCGGACGCGGACGAGGAGTTCTCCGACGCCACCACCCACGGCACTCGTATCCGCGGCTGGAAGCGGTCGGCGCTGGGAGCGGTCGTGGTCTTTGTCGTCGCGATGGGCGGGATCACCGTGTTCGAGCTGATCTCCGGCAACGACCTGAGCGGTGGCCAGGGAACGACCGTCGGCTCCGTCGTGCGCGGCGGGGAGCCGGACTCCGGGTCGAACGACCCGGCACCGTCGACCAGCACCGACCCCGACCAGGGCCAAACCCCGGACCAGGAGAGCGGTGCGACGCCCGGTACGGACTCGCAGGGTGGGCAGAGCCCGAACCCGGACTCCGGTCAGGGCGACCGTTCCTCGGCCGACCCGATTCCCAGCCCCACGGCGCCCGACAACACCGGTGGACAGACGACTCCGTCTCCGCCCGCGTCCTCCCCGGCTGTGCCCGGCGACGGCGGCACCGCCGACCCGAACCCCCCCACGGGTGAGGGCGACACCGGGGTACAGGGCGACAGCACCACCACAGGCTCGGACACCGGGCAGTGACCGGACGCGCCGCTCAGTCGCCCAGCACCCGGCGCAGATAGTCGTTGCCGAAGAGCCGGTCCGGGTCCAGCCGGTTTCGGACGGCGGTGAACTCGCCGAACCGCGGGTACACCCCGGCGAGGTACTCGGCGTCGCGGGTGTTGACCTTTCCCCAGTGCGGGCGGCCGGCGTGGGCGGTCATGATCCGCTCGACCGCCGTGAAGTACGCCTGGTAGGGCGTGCCCTTGTACAGGTGGACGGCGATGTACGCGCTCTCCCGGCCCGAGGCCGTGGAGAGCGCGATGTCGTCCGCGGGGGCGGTACGGACCTCCACCGGGAAGCTGATCCGGAGCGGCGAACGCTCGACCATCGCCCTGACTTCGCGCAGCGCCTCCACGGCGGCCTCACGCGGCAGCGCGTACTCCATCTCCACGAAGCGGACCCGGCGCGGGCTGGTGAAGACCTCGTACGGGATGTCGGTGTACGTACGGGCAGACAGGGCGCGACTGGATAGCTTGGCGATCGACGGAATGGCGGCGGGGACCGCCCGGCCGAGCGAACAGGCCACCTGGAAGATCCCGTTGGAGAGGAGTTCGTCCTCGATCCAGCCGCTGACCTTTCCGGGCGGGGCGGCGGGGCCCGCGCTGCGGTTGTTGCGCTTGGTGTTGCAGTTGCCGGTGTGCGGGAACCAGTAGAACTCGAAGTGCTCGTTCTCGGCCACCAGCTCGTCGAAGTCGGCCGTGACCCGGTCGAAGCTCATCGGCTCCTCACGGGCCGTCAGCAGGAAGACAGGTTCCACGGCGAAGGTGATCGCCGTGACGACGCCCAGGGCGCCGAGCCCGATCCGGGCGACGGCGAAGATGTCGGCGTTCTCCTTCTCCGAACAGGTCAGCACCGTCCCGTCGGCCGTGACCAGTTCGAGGGCGCGGATCTGTGCGGATATGGACGCCGAGTCCCGGCCGGTGCCATGGGTGCCGGTCGAGGTGGCGCCGGCGACCGTCTGCTCCATGATGTCGCCCATGTTGGTGAGCGACAGGCCTTCCCGTGCCAGGGCGGTGTTCAGCCGCTTCAGCGGGGTGCCGGCCTCGACGGTCACCGTCATCGCCCTGCGGTCGATCTTCCGGATGCCGGTGAGCAGATCCGGACGGATCAGCACGCCGTCGGTGGCCGCCGTCGCCGTGAAGGAATGCCCGGTGCCGACCGGCTTCACCCTCAGCCCGTCCTCGGACGCCAGTCGCAGCACCTCGGCGAGCTCCGCCACGGAGGCGGGGGACACGGCCCGTACCGGATGGGCGCTGACGTTCCCCGCCCAGTTACGCCACGCACTCGTCGTCGTCCGTGCGTCGGTGTCGGTCATCCCCGCGCCCTTCCGTAGGAACCGGCCCGCCAAGCCGGCGATATCCCAGGAGCGCCACCGCGGCCGCGAGCGCTCCCGCGACGGCGGGCACCGCGTACCCCGCCTCGGCTCCCGACGCGTCGACCATCCAGCCGGCGGCCGACGAGCCGAGCGCCACACCGACGGCGAGCCCGGTGCTGGTCCAGGTCATGCCCTCGGTCAGTTCTGTGCGCGGTACGTGCTGTTCGACGAGGGCCATGGTGGTGACCATCGTCGGTGCGATGGCGAGGCCTGCGACAAAGAGCGCCACGGCCAGAGACGGAAGGTTCCCGGCCAGTTGGAGGGGGATCATACTCACGGCCATCGCGCACACACCCACCAGCCACCGGGTGGACGGGCTGCCCTTGAGGTGCAGCAGGCCGAAGACCGCACCGGCCAGGCAGGACCCCAGCGCGTACACGGCCAGCACGAGGCTTGCCGCGGCCTTGTGGCCCTGCTCCTCGGCGAAGGCCACCGTCACCACGTCGACCGCCCCGAAGATCGCACCGGTCGCCACGAACGTCACCACGAGTACCTGGAGGCCCCGGGAGCGCAGCGCGGAGCCGCCGGTGTGCTGCTCGCGCGGATGGGGCACCGGCTCGGTGGCGCGCTGCGCGGTCAGCCAGAAGACACCGACGAGGAGGAACCCGGCCGCGAGGAGCGGCCCGGCCTCCGGGAACCAGGCGGTGGACAGACCGATCGAGATGATCGGCCCGAAGATGAAGCACACCTCGTCGACGATCGACTCCCACGAGTACGCGGTGTGCAGCTGCTGCGGCGAACCGCGGTAGATCTCCGCCCAGCGGGCCCGGGTCATCGAACCCACGCTGGGGACGCAGCCGGCGCCCGCAGCGAAGACGAACAGCGTCCAGTCCGGCAGCCGCTGCTGCGCGCAGATCAGGAGACCGGCCACCGCCGCCAGTGCGACGAGGGTGACCGGCCGCAGGACGCGGCGCTGCCCGTGCCGGTCGACGAGCCGGGAGATCTGCGGCCCGAGCACCGCCGCCGACATCGCCAGCGTCGCGGAGAGCGCGCCCGCGAGCCCGTAACGGCCCGTGAGCTGGGAAACCATCGTCACCACACCGATGCCCATCATGGACAGCGGCATCCGGCCGAGGAATCCGGCCGACGAAAACCCCTTGGTGCCGGGGGCGGCGAATATCGCGCGGTAGGGACTGGGCAAGGAAGGCTCCGGAACAGCGTGATCGCACGCGCCTGTAATGCGTGAAGGTGGCCGATACAGCTTACGGTCGGGGTGGTCCGCCCGACACGGGGGTGGCCGGGGAGCCGATGTCGGTGGGAGCGCTGTCGGAGGCGGGTGGCAGGATCGATGCCATGTCCGATCTGCGCGATCCCGCTCCCTATGACGCCCTGCTGCTGCTCTCCTTCGGTGGCCCCGAAGGCCCGGACGACGTGGTCCCGTTCCTGGCGAACGTGACCCGTGGCCGTGGCATCCCCGAGGAGCGGCTGAAGGAAGTCGGCAAGCACTACTTCCTGTTCGGCGGCGTCAGCCCGATCAACGCCCAGAACAGAGCCCTGCTGGACGCCTTGCGCAAGGACTTCGCGGAGCACGGACTCGATCTTCCGGTGTACTGGGGCAACCGCAACTGGGCGCCGTACCTCACCGACACCCTGCGGGAGATGACCGCGGACGGACACCGCCGCATCGCCGTCCTCGCCACCAGCGCCTACGCCTCCTACTCCGGCTGTCGGCAGTACCGCGAGAACCTTGCCGCGTCACTGGCCGCCCTGGAGGCCGAGGGGCTGCCGGTGCCGCGTGTGGACAAGCTCCGGCACTACTTCAACCATCCCGGGTTCGTACGGCCCATGGTGGACGGCGTCCTCGCCTCCCTGGCCGACCTTCCCGAGGACGTACGGGCCGGGGCGCACCTCGCCTTCACCACGCACTCCATCCCCACCTCCGCCGCCGACACCTCCGGCCCCGTGGAGGCGCACGGCGACGGCGGCGCCTATGTCGCCGAGCACCTGGACGTCGCCCGGCTGATCGTGGAGGCGGTGCGTGAGGAGACCGGCGTCGAGTACCCCTGGCAGCTCGTCTACCAGTCGCGCAGCGGCGCCCCGCACATCCCGTGGCTGGAGCCCGATGTCTGCGACCACTTGGAGACGCTGCACGGCGAGGGCGTCCCCGCCGTGGTGATGGCCCCCATCGGCTTCGTCTCGGACCACATGGAAGTGCTGTACGACCTCGACACGGAGGCCACCGCGAAGGCCGCCGAGCTCGGACTTCCGGTGCGCAGGTCCGCGACGGTGGGCGCCGACCCGCGGTTCGCCGCGGCCGTGCGCGAACTGGTGCTGGAGCGCGGCGCCACCGAGCGGGGGCGTGGCGCGCAGCGGTGCGCACTGGGCGCGCTCGGTCCGAGCCATGACCTCTGCCCGGTCGGTTGCTGCCCGGCCCGGACCCTCAAGCCCGCCGCCGCGGGCGCCGACAGCCCGTACGCGTAAGAGCCCCTGTCCACGCCTGGAGTCCCTGGAGCGCCGTGACCGACCCGAACCTGTCCGAACTGCTCGACCTCGCCCTGGAGGCCGCCCGCCGCGCCGGTGCGCTGCTGCGCGACGGCCGCCCGGCCGAGCTGGGAGTGGCCGCGACCAAGTCCAGCCCGATCGATGTCGTCACCGAGATGGACATCGCCGCCGAGAAACTGATCACCGGCTTCCTCACCGAACGCCGCCCCCAGGACGGCTTCCTCGGCGAGGAAGGGGCCAGCGCGGAGGGCAGCAGCGGTATCCGCTGGGTCATCGACCCGCTCGACGGGACAGTGAACTACCTGTACGGACTGCCGACGTGGGCCGTCTCCATCGCCGCCGAACGGGACGGCGAGCGGGTCGTGGGCGTGGTGGAGGCCCCGATGCGCGGTGAGACGTACCGGGCGGTGCTCGGCGGCGGCGCGTACGCGGAGGGCGGTGCGTACGGCGAAGGCACCGCGCTGCGCTGCCGGCCCGCGCCGCCGCTCGACCAGGCGCTCGTCTCGACCGGCTTCAACTACGTCAGCCACGTCCGCACGCACCAGGCGGACGTGGCACAGAGGCTGATTCCGCGCCTGCGCGACATCCGACGCAGCGGCTCCGCCGCCGTGGACCTGTGCGATGTGGCGTCCGGCCGCCTCGACGGCTACTACGAGCGCGGGCTCCACCCGTGGGACCTGGCGGCCGGTGACCTCATCGCCCGCGAGGCCGGGGCGTACACCGGAGGCCGCCCCGGGCTGCCCGCCGACGGTGACCTGACCGTCGCCGCGACGCCGGGTGTCTTCGAGCCGCTGCAGGCCCTCCTGGAGGAGCTCGGGGCCTGGCACGACTGAGGAACGGTCGACCGGGGCCCTCGGCATGCGAGAAGGGCCCCTGACGCCGGTTACGGACGGCGTCGGGGCCCTTCCCGATGTCGGCTCAGACGCTGGTGGCGCCGATTTCAACGCCGTGCTCGGCGGCGAGACGGTGCAGGTCGTCCAGCTCGCCCTGCTCGACATCCGCGAGGAAGTCGTCGCCCGTCTCCCGAGCTTTCGTGAGGTCGGACTCGGTGGTCTTGATTCGCTGCAGCAGACCTGCGGTGAAAGCGTCCATAGTGCGCCCCCTCATCGTGGGTCGGTGGCACGGGGGTGTGCCCGGGTTTCCCTCCGCACGGAGGCGGTAGGGCGGGTGATCACGCGCTCTCCGGGGACGGAGGGGCCTGTGGCACGCCACATTCAAGGCGTGATCGCGGGTGTGAATGCGTCCTCCCCGGACCAAGGCTCGGAGAAACCTCAACTGGCCCGGAAATCCGGTGAATTCCCCGGAGCCCCAGGTAGGCCAGCGCCGTCTTACCGCCGGTTTATGCGCGTTACGGGCAGGATGGAGCCGCACAGACCAGTCCGATGAGCGGCCCGGATCACGGATCGCGGGCACAGCGGACGTTCTGAAGTTTCCGACATACTAGAAGTTTCTAAGGAAGGACAGCGCCGTGCGCGTACTCGTCGTGGAGGACGAGCAGCTGCTCGCCGATGCGGTGGCCACCGGATTGCGCCGCGAGGCCATGGCCATCGATGTCGTGTACGACGGTGCGGCGGCCCTGGAGCGCATCGAGGTCAACGACTACGACGTCGTGGTGCTGGACCGGGACCTCCCCCTGGTGCACGGCGACGACGTCTGTCGGCGGATCGTCGAGCTGGGCATGCCCACCAGGGTCCTCATGCTCACCGCGTCCGGGGACGTCAGCGACCGCGTGGAGGGGCTGGAACTGGGCGCCGACGACTATCTGCCCAAGCCGTTCGCCTTCAGCGAGCTCACCGCCCGGGTACGGGCGCTGGGCAGGCGTACGACGGTGGCCCTGCCGCCCGTCCTGGAGCGCGCCGGCATCAAGCTCGACCCCAACCGCCGCGAGGTCTTCCGGAACGAGGTCGAGATCCAGCTCGCGCCGAAGGAGTTCGCCGTGCTGGAGGTCCTGATGCGCAGCGAGGGCGCGGTCGTCTCGGCCGAGCAGCTGCTGGAGAAGGCCTGGGACGAGAACACCGACCCGTTCACCAATGTCGTCCGGGTGACCGTCATGACCCTGCGCCGCAAGCTCGGCGAGCCGCCGGTGATTGTCACCGTGCCCGGCTCCGGCTACCGGATCTGACGGCCGATGCCCAGCGTCCCGGCGCCGCCGATGGTGCCCCCGAAGCCCACCTGGGCGCCCAAACAGCAGGAGCCGCCCTACTGGCTGCGCCCGACCATCCGGATACGGCTCACGCTGCTCTACGGCGGCATGTTCCTGATTGCCGGCATCCTGCTGCTGTCGATCATCTACATGCTGGCCGCGCAGGCCCTGGACGTGGGCAGTGAGCTGCCGTTCAAGATCGTCAACGGCCAGGTGACCAGTGAGGTCTGCAACCTGCCCGAGAAGGCGTCACCGGACGCCTTCAACGCGGAGATGAACATCTGTGTCAACCATCAGCGCCAGCAGGCGCTGGACACACTGCTGAACCGGTCGCTGCTGGCCCTGGTCGGCCTCAGCGTCATCGCCTTCGCCTTCGGCTACGCCATGGCGGGCCGGGTGCTCTCCCCGCTGGGCCGGATCACCCGCACCGCACGCCGGGTGGCCGGAACGGATCTGTCCAGCCGGATCGAGCTGGACGGCCCGGACGACGAGCTGAAGGAGCTCGCCGACACCTTCGACGACATGCTCGACCGCCTGGAGCGGGCCTTCACCGCCCAGCAGCGGTTCGTCGGGAACGCGTCGCACGAGTTGCGCACCCCGCTCGCGATCAACCGCACACTGCTGGAGGTTCATCTCTCCGATCCCCAGGCCCCGCCGGAACTGAAGCAGCTCGGCAAGACCCTGCTGGCCACCAACGAGCGCAGTGAGCAACTGGTCGAGGGCCTGTTGCTGCTCGCCCGCAGCGACAACCAGATCGTCGAGCGCAAACCGGTCGACCTCGCCGAGGTGGCCTCGCGCGCGATCGACCAGACGCGCGGCGAGGCCGAGGAGCGCGGCGTGGAGATCCGGGGCGAGCGTGCCCCGGCCGTCGTCCAGGGCAACGGCGTCCTGCTGGAGCGGATCGCGCTGAACCTCGTACAGAACGCCGTGCGCTACAACGTCCCGGAGCGGGGCTGGGTGGAGATCACCACCGAGCTGCGGTCCGGCCAGGCCGTGCTGGTGGTGTCGAACACAGGACCTGTGGTGCCTGCGTACGAGATCGACAACATCTTCGAGCCCTTCAGACGGCTGCGTACGGAGCGAACAGGCAGCGACAAGGGGGTGGGCCTCGGCCTGTCGATCGCGCGGTCCGTGGCGCGTGCTCACGGCGGCCGTATCGTCGCGGAACCCCGCGAGGGGGGTGGTCTCGTGATGCGCGTCTCACTGCCGGTCTGAGAGGCTGGGCGGAGCGATCCGCACAAGAATTAATTTGTTCGCTTTGAGCGGAATTTGCTGGGCCTGCGCCCGGAACAGCCGTGTGTGATCGATCACAGGAGCGAATTTCGGGATGTCAACGCTCCGTGATCAGGGCCTTCACCGGAAAACCCGCAAAAGTCGGGGTTTTCGGGGCCTGATATCACGGGAAGTACACGGGGTGGCGCCCGTGAAGCGCGACACCGGGACCGTGTACGGTCCCCATCGCCACCCAAGTCGATCGCTCCCGAGCGGTCCTTTTGGGTGTCGATTGAGTAACAGACCTTGATGTGAGGCAAAATCTCCGCCTCGGGTCGGGCACAAGTCCGGCCTCTCACGCGTTACGAGCGCTGAGACACCGCAGACACCCAGAGGGGGAGAGCGACATGGCAACGGATTACGACACCCCACGCAAGACCGATGACGACGTCGACCAGGACAGCCTTGAAGAGCTCAAGGCTCGCCGGAGCGACAAGACGGCGTCCGCCGTCGACGTCGACGAGTTCGACGCGGCCGAAGGACTGGAGCTGCCCGGCGCAGACCTGTCCAACGAAGAACTGGCCGTAAGGGTCCTGCCCAAGCAAGCCGACGAGTTCACATGCATGAGCTGCTTCCTCGTGCACCACAGGAGCCAGCTGGCACGCGAGAAGAACGGCCAGCCGATCTGCCGCGACTGCGACTAGGCGGAGCCGACCGTGGCAGGCGACACACCGTTCCGGAAGCGACGCTTGCGGCGTAAGGGGTCGTCGGAGGCGAATCAGGGCGGCACAGGCCCGGCAGAAGGCGTAGCAGCGCCTTCCGAACGGTCCGCCCTGCCACCCTCCCCGGGTGAGCGGGATGACGAGCGGGGCCGGTCGGCCTCGCTCGAAGCAGCCGCGGCAGTCGAAGGAGTCGACACGGCCTATGGGGCCGGACAGGTCGACAGGACGGAGTCCGTGACCGGGGCAGGCCGTCTGAGTTCAGTGAAACGGGGAGTGAGCAAGGGCGGGGAGAGCGCCAAGGCAGCGATCGGTCATATCGCAGACCTGATCATCGAGAACGCTCCCCGCGTCCCTGTGCGCGATCTCGCCACTCTGCGCAAGCAGTTCCCGGGCCTCGGGCCCGAGGAGCTCGCAGACAAGCTCATCGCGGGCGCGACCAGGGGCACCGCCACCGTCGGAGCCGGCATCGGCGCGGCGGCCATGCTGCCCGTACCGCCCGCCATGCTCGCCGAGCTGGCGGCGGAGATCACCGGTGTGGCCGCGATCGAGATGAAGCTCGTCGCCGAGCTGCACGAGGTCTACGGACTGCGCCCGCCGGGCGGGCTCACCCAGCGGTCCACCGCCTACCTCACGTCCTGGACGGAGGAGCGCGGTATCGATGTCACCCACCCCGCGACGGTCAACGCGGCGCTGGGCGGCCAGATGAGACGTGAGCTGCGCCAGCAGATCACGAAGCGCATGGTGCGCAATCTGCCGAATCTGTTCCCGTTCATGGTCGGCGCAGCCGTCGGCGCGATGATGAACCGGCGCGACACCGGAAAGCTTGCCGAGCGGGTCAGGAAGGACCTGCGCAAGCGCCAGATCGCCTGGGACCGGCTGCCGGAGTTGCCTCCGCTGGAGCGGTCGGCGGACCTGCGACGCAAGGATCTGCCGGGCAAGCCGGAGGCATAGGGCATCCCCTGGGGCAATCCACCGCTCAACAGGGCCTGCGGGGCCTGGAGAGGCCCTTGGAGTCCTGCGAGGAGTCCTCCGGACAGGGGCCCGAAGTCAGCCGCGTACCGCGCTGAGTGCCGCAACCAGGGCCTGCGGCTCGCGGGTCGACAGATAGATGTACGGAGTCGGGTCCTGCGGGTCGGTGACCTCCACCCGGACCGCCGTCGGGATGTAGCTGCGCAGCAGCATGAACGCGCGGGTGTCCGCCTTGTACGAACGCCACGCGCGTGCCTCCTCCGCGTCCAGCACCTCGGCCTCGCCGAGCGCCGTCACCGGTATCCGCGCGTCCCCGGCCACCAGGGCGCCCGCGACCACCCGGATCCTGGCCGATCCGTACGAGCTCACCGCGACCGCCGAGAGGGCGGTGCCGCCCGCCAGGCCGGCCAGCAGGGGCAGAATGCCGAGCGGCAGCAGCATCAGGGCGCAGGCGATGCCGATCAGGAAGGCGATGAGCCACCAGGAACGGGGCGCGGTCAGTCGTTCGTCGAAAGGCGGGGCGGAAGGCTGCATGAAGCCAAGCTTGGCACGGCGCGACCTGCGGATGGCTGCGCGGGTAAGGTCTGCGCCTGTGAGTGGAACATCTGCGGCTCTGAAGCCCCCAGCCGACGCGGTGAAACCGGTCCGGCACCCCGAAGCCCCGCCCCCCGGCGAACTTCTTGGCGCGCACTACGAACACTGTTTCGGCTGCGGCGAAGGACAGCCGCACGGGCTGCACCTCCAGGCGCGGGCCGGTGAGGGGCTCAGCGTCACCGCCGAGTTCACCGTGAAGGCCGCCCACCAGGGCGCCCCGGGCCTGGCGCACGGCGGCCTTCTGACCACCGCGCTCGACGAGACGCTCGGCTCGCTGAACTGGCTGCTGCGGGTGATCGCGGTGACTGGGCGGCTGGAGGCCGACTTCGTGCGTCCGGTGCCGGTGGACACCGTGCTGCACCTCGACGCCGAGATCACCGCGGTGCACGGCCGGAAGATCTACTCCCGGGCGACAGGCCGGATCGGCGGCCCGGACGGACCCGTGGCGGTCCGCGCCGAGGCTCTCTTCATCGAGGTCAAGGTCGACCACTTCATCGAGAACGGCCGCCCGGCCGAGATCCAGGCCGCGATGGCCGACCCGGACCAGGTCAAGCGCGCTCGTGCGTTCGAGGTGAACCCCTGATGCGTCACCCCGTGGACGTACTGATCCGCCGAGTCGATCCGGACGTGCCGATTCCGGCCTATGGGCACCCGGGCGACGCCGGGGTCGATCTGGTGACCACCGAGGCTGCCGAACTTGCCCCGGGCGAGCGGGCGGTGCTGCCCACCGGGGTGTCGATCGCGCTGCCCCACGGATACGCCGCGTTCGTGCACCCGCGGTCCGGCCTTGCCGCACGCTGCGGAGTCGCTCTCGTGAATGCGCCGGGGACGGTTGATGCCGGGTACCGTGGAGAGATCAAGGTAATCGTCATCAATCTCGACCCGCGCGAGCCCGTGCGGTTCGAGCGGTTCGACCGGATTGCCCAACTGGTCGTACAGCAGGTCGAGAAGGTGCGCTTCCACGAAGTGGCGGAGCTTCCCGGCTCGGCCCGCGGCGAGGGAGGCTTCGGATCGACCGGAGGTCATGCTTCCGGTGATGTTGATGGCGTCAGGGGCGGGATTACCCAGGGCGGGAACAGCTACGCTTCGGTCGTACCCGACCGGGAAGGACAGTGACGTGTTCGGACGTCGCAAGAAGAGTGGTTCCGCCGAGGACGTGGCGGACGAAGCGCGCGAGGCCGAGCAGGTCGCCGACGAGCTCGATGACGCCGATGGAGCCGACAGCGGCTCGCGTCGGGTGAATCTCCCGCCGGCGCCACGGCCGGACGGACCGTGGGACATCACCGAGGCCTCCAAGCCCGGCGAGGGCCGGGTCGACCTGGGCGGCATCTTCGTGCCCGGCGTCGAAGGGATGGAGCTGCGCGTCGAGGTGGCCGGTGACGCGATCGTCGCCGCGACCGTGGTGCTGCGCGACAGTGCCATCCAGTTGCAGGCCTTCGCCGCCCCCAAGAAGGAGGGCATCTGGGGCGAGGTCCGCGAGGAGATCGCCTCCGGCATCACCCAGCAGGGCGGGATCATCGACGAGGTCGAGGGTCCGCTGGGCTGGGAGCTGCGTGCCCAGGTCCCCGTACAGCTCCCGGACGGGACGAACGGTGTGCAGCTGGTGCGCTTCGTCGGCGTCGACGGGCCGCGCTGGTTCCTGCGCGGAGTGATCTCCGGCCAGGGTGCCGTGCAGCCGGAGGCCGCGGGTCTGCTGGAGACGATCTTCCGAGACACCGTGGTCGTCCGTGGCGAGGGCCCGATGGCGCCGCGCGACCCGATCGTCCTCAAGCTCCCCAACGACGCCCAGATGGTGCCCGAGGGCGTCCAGCAGGAGAGCCAGGAGGGCTCGAGGTTCTCCGGCGGCATGGGCCAGCTCCAGCGCGGACCCGAGATCACCGAGGTGCGCTGAGCGGATACGGGCAGCCGCCCGGCACAGCTGAAGGCCGGTGGGCCGTACCCCTTCCCAGGGGGTGCGGCCCACCGGCCCTTCTGCGTCCCGGCCCTTCTGCGTCCCGGCCCTTCTGCGTCCCGGCCCTTCTGCGTCCCGGCCCTTCTGTACGGGGCCCTGCGTCCGGGCGCAGGAAAGGAGCGCGTATGGGGCGCGTATGGGGCACGTATGTGCGCCGTCAAGGGCCCGACCTTCCCCGTAAGGAAGCCATCAACGCAGGCCAGGACGGCTGTGACGCGAGGTTTGCTCATGAGGTCCAAGAATCCGTACCTCATCTAGGAGCACACGATGGCCGATGTGGCCTTCGTCGTCACCACGATCGCGGTGTTCGCGCTGGTGGCTCTCATTGCCAAGGGGGTGGCGAAGCTGTGACTGCCGAGAGCGTTGTCGGTCTGGTCGTGGCCGTTGCCCTGTTGGGCTATCTCGTCCTCGCCCTTCTGTATCCGGAGAGGTTCTGAGCCCGATATGAGCCCCGTCCTCGCTGGTGTGCTCCAGGTCCTCGCGCTCGTTGCGGCGCTGGGGCTGGCGTACCGTCCGCTCGGTGACTACATGGCCGGTGTCTACTCCTCGAAGAAGCACCTTCGTGTCGAGAAGTGGATTTACAAGGCCATCGGTGCCAATCCGAACACGGAGATGCGCTGGCCCGCGTATCTGCGTGGTGTGCTCGCCTTTTCCGCGGTGAGTGTTCTCTTCCTCTATCTGCTGCAGCGGCTCCAGGGCATTCTGCCCGGCTCGCTCGGCTTCGCCTCGATCGACCCGGACCAGGCGTTCAACACGGCGGCGTCGTTCGTCGCGAACACCAACTGGCAGTCGTACTACGGCGAGCAGGCCATGGGCCACGTCGTGCAGACCGGTGGCCTGGCGGTGCAGAATTTCGTGTCGGCCGCCGTCGGTATCGCCGTCGCGATGACGCTGGTACGGGGCTTCGCCCGCTCCCGTACGGGTGAGCTGGGCAACTTCTGGTCCGACCTGGTGCGCGGCACCGTGCGGATCCTGCTGCCGATCTCCGTGGTCGGCGCGCTGGTGCTGGTCGCGTGCGGTGTCATCCAGAACTTCTCCGGCATCCATGAGGTCGGGCAGTTCATGGGCGGTTCGCAGGAGTGGAACGGTGGCGCGGTGGCCTCGCAGGAGGTCATCAAGGAGCTGGGCACGAACGGCGGCGGATATTTCAACGCCAACTCGTCTCACCCGTTCGAGAACCCCAACGGGCTGTCGAACCTGTTCGAGATCTTCCTGATCCTGGTCATTCCGTTCGCGCTGACCCGCACGTTCGGCCGGATGGTCGGCTCGCTGAAGCAGGGTTACGCGATCCTGGCGACGATGGGTGTCATCTGGCTGGGCTTCACCACGCTGATGATGTGGACCGAGTTCGCCCACCACGGGCCCGCGTTCGACATCGCGGGCGGGGCGATGGAGGGCAAGGAGACCCGGTTCGGGATCGCCGGCTCGTCGATGTTCGCCGTGGCCACCACGCTCACCTCCACGGGTGCGGTGAACTCCTTCCACTCCTCGTACACGGGCTTCGGCGGCGGGCTCACGATGCTGGGCATGCAGCTCGGCGAGATCGCGCCCGGTGGTGTCGGGTCGGGCCTGTACGGCATGCTGATCATGGCGGTCATCGCGGTGTTCATCGCGGGCCTGATGGTCGGCCGTACGCCCGAGTACCTCGGTAAGAAGATCGGCACCCGTGAGATCAAGTTCGCGGCCTGCTACATCCTGATCACCCCGACGCTGGTGCTGTGCTTCACCGCGGCGGCGATGGCGCTGCCCACGCCGCCGAACTCCATGACCAACAGCGGTGCGCACGGATTCTCCGAGGTGCTGTACGCCTACACCTCGGGTGCGAACAACAACGGCTCCGCGTTCGCCGGGCTGAACGCGGACACGCAGTGGTTCAACACGACGATCGGGCTGGCGATGCTGCTGGGCCGGTTCCTGCCGATGGTGTTCGTCCTCGCGCTGGCCGGCTCGCTCGCCGAGCAGAAGCCCGTACCGGCGACCGTGGGAACCCTGGGCACGCACAAACCGCTCTTCAGCGGGCTGCTGGTCGGCACCATCCTGATCATCACCGGGCTGACCTACTTCCCGGCCCTGGCGCTGGGGCCGCTGGCCGAGGGGCTGGCGTCATGACCACTCGTCTGAAGCAAGAGGACTCGATGTCCACTGTCACTCCCACCCGGGCACCGCAACAGGACGCGCCCACCGATCACCAGAGCGAAGGACGCGTCGGCGGGGGCCTGTTCGACCCCAAGCAGCTCCTCAAGTCCTTCCCCGAGGCGGTCCGCAAGCTCGATCCCCGGGTGATGGTCAAGTCCCCGGTGATGTTCGTGGTGCTGATCGGCTCGGTGCTCACCACCGTGCTCGCGGTACTGGATCCGACCGACTGGTTCGGCTGGGCGATCGCCGTCTGGCTGTGGCTGACCACGATCTTCGCGAACCTGGCGGAGGCGGTCGCCGAGGGGCGCGGCAAGGCACAGGCCGACACCCTGCGCAAGGCCAAGACGGACACCGTCGCCCGGCGGCTGATCGGCAGGAACGAGGAGCGGGTGCCGGGCACCGAGCTGTGCGTCGGGGATCTGGTGATGTGCGAGGCCGGCGACATCATCCCCGGTGACGGGGACGTCGTCGAGGGCGTCGCATCGGTGGACGAGTCCGCGATCACGGGCGAGTCCGCGCCGGTGATCCGGGAGTCCGGCGGCGACCGCAGCGCGGTGACCGGGGGCACGAAGGTGCTCTCGGACCGGATCGTCGTGAAGATCACGACGAAGCCCGGAGAGACGTTCATCGACCGGATGATCGCCCTGGTCGAGGGCGCGGCGCGGCAGAAGACGCCCAACGAGATCGCGCTGAACATCCTCCTGGCGTCCCTCACCATCGTCTTCCTCCTCGCCGTCGTCACCCTGCAGCCGTTCGCGATCTACGCGGGCGAGAAGCAGTCGATGATCGTGCTGACCGCCCTGCTGGTCTGCCTCATCCCGACGACGATCGGCGCGCTGCTCTCCGCTATCGGTATCGCGGGTATGGACCGCCTGGTCCAGCGCAATGTTCTCGCGATGTCGGGGCGTGCGGTCGAGGCCGCCGGTGACGTCTCGACGCTGCTGCTCGACAAGACCGGCACGATCACGCTCGGCAACCGGCAGGCCGCCGAGGTTCTCCCGGTCAAGGGCACGACCGAGGCCGAGCTGGCGGACGCCGCCCAGCTGTCCTCGCTGGCAGACGAGACACCCGAGGGCCGCTCCATCGTCGTCCTCGCCAAGGAGAAGTACGGGCTGCGCGAGCGGCACCAGGGCGAACTGTCCGGTGCCGAGTGGGTCGCCTTCACCGCCCAGACCCGCATGTCGGGCGTGGACGTCGACGGACGCAAGGTCCGCAAGGGCGCGACCGGTTCCGTCGTCGCCTGGGTCACCGAGCGCGGCGGCAGCGTCTCGCCGGACGCGCAGGCACTCACCGACAGGATCTCCCAGGCCGGCGGCACACCGCTCCTGGTAGCCGTCCACGATGACCGGGGCGCCCGGGTCCTGGGCGTCATCCACCTCAAGGACGTAGTCAAGGAGGGCATGCGGGAGCGGTTCGACGAACTGCGCCGGATGGGCATCAAGACGGTCATGATCACGGGTGACAATCCGTTGACCGCGAAGGCCATCGCCCAGGAGGCAGGGGTCGACGACTTCCTCGCCGAGGCCACGCCCGAGGACAAGATGGCCCTCATCAAGCGGGAACAGGCCGGTGGAAGACTCGTCGCGATGACCGGCGACGGCACCAACGACGCCCCGGCCCTGGCCCAGGCGGATGTCGGTGTGGCGATGAACACCGGCACCTCGGCCGCGAAGGAGGCCGGGAACATGGTGGACCTGGACTCCAACCCCACCAAACTCATCGAGATCGTCGAGATCGGCAAGCAACTCCTCATCACCCGGGGCGCGCTCACGACGTTCTCGATCGCCAACGACGTCGCGAAGTACTTCGCGATCATCCCCGCGATGTTCGCGGTCGCCTACCCGGGCCTGGACAAGCTCAACATCATGCAGCTGTCCTCGCCCCAGTCCGCGATCCTGTCCGCGGTCGTCTTCAACGCGCTGATCATCATCGCGCTGGTCCCGCTCGCCCTGAAGGGCGTGCGCTACCGGCCCAGCAGCGCCGACTCGATGCTCCGGCGCAACCTCGGGATCTACGGACTCGGCGGCCTGGTCGCCCCGTTCATCGGCATCAAGATCATCGACCTGATCATCTCCCTCATCCCCGGAATCGGCTGACCTGCCATGAACAACTCCGTAGGAAACACCGCCCGGCTGCTCTGGGCCGGGCTGCGCGCCCTGCTCGTCCTCACCGTCGTCTGCGGCGTCATCTACCCGCTCGCCGTCACCGCTGTCGCCCAGGGCATCTTCCCCGACAAGGCCAACGGCTCCGAGATCACCGCGAACGGCGAGGTCGTCGGCTCCGAACTCATCGGCCAGCGCTACGACCTGCCACTGAAGAAGGGACAGGAAACCCCGGCCCCGGACCTCAAGTGGTTTCAGCCGCGCCCCTCCAACGGTCTGGGCACCAACAGCGTCAACCCCCAGTACGAACTGATCCTCTCCGGCGCGACCAACCGCTCCGGCGACAACGAGGAACTCATCGACTGGGTCACCGCCGCCAAGGCCGCCGTCATCAAGGACAACTCCGTCCCCGGCCACCCCATCAGCCCCGCCGACGTGCCCGCCGACGCCGTCACCTCCTCCGCCTCCGGCCTCGACCCCGCCATCTCCCCCGCCTACGCACAACTCCAGATACGCCGCGTGGCCGAACGCAACGACCTCGACGTCAGCCAGGTCCAGAAACTCGTCGACCAGCACACCGAAGGCCGGATCCTCGGCTTCATCGGAGAACCCACGGTCAACGTCCTCCAACTCAACATCGCCCTCAAGGAACTGGTGAACGAAGCCTGAGAGCCCGAGGACTTGCGGATTCGAGAGCTTGAGAGCGTGAAAGCACTGAGGCCGGCCGTTACGGCCGGCCTCAGGCCGTTGACGGACGGGGGAGGGCCCTGTGGCACGCCGGTCCAGCCGGCCCAAGTGCCCACCATTCCCAGGATTCCCGAACAGAGGTACTTCTCCGGCGGGATGACCGTTTCGCCGGCCCACGCCCCGAAGACCCCGGACCGGCCGGGGGCTCCGCGATCTGGCTGAGCGTCAAATCGGGTACGGGTCAAGGAGTTCGGCGGACTCAACTGCCTGGGGCGGCTCCAGCCGCCCGATGACTGCCTGCGACGGTATGGGATCCCCATCGGGTGCGGCTCACCACGAGGGCGACCAAATCGGCGTCAGGCCGGATGCCTCGCCATTGGCCTCCGGCCATTGCCCAGCCCCGTGCGCCATGCACATACTGGCGGCCGACGGAGACCGAGCACGCACGGGGGAGAGACATGACCGACAACACCGGCCGGACGAGCACCGGCGGGCAGAGCGGCGCTGCGGTCGCCGAGGACCCGGCCCGCGAGCCCATGGTCCGGGTGGAGGACCTGCGCCGCGCGTACGGCACCGGCGCCGGAGCCGTGCACGCGCTGCGCGGAGTTTCCTTCGAAGTGCCGCGCGGCGAACTCGTCGCGCTCAAGGGACGCTCAGGTTCCGGCAAGACGACACTCCTCAACCTGGTCGGCGGCCTCGACAACCCCGACGGCGGCCGGATCACCGTCGACGGCACGGACCTCGCCGAACTCGGCGAGAACGGGCTCCTGGAGCTGCGCCGGGACCGGATCGGCTTCATCTTCCAGTCGTTCGGCCTGATCCCGATCCTGACCGCCGCGGAGAACGTCGGCGTACCCATGCGGCTGCGCAAGGCGGACCCGCGCGAGCGCGAGGACCGGGTAGCTCTGCTGCTCTCCATGGTCGGCCTCGCCGACCATGCCGCTCAGCGCCCCGGCGAACTCTCCGGCGGCCAGCAGCAGCGCGTCGCGATCGCCCGCGCACTCGCCAACCGGCCCGCGCTGCTGATCGCGGACGAGCCGACCGGGCAGCTCGACGCGGAGACCGGGCTCGCGGTGATGGAGCTGCTGCGGGCGGTCGTACGGAGCGAGGGGGTCACCGCGCTGGTGGCGACGCATGATGCACAGCTGCTGGGGCTGGCGGACCGGGTGCTGGAGCTGAGCGACGGGCACATCGTCGAGCACGAGTAGGGAGGACCGGGCGGGGGAGGGCCGAGGCTCGCCCGGCTGACCGTTCTGTCGTCCATTCCGTCCTCACATCCCCGGACGGCTCGATCTGCCGGCTCGGCCTGCCCGCCCGCCTTGATTCCGGCGTCAGAATCCTGTCAATTCGGCCCCCCGCCCCACCCCCCGTCCCATTTGTCGAGAATCCTCGGGGTAGCTTCGAACCGGCTGCCGCATCGGCCGCAGCCGGTTTCTGAAAGACAATGGGGCCATGGCACGCGGCAAGCTACGGATCTACCTGGGTGCGGCGCCCGGCGTCGGAAAGACGTACGCGATGCTCTCCGAGGCCCATCGCCGTGTGGAGCGGGGCACCGACTGCGTCGTCGCCTTCGTGGAACACCACGACCGGCCGCGCACCGAGGTCATGCTGCACGGCCTGGAACAGATCCGGCGCCGTGAGATCGAGTACCGCTCCGCCGTCTTCACCGAGATGGACGTCGACGCGGTCCTGGAATGCGCCCCGGCCGTCGCCCTGGTGGACGAACTGGCACACACCAATGTGCCGGGCTCCCGCAACGCCAAGCGATGGCAGGACGTCGAAGAGCTCCTCCAGGCCGGCATTGACGTGATCTCCACCGTCAACATCCAGCACCTGGAATCGCTCGGTGACGTCGTCGAGGCCATAACGGGCGTGCGGCAGCGTGAGACCGTCCCCGACGAGGTGGTCCGCAGGGCCGACCAGCTCGAACTCGTCGACATGTCGCCCCAGGCGCTGCGCCGCCGGATGGCCCACGGCAACATCTACAAGCCGGACCGGATCGACGCGTCCCTGTCCAACTACTTCCGCCCGGGCAACCTGACCGCCCTGCGCGAGCTGGCCCTCCTCTGGGTCGCCGACCGGGTCGACGAATACCTTCAGCAGTACCGCGGCGAGCACAACATCCGCACCACCTGGCAGGCCCGCGAACGCATCGTCGTCGGACTCACCGGCGGACCCGAGGGCCGTACGCTCATCCGCCGTGCGTCCCGGATGGCGGCCAAGGGCTCCGGCAGCGAGATCCTCGCCGTCTACATCGCCCGCAGTGACGGACTGACCTCCGCCTCGCCCAAGGAACTCGCTGTCCAGCGCACTCTCGTGGAGGACCTCGGCGGCACGTTCCACCATGTCATCGGCGACGACATACCGTCGGCCCTCCTCGAATTCGCCCGTGGGGTGAACGCCACGCAGATCGTCCTCGGCTCAAGCCGCCGCAAGGCCTGGCAGTACATCTACGGACCGGGCGTGGGCGCCACCGTGGCCCGCGAGTCCGGACCCGACCTCGACGTCCACATCGTCACCCACGAAGAGGTCGCCAAGGGCCGCGGTCTGCCCATCGCCCGCGGCGCCCGGCTGGGCCGGGGCCGGATCATCTGGGGCTGGCTGGTCGGGGTGGGCGGCCCGGCCCTCCTCACGCTGCTCCTGACCAGCCTGGACAGCGGCCCCGGCCTCGCCAACGACGTCCTGCTCTTCCTCTTCCTGACCGTCACCGCGGCCCTGGTCGGCGGGCTGCTGCCCGCCCTCGCATCGGCCGCCGCCGGATCGCTGCTGCTGAACTACTGGTTCACCCCGCCCACCCACACCCTGACCGTGCAGGACCCGGAGAACTTCGTCGCCATCGTGATCTTCTTCGCGGTGGCGGTCTCGGTCGCCTCGGTCGTCGATCTGGCGGCCCGCCGCACCCATCAGGCGGCCCGGCTGCGCGCCGAGTCGGAGGTCCTCTCCTTCCTGGCCGGCAGTGTGCTGCGCGGCGAGACGACGCTGGACGCACTCCTGGAACGGGTCCGCGAGACCTTCGCCATGGAGTCCGTCGCCCTGCTGGAGCGACGGAGCGACGTCGATCCGTGGACCTGTGCCGGGAGCGTCGGACCGAGCCCGGTGACCCGCCCGGAGGACGCCGATGTGGACATGCCCGTCGGCGACCACATGGCGCTGGCGCTCTCCGGCCGGGTGCTGCCCGCCGAGGACCGCCGGGTGCTCGGCGCGTTCGCCGCCCAGGCCGCCGTCGTACTGGACCGGCAGCGCCTGGTGGACGAGGCGGAGGAGGCCCGGCGGCTCGCCGAGGGCAACCGGATCAGGACGGCGCTGCTCGCTGCCGTCAGCCACGATCTGCGCACCCCGCTCGCCGCCATCAAGGCCGCCGTCAGCTCCCTGCGCTCCGACGACGTCGCCTGGTCCGACGAGGACCAGGCCGAGCTCCTGGAGGGCATCGAGAACGGTGCCGACCGCCTCGACCACCTCGTGGGCAACCTCCTCGACATGTCCAGGCTGCAGACCGGCACCGTCACCCCGTTGATCCGCGAGATCGACCTCGACGAGGTGGTCCCGATGGCGCTCGGAGGCGTCCCCGAGGGCAGCGTGGACCTGGACATCCCCGAGACCCTGCCGATGGTCGACGTGGACCCCGGGCTGCTGGAGAGGGCTGTCGCCAACATCGTCGAGAACGCCGTCAAGTACAGCCCCTTCGGAGAACGCGTCAACGTGGCGGCCAGCGTGCTCGGCGCGCGGGTCGAGCTACGGGTGGCCGACCGCGGCCCCGGCGTCCCCGACGACGCCAAGGAGCGCATCTTCGAGCCCTTCCAGCGCTACGGTGACGCCCCGCGCGGCGCGGGTGTCGGACTGGGCCTCGCCGTCGCCCGCGGCTTCGTGGAGTCCATGGGCGGCACGCTGGACGCCGAGGACACCCCCGGCGGCGGCCTCACCATGGTGCTGACGCTCAAGGCGGCATCGGAATACGTTCCCGTCAGCCCCGACCTGCCCGCGCGGGTCACCTCATGACCCTCGCAGGTCACCTCATGATCTCCGCAATGTCCCAGGAGATAGCCGTACAGCAGAAAGGCAGGGCCCCCATGACCCGGGTGCTTGTGGTCGACGACGAGCCGCAGATCGTACGCGCCCTCGTGATCAACCTGAAGGCGCGCAAGTACGAGGTGGACGCCGCGCCCGACGGCACGACCGCCCTCCAGCTCGCCGCCGCCCGACACCCCGATGTCGTCGTCCTCGACCTCGGACTGCCCGACATGGACGGCGTCGAGGTGATCAAGGGGCTGCGCGGCTGGACCAGGGTGCCGATCCTGGTGCTCTCCGCCCGTCACACCTCCGACGAGAAGGTCGAGGCCCTGGACGCCGGCGCCGACGACTATGTCACCAAGCCCTTCGGCATGGACGAGCTGCTGGCCCGGCTGCGCGCCTCCGTCCGCCGCGCCGAACCCGTCGGCCAGCACGGCTCCGACGACGTCGTGATCGTCGAGACCGAGGGGTTCACGGTCGACCTGGCGGCGAAGAAGGTGCACCGCGAGGGACGCGACGTACGCCTCACCCCCACCGAGTGGCATCTGCTGGAGGTCCTGGTCCGCAACAGCGGCCGGCTGGTCAGCCAGAAGCAGCTGCTCCAGGAGGTCTGGGGACCCTCGTACGGCACCGAGACCAACTATCTGCGGGTGTACATGGCGCAGCTGAGGCGCAAACTGGAGGCCGACCCTTCGCACCCCCGGCACTTCGTCACCGAGCCGGGGATGGGCTACCGCTTCGAGCGACACTGAACGAAACGCCAGGTCCTGTCCCGTAACCCTGGCTCCTGTCCCGTAACCCTGGTGAGTGACCCGTTCGAGTGAGACCCGGGACAGCCGCTCGGAGCACAGGAGACCGGTACGCTTCGGATATGAGTGCTGTTCCTCGATTCGAGAAGCCCGGCAAGGCGGAGAAACCGTCCAGCCGCTTCCGGCGGATGCTCGACCGGCTGTCCAGTTCCCAGGAGGACCTGGAGTCCGAGGAGCTGCAGGAGGACTCGCAGGCTTCGGGGTGCACGCGGATCTCCGAATGCACCGACCGCCAGATCGTGAAGGTGACTGGTACCTTGCGGACCGTCACCCTGCGGCCGCGCGCCGGAGTCCCCGCCCTGGAGGCGGAGCTCTTCGACGGCACCGCGCCGCTGGACGTGGTCTGGCTGGGCAGGCGCTCCATAGCGGGCATAGAGCCGGGCCGCAAGCTCATCGCCTCGGGCAGGATCGCGATGAGCCACGGGCGCCGGGTGCTGTTCAACCCCAAATACGAACTCCGACCGCTCGGCAAGGAGTAGCCGGTGACGTCTCTCGACAAGCCGACGTCCGACAAGGACCGCACCACCCCCACCGACCAGCAGGAGGCCGACACGAAGGCGGTCACCGAGGCAGCGCTCTTCGAGGCGTTCGGCGGTGCCCGGGGCATGGTGGAGACAGTCCTTCCCGGGCTGCTCTTCGTTACGATCTTCACGGTCAAAAAGGATCTGCACAGCTCGGCCATCGCGGCCCTGGCGGTGTCCCTGGTCCTCGTCGCCGTACGGCTGCTCCGCAGGGACACCGTCAAGCACGCCTTCAGCGGTGTCTTCGGCGTGGCCTTCGGTGTGGTCTTCGCGATGATGACCGGCAATGCCAAGGACTTCTACCTGCCGGGCATGCTCTACACGCTCGGCCTGGCATTCGCCTACCTGATCACCACCCTTGCCGGGGTGCCGCTGATCGGCCTGATGCTGGGCCCGGTGTTCAAGGAGAACCTCTCCTGGCGCACCAGGAACCCCGGCCGCAAGAAGGCGTACGCCAGGGCCAGCTACGCCTGGGGACTGATCCTGCTCGCCAAGTGCGCGATCCTCTTCCCGCTGTACTGGTGGGCCGACACCACCGAGTTGGGCTGGGTCCTGGTCGCTCTGAAGATTCCCCCGTTCCTGCTCGCTGTCTATCTGACCTGGGTTTTCCTCGCCAAGGCGCCGCCGCCCATCGATGTCTTCGCCGAGATGGAGGCGCAGGAGCAGGCCGAGAAGGCCCGCAAGGCGGAAGCGGCTGCCGCCGCGAACCGCCACCAGGAGTTCTGAACCGGCCACGACGAACGAAGCAGTGCGTCGGACGGAACAGTGCGTCCGACGGAGATGGAAGGAACGGAACAGGAACGGAACAGACGGAGGGGCCCGGGGCCGTGTGAAACGGCTCCGGGCCCCTCCGTCTGTCGTGTGTCAGTCGTCCGAGCCGCCCCGGCGCACCGACAGCAGGTCCTCCAGCTGCTCCTCGCGCGCCTGCGCAGCCACGAACAGCAGCTCGTCACCGGCCTCCAGCGTCTCGTCGGTGCCCGGCGTCAGAACGCGCTGCCCGCGGATGATGGTGACCAGCGAGGTGTCCTCGGGCCAGGCCACGTCGCCGACCTGGATACCGGCCAGTGCCGATTCCGGGGGCAACGTCAGCTCGACCAGGTTGGCGTCGCCGTGACTGAAGCGCAGCAGCCGGACCAGATCGCCGACGCTCACCGCCTCCTCGACCAGGGCCGACATCAGACGCGGCGTGGAGACCGCCACATCGACGCCCCAGGCCTCGTTGAACAGCCACTCGTTCTTCGGGTTGTTGACCCGGGCGACGACCCTCGGCACGCCGTACTCGGTCTTGGCGAGCAGCGAGACGACCAGATTCACCTTGTCGTCGCCGGTCGCGGCGATTACGACACTGCAGCGTTGAAGTGCCGCCTCGTCGAGCGAGGTGATCTCGCAGGCGTCCGCCAGCAGCCACTCGGCCATCGGCACCCGCTCCACCGAAATGGCCGTCGGGGCCTTGTCGACGAGCAGCACTTCGTGCCCGTTCTCCAGCAGTTCGCCCGCGATGGAACGGCCCACCGCGCCGGCCCCGGCAATCGCGACACGCATCAGTGACCGCCCTCCTCAGGACCCTCGGCGAAGGCCGCCTCGACCTTCGCGATCTCGTCCGTACGCATCATCACGTGGACCAGGTCGCCCTCCTGCAGCACCGTCTGCGAGCTGGGCAGTATGGCTTCACCCAGCCGGGTGAGGAACGCCACGCGGACGCCCGTCTCCTCCTGCAGCGTGCTGATCTTGTGGCCGATCCAGGACGGTGTGGTGTGCACCTCCGCGAGCTGCACACCGCCGCTCGGATCCCGCCACAGCGGCTCGGCGCCCGAGGGCAGCAGCCGCCGCAGCATCTGGTCCGCCGTCCAGCGCACAGTCGCGACCGTGGGGATACCGAGACGCTGATAGACCTCGGCGCGCCGGGGGTCGTAGATCCGCGCCGCGACATTCTCGATGCCGAACATCTCGCGGGCCACCCGGGCGGCGATGATGTTCGAGTTGTCGCCGCTGCTCACCGCGGCGAACGCACCGGCCTCCTCGATCCCAGCCTCACGGAGGGTGTCCTGGTCGAAACCGACACCGGTGACGCGCCGCCCACCGAACCCGGACCCGAGGCGCCGGAACGCCGTGGGGTCCTGATCGATGACGGCGACCGTGTGCCCCTGCTGCTCCAGGGTCTGCGCGAGAGCGGCTCCTACTCGCCCGCAGCCCATGATGACGATGTGCACCTTGCGCCTACCTCGCAGTCCTGGTCGTCCGGCTGACCTGCGAAAACACCCTGCTCACACTTCTTTCTCGGCTTGCCGGGCAAACAACGGGGCAACGGTTCGTCCCGTTGCCCAGGATGAGCTTATGCGGCCGGGAGTGCGAAGCCTCATCCGAGTGCGCTTTCGCCGCGCCCCGGGACGAGGACGGGGAGGGCAGCCGACCGCAGCTGCTGCGGTACGGACCCTTGAGCGCGATAAGCACAGACATCTCCCGTGCACCGCCTGGACCGGCTCACCGACCACCTCGGCGGCGCCGCCGTCTGGGCCAAGCGGGAGGACTGCAACTCCGGCATCGCCTACGGCGGCAACAAGACCCGCAAGCTCGAATACCTCGTCGCCGACGCCCTGGCGACAGGCTGCGACACCCTCGTCTCCATCGGCGGCATCCAGTCCAACCACACCCGCCAGGTCGCGGCGGTCGCCGCCCGCGCCGGCCTCAAGTGCGTGCTCATCCAGGAGAGCTGGGTCGAGTGGCCCGACGCGGTCTACGACAAGGTCGGCAACATCCTGATCAGCCGCCTGGCCGGCGCCGATGTCCGCCTGGTACGCGCCGGGTTCGGCATCGGTGTCAAGGAGAGCTGGGAGCAGACGCTGCGCGAGGTCGAGGAGGGCGGCGGCAGGCCGTACGCCATCCCCGCCGGCGCGTCCGACCATCCTCTCGACGGGCCCGGTTTCGCCAACTGGGCGTACGAGGTCGCCGAGCAGGAACGTTCACTCGGCGTGTTCTTCGACACCGTGGTCGTCTGCTCGGTGACCGGGTCCACCCAGGCCGGCATGGTCGCCGGCTTCGCCGCGCTCGAAGAGGCGGGCGGACGTCCGCGACGCGTGCTGGGCATCGACGCCTCCGCCGAACCCGCTCGTACCCGTGAGCAGATCGCCAGGATCGCCGCCGGCACCGCACGGCTCATCGGGGTGCGCCGCGAACTCACTGTGGACGACATCGAGCTGGACGAGCGTTACCACGCGGGCACGTACGGCATCCCCGACGACACCACCCTTGACGCGATGCGGCTCGCCGCCCGTACCGAAGGCATGATCACCGACCCCGTGTACGAGGGGAAGTCGATGGCCGGGACGGTCGACCTCGTCTCGCGCGGCGAGATCGACCGCGATTCCACCGTCCTGTACGCCCATCTCGGCGGCCAGCCCGCGCTCAACGGCTACAGCGCCCTGTTCGCGGACGCCTGAGTGCAAGGATTTCGTTAAGGATTTTGTGCCTTTTTCGGCCGAGCGCAGGAGATTGCAGGGCCACGGGGGTGGTGGGTCTGCGGCTTCCATGCGAAACGCTTACGATCCTCTGCGTGTCCAAACTGACCGACCTGCCCAAACGGATTCTGATCGGACGGGCGCTGCGCAGCGACAAGCTGGGAGAGACGCTCCTCCCCAAGCGCATCGCACTTCCCGTCTTCGCATCCGACCCGCTGTCCTCGGTGGCGTACGCACCCGGAGAAGTTCTCCTGGTGCTCTCCGTCGCGGGCGTGTCGGCCTACAGCTTCAGCCCCTGGATCGCGCTCGCCGTCGTGGTCCTGATGTTCACGGTCGTCGCCTCGTACCGGCAGAACGTGCATGCCTACCCGAGCGGTGGTGGTGACTACGAGGTCGCCACCACCAACCTCGGGCCCAAGGCCGGGCTCACCGTGGCCAGCGCGCTGCTGGTCGACTACGTGCTCACGGTCGCCGTGTCGATCTCCTCCGGGGTGGAGAACCTCGGGTCCGCGATCCCGTTCGTCGTCGAGCACAAGACGGCGTGCGCCATCGTGGCCATCATCCTGCTGACGCTGATGAATCTGCGCGGCGTCAAGGAGTCCGGCAAGCTCTTCGCCATCCCCACGTACCTCTTCGTGGCCGGCGTCTTCATAATGATCATCTGGGGAGCGTTCCGGGGGCTGGTCCTCGGCGACACCATGCACGCCCCGACCTCGGGCTACGAGATCAAGGCCGAGGAAGAAGGTCTGGGCGGCTTCGCGCTGGTCTTCCTGCTGCTGCGGGCGTTCTCCTCCGGCTGTGCCGCCCTCACCGGCGTCGAGGCGATCAGCAACGGTGTGCCCGCCTTCCGCAAGCCGAAGAGCAAGAACGCCGCGACCACGCTCGCGATGATGGGCCTGCTGGCCGTCACCATGTTCTGCGGCATCATCGGCCTGGCCATGGCCACCGGTGTGAAGATGGCGGAGAACCCGGCCGAGGACCTGCTCAACAATGGTGTCCCGGTCGGCCCCGACTACGTCCAGGACCCGGTGATCTCGCAGGTCGCGGCCGCCGTTTTCGGCGAGGATTCGTTCTTCTTCATCGTCCTCGCGGCGGCCACCGCACTCGTTCTCTTCCTGGCCGCCAACACCGCGTACAACGGCTTCCCGCTGCTCGGCTCGATCCTCGCCCAGGACCGCTACCTGCCGCGCC
This sequence comes from Streptomyces sp. NPDC002958, assembly GCF_055563255.1. NCBI lineage: Bacteria > Bacillati > Actinomycetota > Actinomycetes > Kitasatosporales > Streptomycetaceae > Streptomyces > Streptomyces sp. NPDC002958. The sequence continues at coordinate 5,273 of NZ_JBVHDS010000013.1, read as the reverse complement.
AGCTCCACACCCGCGGTGACCGGCTCGCCTTCTCCAACGGCATCGTGCTGCTGGCGGGCGCGGCGATCCTGCTGACCTGGGTCTACGGAGCGGACTCGACCCGGCTCATCCAGCTCTACATCGTCGGCGTCTTCGTCTCCTTCACCCTCAGCCAGACCGGCATGGTCAGGCACTGGAACCGCCACCTGGCGACGGAGAAGGACCCCGCCAAGCGCCGTCGCATGATCCGCTCCCGCGCGATCAACACCTTCGGCGCCTTCTTCACCGGCCTGGTGCTCGTCGTGGTGCTCGCCACCAAGTTCACCCACGGCGCCTGGGTCGCGCTGCTCGGCATGGTGATCTTCTACGGGACGATGACCGCGATCCGCAGGCACTACGACCGGGTCGCCGAGGAGATCGCCGCGGAGGAGACCCCGGTCGACGAGACGATGCGGCCCTCCAGGGTCCATTCGATCGTCCTGGTCTCCAAGCTCCACCGGCCCACGCTGCGCGCCCTCGCCTACGCCAAGCTGATCCGCTCCGACCGCCTGGAGGCGCTCTCCATCAGCGTCGACCCGGTCGAGACCAAGACGCTCAGGGAGGACTGGGAGCGGCGCGGCATCGACATCCCGCTGAAGATCCTCGACTCCCCGTACCGCGAGGTGACCCGCCCGGTCATCGACTACGTGAAGAACCTGCGCCGGGAGAGCCCGCGTGATGTGGTGAGCGTGTACATCCCGGAGTACGTGGTCGGCCACTGGTACGAGCATCTCCTCCACAACCAGAGCGCCCTGCGCCTCAAGGGCCGACTGCTGTTCACCCCGGGTGTGATGGTGACCTCCGTGCCGTACCAGCTGGAGTCCTCCGAGGTGGCGAAGCAGCGCGCCAGGAAGCGCGCCGAGTGGAACGCGCCGGGCTCGGTGCGCCGCGGAATCGTGGATCGCAGGCCCAAGGAACCCGCCAACAAGGGCTGACCGCGCCCGCCCGCTCGTGGTAAACGGCCGGACGACACCCACGTAGACTCGTGGGTTGTTGTCCGGCCGTTTTTCCCTTGATCTCTGGAGCCACCCCCTCATGCAGAACGAACCCACGTCGTCGCTGGTCGGGGAGGAGTACGAGGTCGAGGTCGGGCCCGTCGCACACGGCGGCCACTGCATCGCCCGCACCTCGGAGGGCCAGGTCCTCTTCGTACGGCACACGCTTCCCGGCGAGAAGGTCATCGCCAAGGTCACCGAGGGCGAGAGCGACTCCCGCTTCCTGCGCGCCGACGCGGTACGGATCATCGAGGCGTCCAAGGACCGCGTCGAGGCGCCCTGCCCGTACGCGGGTCCCGGCAAGTGCGGCGGCTGCGACTGGCAGCACGCAAAGCCCGGCGCCCAGCGCAGGCTCAAGGGCGAAGTGATCGCCGAACAGCTCCAGCGCCTCGCGGGCCTCACTCCCGAGGAGGCAGGCTGGGACGGCACCGTCATGCCGGCCGAGGGTGACAAGCTTCCGGCGGGCGAGGTGCCGGCCTGGCGCACCCGGGTTCAGTACGCGATCGACGAGGACGGCCGTGTCGGCCTGCGCAAGCACCGCTCGCACGACGTGGAGCCCATCGAACGCTGCCTGATCGCGGCCCCCGGTGTCACCGAGCTCGGCATCGAGAAGCGGCAATGGCCCGGCATGGCCTCGGTGGAGGCCATCGCCGCCACCGGCTCACACGACCGCCAGGTCATCCTCACCCCGAGGCCCGGCGGCCGGCTGCCCCTCGTCGAGCTCGACAAGCCCGTCTCGGTGATGCGCGTCGACGAGCGCGACGGCGGCGTCCACCGCGTGCACGGCCGGGCCTTCGTCCGCGAGCGCGCCGACGACCGCACCTACCGGGTCGGCTCGGGCGGCTTCTGGCAGGTCCACCCGCAAGCCGCCAACACCCTCGTCCGCGCCGTCATGCAGGGCCTGCTGCCCCGCAAGGGCGACACCGCCCTCGACCTCTACTGCGGTGTCGGCCTGTTCGCGGGCGCCATCGGCCAGCGCATCGGCGAGAAGGGCGCGGTCCTCGGCATCGAGTCCGGCAAGCGCGCCGTCGAGGACGCCCGGCACAACCTGAAGGACCTGGAGCGGGTCCGCATCGAGCACGGCAAGGTCGACCAGGTCCTGCCGCGCACCGGCATCACCGAGACCGACCTGATCGTCCTCGACCCCCCGCGCGCAGGCGCCGGCAAGCAGACGGTCAAGCACCTGACCGGCCTCGGCGCCCGCCGCATCGCCTACGTCGCCTGCGACCCGGCGGCCCTCGCCCGCGACCTGGCGTACTTCCGCGACGGCGGCTACCGGGTGCGGACGCTGCGCGCGTTCGATCTGTTTCCGATGACGCATCATGTGGAGTGCGTCGCGATTCTGGAGCCGGTGAAGAAGGACGACTGACCTGCGGGTTTATGACTGGTTCAGTGCGCTCGACCTGTTTCCCTTCGTGTAACGGGTCGAGCGGGCAAACCGACCGCCGCAGCTGGCTCGACCTGCGGTTTCATGGCTGATGTGCCGTAGCGGCGACGATGGTCGAGGCCTGGTTCGAAGAATCTTGACGCCCGGATGACGCTCGCTTCTGGACTCTGTCCCGGGCGCATGGCTCAGGTCCCTCGGGAGGTTATGGGGCGGCTCGGAATGACGATCTACCAGGAAACTCAGCGGTTCGACCTCGGGATGCTTGCGTCTCGCAACCGGCGGGGACGTCGCAGAGTCGCCTCGATCACCGACTGGCAGACGGCGGCCCGCGACTTCGACAGCAGCGCCACGTTCTTCCGGTCGATCGGCGCTTCGTCCCTGGACACGGCCCTGATCGAGGACGCGGCCCACGACTATCCGGCCCCCGAGACCGACCAGCCCTTCCCCGACCCCGGGGACCTGGACATCTTCGGCCTCGGCGCTGTCGCCTACCTGATCCTTACCGGCAAGCGCCCGGCCCCCAGCGCAGTGTCCTCAAGGAGCGCCGCCGCCGCAACCAGTGGGCGGCCGCCCTACGAGGCAGCGTCACCGCAGCCGTGACACCTGGAGTCAACGCCGCTTCCACGGTCACGGCCGACGGCCCGAAGGCCGGTCTCACCGGCATCCTGTCGATCGATGACATGGCGGCCCTGCTCACCCCGTCCCCGGCCGAAAGGGCTCACACCGCGCCGACGTCGTACGACTGACGCTCGGCCTGCCACCGGAGGACGGCGGGCTCTCTCCCTTGGGTCAGTGGCCAGTCCAGGCCCGGATCTCGGAGCACCTCAAGATCAAGCAGCCGCCCGTCTCGCGCCACCATCGCGCCGAGATCAAACGCTGGGCCGAGGCCGACTGGCTCCAGCGAAGCCGCCTCTTTCCGCATCGAGCTTCTTGTACTGCACGAGTACAAGACTGTGACGCGAGACGTTGTAGAAAATGATGTCGCACCCGAGGAGGCTCTCCGCCGCAGTGCGGTTGGCGTTGGCCACCAGCAAGGTGCGGCCGTGCTCACGGAATTCACCTGCCGAGGCGGGTGATCTCGAGGCGCCCGTCAGGCACCGGCGCTCTTCGAGTTGCTGGCGGCCCGCACAACCCGCGACGGTTGGAGCTCCGAGCGGATCGTTCCGTTGCTCGCCGGCCTGCATGAGGTCAAGCAGTGGCACGGCGAGTACGACGATGAGTGGGGCGATGTCCCGGCCGATGAGCTGGAGGCGGAGTACGAGAACCAGCTCCGCAAACACCAGGTCGGTGTGGACGAGCTGAAGGCCTGGTCGGGTGTTTCGGCGAGGTACATGTGCCCGTCGCCGCCGCAGTGATCTTCCTGCCGAGAGGCATGATCTGGATCTCGACGTTGCGCAGCCTGCCAACGGACAACAGGTGATCGATGATGGCCCGTGTGACTTCGTCGCCGCCCAAGCTCCTTTCCAGGACAGCCGGTTCGATGACGAAGCTGAACGCCGTGTGGGGCTTCTGCTGGATGATCTGCTGCCGGTCGAGTCGGGCGGTGACCTCCCGCTCCAACTGCTCCTCCGTGACCGGCGGCAGCCTGCGCTCGAAGATCGCCCTGATGTACGCCTCCGGCTGCAGCAGCCCTGGAATCGCCCGGCGCTCATACGCGCACAGCGTGATCGCTTCCTCCTCGATCCCCGCCCACTGCCGGAACCACGACGCCAGCCCCACCTTCCGCGTAAGACTCCTCGCCGCCACCAGCACTCGTGCCGCTGTCGCCCCCAGTACCTCCTCCGAGCGGTCCAGCAAGTCCCTCCGCGGGAACCGCTTTCCCTGTTCGATCTTGGCGATGTACGCCGCCGAGTACTGCACCAGCGGCGCGAACTGCTCCTGAGTGAGCCGGGGGCGTCCCGGCAGACCCCGGATCGGCGGGACCGTGTCCAGCAGTGGCAGGAGCTGGGTGACATCGGTGCCGGTTGCCGCCGGTGAGCGTGACGGCGAGCGGGGTCCCGTGCCGGTCGACGATCAGATGATGCTTGGAGCCGGGGCGGGCCCGGTCGACGGGCGAGGGACCGACGTGATCCCCCCTTTGAGGGCCCGGACGTGCGATCCGTCAACGGCGCAGTCGTCCGGGTCCAGCAGACCGGCGCGGCGCAACTCGCTGAGCAGGACGGCGTGCAGGCGTGGCCATACACCGGCCTCGGTCCAGTCCCGCAGCCGGCGCCAGGCCGTCACCCCGGAGCAGCCCACGGTCTCCGCGGGAACGTCCCGCCAGGCGACACCGGTCCGCAGCACATACATGACACCGGCGAGTGCCGTCCGGTCGGGAACACGCAACCGCCCCGGATGCCGGTGGCGCCGCTCGGGAGCGCGCGGCAAGAGCGGAGCCACCCGCTCCCACAGGTCTTCAGGAACAAGATCAGAACGCACCCCGGACAGCCTGCCGACCAAGATCAGCAAGCACAAGACCCGCAGCCAACTCGTTCTGAGACGATCAGTAAGAGGTCGCGCGCACAGGTGGGGTGGCGTCGCGTGCCGATGGGCGGCGCCTGGCGGCGTCGTCGGTCGACGACTCCCCCATAGCCCTGAAGGCATGGGGGGGGACCCCCTTCGCGTCGCCTCCCTCCTCCGCCTTGCCAGGCCTGCCCCTCGCCCCGCTCCCTCCTCCACCCCACCTATGTGCGCGACCTCTAGAGTGATCGCCAGTCGCAGGGGATGAGGGGGGCTGTAGACATGACACGGGCATCCGGCGCTGGGCAGCCGACGATTGTGTCGATCGCGAAGCGTGCTGGGGTTTCCATTGCGTCGGTGTCGCGGGTTCTCAATGGTCTGGGTGCGCGTCGGGAGACGGTCGAGCGGGTGGAGCGGGCTGCGTCGGAGTTGGG
>NZ_JBVHDS010000012.1:0-178555 GCF_055563255.1 Streptomyces sp. NPDC002958 | reverse complement strand
CACGACTCGACCTGCTCAACCGTCAACGATTCATCGCACAGTCGGAACAACGAGCAAATCCAGCACCCGTCACGGCAGATGCGGTTGCAGTACTAGCCGCCGTGTTCGCCGAACGGATCGGCCGCAAGCGCGCCCAGGAGGTTCTGATGGGCGCCGCAGTGCGGGCCCGCGCGGAGACCACGGATCTGGCCGACGCCCTCGCCGATGTACTGGACGAGGAGCCCGAACTCGCCGGTCTCGCCCTGTCCGAACTGACCGACCCAGCCCGGTACACCGGCTGCGCGGGCACCCTCACCGACCGTGCGCTGGACCGCGGCTGACCGCCTGCCACCTGCCGCCTGCCCCATTTGGGCGCCGGACTGGCGATGACCGCGCTCCCTCCGACCGACTTCCGCGCCCCGACCGCCTTGAGCACCTCCGTACCTTCACGCGGAGGGCCCAGTCGGTACTGCGCCGCGTGTTCACGGGTCTGCCGGACGGGCGGCGGCGAGCGCGGCCACCCGCCTCGGTGTGTCGGTCAGCCGCCCGCGCAGGTGTCCGCGGTATTCGGCGGTGTGCAAGCCCCCCTTGCGCGGAGATCCTGCAAGGAGGCACCCGCGTACCCGCGTCAGCCGAGGCCGCGGGCGTCCTGCTTGAGGGCGGTGTCCACGGTCAGGGCCGTTGCCACTACGAGGCTCAGCAGCGGCTCGGGCAGCTGGTAGTGGATCTGCAGCACATAGTTGTCCGCCGTGGTGAACAGCGTCTTCGCAAGGCCTTCCCAGGTCTTGGTGATCCGGGCCACCTCGGCGTCGTTGTGGTCGACGATCGCGAAGTTCCAGGCACGCCAGTTCTCCGCCTTGATCGCGCCGATCTGCCGACCGTCCACCATGATCGCGAAGTTGATCTTGCCGATGACATTCTGCTGGACGATCTCACCCACCGGCTGCCCGTCGGGGCGCTGCACGATGACCTTGGACTTGATGAACTTCGCCGGGCGGGTCAGCAGGAGTTGTGGCTGACCGTACGCGTCACGGATCTCGAGGCGATGGGTCAGGTACTGGTCGATGCTGCTCACGAAGCGCAGCACCTTGCGCAGGGCGCTCTGGCCGACCTGGACCACCGAGCCGACGGTGTTGCCGTGCTGGTCGAAGACGCTGTACTCGCTCGTCACCTCAAGCAGCTTGGCCTTCTGATTCACGACCAGGACCTGCTGATTGAAGAGCGAGCCCGCGCCGGGAGCGCCGGCCTGCTGAGGCTGGACCGACTGCTGCGGCAAAACCCCGGGCTGCTGCGGAACGGCCTGCTGCGGCAAATCCGCGGGCTGCTGCGGAGCGACCTGCTGGGGCGGAACCCCTGCTTGCTGGTAGGCGGCCTGCTGCTGAGGCGCGGCCTGCTGATACTGAGGAGCCGCCTGCTGATGCTGCGGAGCGACCTGCTGCTGAGGTACCTGGTCCTGAGCGGGCACCTGCGTCTGGGCCGCGGCCTGGGGCTGCTGCCCACCGGCCGGGTTGGTGTGCTCGGTCCACTGGGAGCCGTCCCAGTAGCGCAGCAACTGGGACGCGCCGTGCGGATCCGGATACCAGCCCGCAGATATGTTCGAGTGCGTTGTCACCGGGGCACACTATCCCGGCCCTCCGACAACGGAGGCCACACCGCGCACATCCACGGATTTCACCCCTAGTTGAGACTTCACACACCACGTACGATGGCGGAAATGAACAGGCTGAGCGAACGAACGCACCGACAGCGGCAGATCGTCCGCGCTTCGGCGGACTGAGCACCGAACGCTCTGAGTTCACCGGCGGCCCGTTCGCGGTGGGTTCCCTCCCCCGCGAACGGCCCGCCCCGGCGATGAGGCGGCGAACGGCCCTCAAGGCCTACAGATCACAGGCCACAGCCCACAGAAGCTCACCAGCTCACAGGCCTGGTCGCACAAGGGATCGCATAGGCTCAGATCCGATATGAAGAGCAACCTCACACCGCTGGGGCCCAAGGCCGACAAGGACACCGTGCGCCGGAGCAACCTCAGTCTGGTGCTGCGGGCCGTCCGTGACGAGGACAAGGGCGGGGCGACCAGGGCCGGAGTCGCCGCGCGGGTGGGGCTGACCCGGGCCGCGGTGTCCTCGCTCGTCGAGCAGCTTCTCGACACAGGGTTCCTCACCGAGTCCGGCAAGACCTTCAGCGGGCATGCGGGGCGCCCCGGTACCGCGCTCAAGGTGGCGCGCACGGGGCCTGCCGGGCTCGGTGTGGAGGTCAACATCGACTACGTGTCAGTCTGTGTCGTCGATCTGGCGGGCACCGGCCGGGTACGGCTCACCGAGCACCTCGACAACCGCGGCGCACCGCCCGCGGAGGTGCTGGCGCGCGCAGCCGGGATCGCCGCGCGCACCCTGGAGTCGGCGCGCGAGCAGGAACTGTTCCCGGCCGGGGTGGCGCTCGCGCTCCCCGGTCTGGTCTCCGGGGGTGCGGTGCGTCAGGCACCCAACCTGGGATGGAACCAGGTTCCGGCCGAGGAACTCTTCGCCGCTTCGCTCGCCGCCGAGCGCCCCGGTCGCGAGGCGCTGCCGGTGAGTTCGGAGAATGAGGCCAATCTGGCGGCACTGGCCGAGCTCTGGTTCGGCGGGCTCGACTCGGTCCGCAGTTTCCTCTATCTGACGGGCGAGATCGGCGTCGGTGGCGCCCTGGTCATCAACGGTGAACTCCTGCGCGGGGCGCACGGGTTCGCCGGGGAGATCGGGCATGTGGTGGTGGACGCGGAGGGACCGGAGTGCCGGTGCGGCTCGCGCGGCTGTCTGGAACAGTACGCGGGGCAGGCGGCGCTCCTGCGGGCCGCCGGGATCGAGGAGTCCGGCAGCGGCGCCGGGGTGGCCGAGCTGGAGCGGCGCGCCCTGGCCGGGGACGAGCGGGCGGTGGCCGCTGTCACGGAGGCCGGCCGGATGCTGGGGCGGGTACTGTCCGGGACGGTGAATCTGCTCGACCCGGACGCGGTGGTGCTCGGTGGCATCTACCGGAACCTGATGCCGTGGCTGTCGCCGCCCGCCGCCGAGGAACTGACCGGCCGGGTGGTGTCCGGCCTCTGGTCCCCGGGCAGCGGACGGCTGCGCGCCTCATCCGTCGCGGGCGACGCGGCGCGGGGCGCTGCGGCGCTGGTGACGACGGCGGTACTGGCCGACCCGGTGGCGTACGCGGGGGCCGGACAACCAGCTGACCCGCCCGCACCGGATGCGGGCCGGACAACCAGCTGACCCGCCGTGCCGTATGCGGGCCGGGCAACCGGCCGATCCACGTGATGGCAAAAAATGGGGGTGAACCGGACACCTGGTGTCCGGCCCACCCCTTGGCCGCGCGTCACTGCGGTCCGAGATCAGCGGACCCCGAGCAGGTGGTCCATCGCCAACTGGTCCAGGACCTCGAACGCCATCCCTCGTTCCGCAGCCGCGTTCACGTCGAACTCCTCGAACGCCGACCGGTCGGCCAGCAGCCCGGCCACGCCGTCCTCGGCGGTGGGGCGGGCCAGCTCGTCGAGCCGGGACGCGCGCAGCGCCTCCTGCACGGCGGGGTCGGCGCGGAAGGCGGCGGCGCGCTCCTTGAGGATCAGGTAGTTGCGCATGCAGCCCGCGGCCGAGGCCCAGACACCGTCGTAGTCCTCGGTCCGAGGCGGCTTGAAGTCGAAGTGCCGCGGGCCCTGGTAACCGGCCGTCTCCAGCAGGTCGACGAGCCAGAACGCCTGGCGCAGGTCACCGGCGCCGAAGCGCAGGTCCTGGTCGTACTTGATGCCGGACTGACCGTTCAGGTCGATGTGGAAGAGCTTGCCCGCCCAGAGTGCCTGCGCGATGCCGTGCGGGAAGTTCAGCCCGGCCATCTGTTCGTGCCCGGTCTCCGGGTTGACGCCGACCAGCTCCGGGCGCTCAAGGCGCTCGATGAAGGCGAGTGCGTGGCCGATGGTCGGCAGCAGGATGTCGCCACGCGGCTCGTTCGGCTTGGGCTCGATGGCGAACTTCAGGTCGTACCCCTGCTCGGTCACGTAATCGCCGAGCAGATCGAAGGCTTCCTTCATGCGGTCGAGGGCGACCCGGACGTCCTTGGCGGCGCCGGACTCGGAGCCCTCACGGCCGCCCCAGGCCACATAGGTGGTGGCGCCGAGCTCGACGGCGAGGTCGATGTTGCGCAGGGTCTTGCGCAGGGCGTAGCGGCGTACGGCCCGGTCGTTGGCGGTGAACGCGCCGTCCTTGAACACCGGGTGCGTGAAGAGGTTCGTCGTCGCCATGGGGACGACGAGTCCTGCTGCGTCCAGCGCCTGCCGGAACCGCTTCACGATCGCTTCGCGCTCGGTGTCCGTCGAGCCGAACGGGAACAGGTCGTCGTCATGGAATGTCACGCCGTACGCACCCAGTTCCGCGAGCCGCTGCACGGAGTCGACCGGATCGATCGCCGTGCGCGTCGCGTCACCGAACGGGTCGCGTCCCTGCCAGCCCACCGTCCACAGTCCGAAGGTGAACTTGTCCTCGGGGGTGGGCATGAAGGGTTCCGTCATCGTCTGGCCGCCTTCAGCGCTGTCGGGTTCCTTGACCGGTCGAAATGGCCGAACCCTATTTGTTTACTGGCATGACTAATCATGCACCGAGCCCTTTCGGGGCGTAACCCGTCGTCAGTGAAAATCCAGAACGATCACTGTTCCGGACGGGCTCGATCGCGTAATTTGTTTTTCACACGATCAAATCCATGCGACGGCACCCCCAGTAGCCGCGCCCCGAAGCCATGTACGCCCCCGCATGTATCTCCGCGCGTCCGCCTCCCCGCAGCACAGGCCCGTAGCACAGGAATGAGGTCACCCATGCCGCCGCGTACCGTCGTCATCGGTGTGGACAGCTCCACCCAATCCACCAAAGCCGCCTTCGTCGACACCGGGACCGGTCGGCTGCTCGCCGTCGGCCGCGCACCGCATGTCGTCACCGGCGAGGCGGGCACCCGCGAGAGCGACCCGGAGGCCTGGTGGCAGGCACTGCGCGACGCCGTGGCCGCCGGGCTGAAGGAGTCCAGCATCGCCACCTCCGCCGTGACCGGTATCGCGGTCGCCGGGCAGCAGCACGGGCTGGTCGTCCTCGACGGGGCGGGGCGTCCACTGCGCCCGGCGATGCTGTGGAACGACACCCGCGCCGCCCCGCAGGCCGCCGCCCTCACCGAGGCACTGGGCGGCGCCGACGCCTGGACCGCGCGGACCGGATCGGTGCCGGTGGCCTCCATCACCGCGTCGAAGTGGCAGTGGCTGCGGGAGAACGAACCGGAGAACGCCGCCGCGGCCGCGGCCGTCCGCCTCCCCCATGACTTCCTGACCGAGCGCCTCGCGGGCGCCGCCGTCACCGACCCCGGAGACGCCTCGGGCACCGGCTGGTACTCCACCGCGACCGGTGCGTACGACCCCGAACTGCTCGAACTCCTCAGCCTGGACGCCGCGTTACTGCCCAAGGTCGCCGATACCGGCGCGAGCCGCGTCGGTTCGCTGACCGCCGAAGCGGCCGACGCGCTCGGCCTGCCCGCCGGCATCGCCGTGGCCGCGGGCACCGGGGACAACATGAGCGCCGCCGTCGGCCTCGGACTGGGCGGCACCGGGCTGCTGGACCACCCCGCCCTCAGCCTCGGCACCTCGGGAACGGTGTTCGCCGCCTCCCGTGCCCGGCCCACATCGACGGCGCTCTCCGGCTTCGCCGCGGCGGACGGTACGTACCTCCCGCTGGCCTGCACCCTCAACTGCACGCTCGCCGTGGACAAGGTCGCCGCACTGCTCGGCCTGGAGCGCGACGACGCGGCCCCCGGCGGCGAGGCGGTGCTCCTCCCCTACCTCGACGGCGAGCGCACCCCCGATCTGCCCACCGCCTCCGGCCTGCTCACCGGGCTCCGGCACGACACCACCCCGCAGCAGCTCCTCGGCGCCGCCTACGAGGGCGCGGTCGTCACCGTGCTGCGTGCCCTCGACGAACTCCTGCTGGCCTGCGGCCTCGACCCGACCGACCCCGAGGTGGCCGCCCGGCCGCTGCGCCTGATCGGCGGCGGCGCCCAGGGGCGCACCTGGGTGGAGACCGTACGGCGGCTCTCCGGTCGGCCGGTGATCGTGTCCGGCAGCGGCGAACTGGTGGCGCTGGGCGCGGCCGCACTGGCCGCTGCCGCGGCCACCGGCGAGGACCCGGTCGCGATCGCCACCGGCTGGGACACCGGCGAAGCAACCCAACTCCCTTCCGTGAAAAGGGACTCGGCTACCTGGGAGCGGGTCGGCACGTTGCTGGAACGGGCCACGGGCCCCTTACTGGACGGGGCCTGACACCCGCGCACCCCGCACGCGCCGCATTCCTGCGTGGCGGCACACACCTCTGCACACCCAACAAGCGTCACTGACTGACTGTCACTTCACCTCGCGGGCCCCGGTCAACGGTCCCCCGACCACCTCCGGACCGGTTTGGGCCTGCGAAGCGATCTTCACTAGTATCCGGCGATGATCATAAGAAGAAGGCTGACGGTCGGGGTGGGTATCCTGCTCGCCACCCTGACCGCCGGGCTCGGCTCGGCGCTCCCCGCCGCAGCCGATGAAGCCCCCGCCAAAGCCTCCCCCAAGGTCGAGCTGGTGCTCGACGTCAGCGGCTCCATGCGGACCCGTGACATCGACGGCCAGTCCCGGATGGCCGCGGCGAAGCAGGCGTTCAACGAGGTCCTGGACGCGGTACCCGAGGAGGTGGAGCTCGGCATCCGGACGCTCGGCGCCGACTACCCGGGTGATGACCGAAAGGTCGGTTGCAAGGACACCAAGCAGCTCTACCCGGTCGGCCCGCTGGACCGCACCGAGGCGAAGACCGCGGTCGCCACCCTGGCCCCCACCGGCTGGACCCCGATCGGCCCGGCCCTGCTGGGCGCCGCCGACGACCTCGAAGGCGGCGACTCCACCCGCCGGATCGTACTGATCACCGACGGCGAGGACACCTGCGGCCCGCTCGACCCGTGCGAGGTGGCACGTGACATCGCGGCCCGTGGTATCCACCTCGTCATCGACACGCTGGGCCTGGTGCCGAACACGAAGATCCGCGAGCAACTGACCTGTATCGCCGAGGCCACCGGCGGCACCTACACCGCCGTCCAGCACACCGATGAACTCTCCGGCCGCGTCAAGCAGTTGGTCGACCGGGCGGCCGAACCCGTCGTCACTCCCGTGGCGACCGAGGGCGCGGACCGCTGCTCCACTGCACCCGAGCTCAAGGCGGGCCTGTACACCGACCGGGAGAAGTTCGGCGAGCACCGCTGGTACCGGGTGGATGTGCTGCCCGGTCAGGAGCTGCGCGCCTCGGTCAGCGTCTCGGCGGACCGAGCCGTGAACAACGACTACGGCGTACTGCTGCGGGCGGTGACCGTGCACGGCCGGGAAATCGTCCGGGGTTCGGAGTCGGGCACCGGCCGCACCGATGCGATCTCCTCCGGCCTGCGCTACCCGAAGCCCGAGCAGGACGACACGGACAACGGCGACAAGCCCGCCGCCGAGACCGTGTGCCTCCAGGTCAGCAACTCCTTCTCGGCCCCCGCCTCGGTGAAGACCGCGCCCGGCATGCCCGTCGAGCTGACCGTGGACCTGGTGGACGCCCCGGACGACGCCGCCGATGTCGCCGCGTTCGGTCTCGGCCGCGGCTGGTGGCTGCTGGGCGTACTGGTTCTCACCGGACTGGTCGCGGGGCTGCTGGCCGGCTGGATCTCGCGCTGGCGCATCGCCGTCTGGAGGACCAACTGATGATGCGTACGACACGTGTACTCGCGGGTACGCTGCTGGCCGGCCTCGCCCTGCTGACCTCGGCGGGCTCTGCCACGGCCGACGATCCGTCGGCGAGCCCGAGCTCCGACGGCGCGCCCGGCCCCACCGAGGCCGGCACCACCTTCCGTACGGCCACGGCGATCCAGCAGAACCAGCGCGCCACCGCCGGGGCGTCCACGGGTGACTACCTCTACTGGGTGTTCCCCGCCGATGCGGGCCAGCGGGCCACCGTCAAGGCGAAGATCACCCTGCCTCAGAGCGCCACCCGGCACGGTGCGTCGACCTGGCAGGTCGACGTGTACGACGGACTGCGGCGCCGTCAGGCCTGCATGTACGGCCGCCAGACCGGCAAGGCGGCGGCCGATGCCTCGACGGTCGAGCTGACCTGCGTGCTGCGGACCGTCCGCGCCTGGTCCGAGCCGTGGGCCAACGACCCGCTGCCGGGCAGCTACTACGTACGCCTCACAGTCGTCGATCTGCCCTCGGCGGACCTCGGTCTTCCGGTGCAGACCGAGGTCGAGGTCACGGCGGCCGACAAGGGCGGCGCCGCGGATGTGGACGGCACACTCGCCGAGCCGCTGGTCCCCGGTGTGTCCTCCGTCGAGCAGGCTTCGGACGCCTCGGACGCCTCGGCCACGAGTGGCGATGACGCGTCGGCCGAGGTCGCGCTGGGCAGCGAGCCCGAGGACGGCTGGGCCTCCGGCTGGTGGACCGACCGCTGGTTGTGGACGGTCGGCGGCGGAGTCCTGGGAGCGCTCGCGGCCGTCTTCGGCTACTCCCTCACCCGCGGCAACGGCAGACCGTCCCGGGTCCCGCCGGGCATCTGACCCGCACATCACGGGACGGGCTCAGGACCTGGAGCCCACCGAACCGCATCACGGAACGGGCTCAGGACCGGGAGCCCACCGAACCGCATCGCCGGACGGGCTCTGGAGCCGAGCCCGTCCGGCCATGACGGACACGTCTCCTCGCGCGCCCGACCGCCCGCGATCCCTCCCGCCCGCGCGCCCTCCCGCAAGGCGACCGATACCCTCGGCAACTCACGTACCGCACACGGCCGATGACAACGTCGGTGCCGCGCGGTACTTCTGAAGTCAGGTCGCTGCGTGCCGAATCGGGTGCGCCACAAGGGAGCGGAGACTTTCATGTCCACGGAGACCGGTCAGGCCGTCGATGCCGAGCCTCGACGCCACACGATCGTGCCGGGCCCGAAGGGGCTGCCATTCCTCGGGAACCTTCCCCGGTTCGCGAAGGATCCCCTCGCCTTCTTCGAGCGGCTGCGCGGTCACGGGGACATGGTCGGCTGGCGATTCGGTCCCAACCGGTGTGTGTACATAGCCGATCCGGAGTGCATAGGCGAGCTGCTCACCGAGACGGAACGCACCTTCGACCAACCCGCACTCGGCATCGCGTTCCGCACGGTGATGGGCAACGGGGTGGTAGTCGCCCGTGGTACGGACTGGCGGCGGAAGCGGTCGCTGGTTCAGCCATCCGTACGCCCCAAGCAGGTGCGGTCGTACGCGACGACGATGGCGAACAGTGCGGTGGAGCTGGCGGACACCTGGTCCGGCGGTGAACGCGTCGACATCAAGCGGGAGATGGCTGCGCTGACGCAGCGGATCGCGGTCCGTACGATCTTCGGCGTCGACACCCCGGCCGACGCCGATGCGATGGGCCGGGCGATGGATGTGGCGCAGCAGGAGATCGGCAAGGAGTTCGCCGGTATCGGCGCGCTGTTGCCGGACTGGGTGCCGACGCCGGGCCGGGCCAGGATCAAGAAGGCCGCCGCGGTCATCGACGCCGAGGTGGGCCGGGTCGTCGCCCGTCACCGAGACGGCGAGGACGATCGCCCCGACCTGCTGAGCCGGCTACTGACCGCAGTCGACGAGACGGGTACGCACCTCACGGACCAGGAGATACGCGACGAGACGGTCACCCTGTACATCGGCGGGCACGAGACGACCAGTTCCACGCTGGTGTGGGCCTGGTATCTACTGTCCCGCAATCCGCGGGCGCGCGCCGCGCTCACCGAGGAGCTGGACCGGGTGCTCGGCGATCGGGAGCCGGAGTTCGACGACTACGCGCGGCTGACGTACACCCAGTCGGTGGTCAAGGAGACCCTGCGTCTCTACCCGACGATCTGGCTGATCACCGGCATCGCCAAGGAGGGTGCGCGGATCGGCGGTGTCCCGATGCCGGAGGGCACCAGGGTGTGGACCAGCCAGTGGGCGACGCACCGTGACGAGCGGTGGTTTCCCGAGCCGGAGAAGTTCCGGCCCGAGCGCTGGGATCCGGAGGAGGGTGACGACATCGCGGAGTACGCCTGGTTCCCGTTCGGCGGCGGCCCCCGGGTCTGTCTGGGCACGCGGTTCGCGATGGTCGAGGCGGTGCTGATCCTGGCCGTGCTGGCACGCCGTTTCGAACTGGACGTGGATCCGGGCACCATCAACCCCGTACCGGCGCTGACACTGCAGCCGGACCGCGAGGTGATGGCGACGCTCCGGGCGCGGTAGCGGTGCACGGGGTGGGGTGGCCGCGGCGTTCTCCCGCACCCCCGCCCAGCACCCCGTCCGCCGGGCAGCGCGCCGGCGCCCGGGCAAATGGGGGTGCGTGGCGACGCCAGATATATCGAAACGATATGTCCGATCTGTCGCGAAGATCGGGGTACACCGGTCACACTGACGATGTCGGCCTCACCGGCCGCAGGGCCGTCCGGCCGCATCCGCAGGCTGTCGATCCAACGGGAGAAACACCATGCGTCTCCACTCCGCTCTCGTCCCCGCGCTCACCGTCGCAGCCGCCCTGACGCCGACCGCCACCGCGGCGTCGGCCACGACCGGCACCGCAGCCACCCGAGCCGTGAGCCTCCCCGGGATCTGTCCGGAGAAGGCCCTCGACGTGCATGCCTCACCCGGCGGGCAGCGGAACGTCGCCCGCATCAGCGTCACCAACCATGGCGACCGGGCCTGTGTCGTGGACCGGATCCCGACGATCACCTTCCGGGGCCTGGACGGCTCCGCCGAAGCCGTGCCGCCTGCCGAGAGCGGACCCTACGTCCTCGCGCGGGGCGAGCGCGCATACGCCGCAGTCCGCACTGCGGACCCGGCGGCCATCGAAGGGCATGTCGTCGGCAGCCTGTCCGTCTCGGCCGACCCCTCCCACCTGGGCGTCACCTTCCGTGCGGCCACCGTGGGCATGACCGGGGGTGTCCATGTGTGGGTGCCGGTCACCACGCTCTGGCAGGAGTCGCGCGCTGCGGCGGACAGCGCCCTGGCGGACGCGTTGGGCTGACAGGCGGGGCGGGGGCATGGACACCTGCCCCCGCCCCGGCCCGCCCGGACTGCGGTTCAGCCGGTGATCAGGGCCGGATCGCTCGTACCCGCCTCGCCCGTCTCGACGTGTCCGGCGAAGCGGCGCAGGAATGTGCTGTCCGTGTCGGAGACCACCGAGATGTCGTACCAGCGGCTGCTTCCCCGCAGGTCCACCGAGTGGGTCACGGTCGCGCCCGCGCGTACCGTGAACGTCTGGGCGGATCCGGTGTATGCGTCGCGCACGGTCAAATGGACGTCTCCGGAACCGGCATGATTCATCGTCAGGTCAAGATGACCGTCAGTGGAGTTGTGACGGGCGGTCACCTCGGGCCCCGCCGTCCGGCCGGGCCCCTTGAAGGTGCGGAGGAAGCCGTTCGGGCCGTACACGCTGAGGTTGGTCACACCGCTCGAATAGGCCGTGTTCCAGGCGTCGGAGAGGCTCTTGCCCGCCTCGGTGGTGTACGTCCACGGCCCGTCGGTACGGTTGGCGGACGTCACCAGGAACTGCGCCCCGGCAGCGCCGCCACCGCTGAAGGTGAGGCCGTACTTTCCGGTGGCCGGGTTCGCCGAGCCGTCCACGAACAGTGCGTACGGGAGCGGCCGGGTGGGCCGGGAGCCCGGTTCCTGCTTCGGCATACTACCGACGGCGGGCGGCACGGGCACGTAGTCGGGGTGCCGGTTGCGGTCCGGGGGCAGGTACCCGGCCGTGGAGGGCAGGGCGGCCGGGGCGATGTCCGTACGGCCGAAGTCGAACGCGGAGGTGAGATCACCGCAGACGGCGCGACGCCAGGGCGAGATGTTCGGTTCCTTCACCCCGAAGCGACGTTCCATGAACCGGATGATCGAGGTGTGGTCGAAGACCTCGGAGCAGGAGAACCCTCCGGTGCTCCATGGCGAGACGACCAGCATCGGCACGCGCTGCCCCAGACCGTACGGGCCTGCGGCGTAACCTATTCTGCCCGCAAAGTAGTCGGCGGAGGTCGTCACGGTGGACAGCCCCTGCGCGGCCCCGGACGGCGGGTACGGCGGCACGATGTGGTCGAAGAAGCCGTCGTTCTCGTCGTACGTGATGAACAGGGCGGTCCTCCCCCACACCTCCGCATTGGACGTCAGCGCGTCCAGCACCTGCGCGATGTACCAGGCACCGTAGTTCGCCGGCCAGTTGGGGTGCTCGCTGAAGGCTTCCGGGGCGGCGATCCAGGAGATCTTCGGCAGGGTCCCGGCCTTCACATCGGCCCGGAGCCTGTCGAAGAGCCCGTCGCCGTTCTTGGCGTCGGTCCCGGTGCGCGCCTTGTCGTAGAGAGGGTCGCCGGGCTTGGCATTGCGGTAATTGTTGAAGTAGAGCAGCGAGTTGTCGCCGTAGTTCCCGCGGTATGCGTCGCTGATCCAACCCCAGGACCCGGCGGCGTCGAGCCCGTCGCCGATGTCCTGATAGATCTTCCAGGACACCCCGGCCTTCTCCAGCCGTTCGGGGTACGTCGTCCACCCGTACCCTGCCTCGTCGTTCCCGAGCACGGGGCCGCCGCCGGTGCCGTCGTTTCCGGTGTATCCGGTCCACATGTAGTAGCGGTTGGGGTCCGTGGAGCCGATGAAGGAGCAGTGGTACGCGTCGCAGACGGTGAACGCGTCGGCGAGGGCGTAGTGGAACGGTATGTCCTCGCGGGTGAGGTAAGCCATCGTCGTCGCCGACTTGGCGGGGACCCACTGGTCGTACTTGCCCTTGTTGAACGCCCAGTGGCTGCCCGCCCAGTCGTGGTTGAGATCCTGGATGAACTGGAGCCCGAGGTCGTCGGCCGTGGGCCGGAACGGCAGCACTTCCTTGGTGCCGGAGGCCTGGTGCCACACCGGTTTACCGCTGGGTAATGTCACCGGCCGTGGGTCACCGAACCCGCGCACACCCCTGAGTGTGCCGAAGTAGTGGTCGAACGAGCGGTTCTCCTGCATCAGCACGACGATGTGCTCGACGTCCTCAAGGGTTCCGGTGGCACCTTTCGCAGGGAGGGAGGCAGCGCGGGCGATGCTGTTCGACAGCATGGTGAAGGCGGCTGCGCCTCCGGCGAGTTGCATGAAACGGCGTCGGTCGAGTTCAGCCATGAGTCAGGACCTCTGCGGGGTGAGGAGGTGTGGGGCGAGAGCGACTGGAGTGTTCCAGAGTCCGCCGGCCTGCGTAAGACCGAAGCGGTGTGGACACTGTGGCGATCCGCCGAACAGCAGTCGGCGGGCTGGTGCGTGACCGGTGCGGCGGGCGCGGCCGCGGCAGGAGCCGCGCCGCAGACACGGCCGCCCCCCATCGGCGGGCACGCTCGCGCTGTCGGCGTCGGGACGCCACTCACTGAGCCGAACGAAGCCGGGGTCGAGAATCCGCCGCCCGGCCAAGAGCGTGACGATCTCGCTCGGCTCGGGGACGAAATACGGCACTGTGCCGCTCTCGATGTATGCCTTCTCCGCGGTGATCAGGCCTCGCTGGTACGCGTGCCGTCGTACACCACGAGGTAGCTGCCGGACGGCAGGCCCGCCATCAGCCGGCCCACCACCTCACGGGCCCGCGAGAAGTCGCCCGCGTGACCGAGTACCGAGCAGCATCAGGGCCACAGGCCGGTCGAAGTCGAGTGTCTTCGAGGCCTCGGCAAGGATGACGTCCGGCTCGTAGAAGTCGGCGTCGATGGCAGGGATTACGCAGGGAAATCCCCTAGGGAAGTTGGGGAAAAACCCGGTCGTCCGGACGACGCCGGCTCCGTAGGTTCTGCGGTGGAATCGAAACACCGCTCCACACATCAGCCTACGGAGGCCCCTGGTGACCGCCCCATCGCGCAGGCAGACGCGCACCTTTCGCCCGCTCGTCGCGGCCTTTGTGCGGTTCGTCGTGTGTGGTGGCGGTGTCGGGCTTGCGTCGAGCTGGGCGCTCGTACTGCTCAGCGAGCGGATACCGATGGCCGTCGCCAACGCGCTGATCACCGTCGTTTCCACAGTGATCGCGACCGAGTTGCACGGGCGGGTCTCCTTCCGGAGCGAGCGGAAGGGGTGGGGGGTCCATCTTCAGTCCGGGATGACCGTCGCCGTGAGCTATGCGTTCACGACGGGGGCGCTGCTCTGTCTGCACGCCGTCCGGTCCGAGCCCTCGCCCCTGATCGAGCAGGCGGTCTATCTGTCGGCGTCCGCCCTGGCAGGGATCGGACGGTTCGCGCTGCTGCGCGTCGTTGTCTTCGGCGACCGGAAGCAGGCCCCCTCGCGCGATGACTCGCTGAGCAAGGCCGCAGTTGCGATGGCAGCGTGACGGGTGACGCCCGGGACGTCCGTCGGATGCGCGTCGCTCCGTCATCCCCTGTCGGCTCCGC
The DNA here is from genome assembly GCF_055563255.1 of Streptomyces sp. NPDC002958. Lineage (NCBI taxonomy): Bacteria > Bacillati > Actinomycetota > Actinomycetes > Kitasatosporales > Streptomycetaceae > Streptomyces > Streptomyces sp. NPDC002958. The sequence goes on along the minus strand of NZ_JBVHDS010000012.1, from coordinate 164,144 downwards.
TCCGCCCCGTGGTCGGCGCGGTGGTCGCGCTGGTTGACTATCCTGGCCGGTCACGTGGGCGGCATCGGTCCCACGGGTGGGCCGGGGCGGATGAGGGGTGTGCGGATGGAATACGGGCGGGCCGGGTGGGTGCGGGTGCCGGTGGGGGATGATGCGGCGCGGTGGGCGACCCGGGGGAAGTGTCTGCGGGTCCTCGTTGTCGTGCACAACGTGACCGCCGCGACCCGGCTGCTCGATGTGCTGCCCCTGTTCGACGACGACTGGCGCGTCCAGTTGCTGGTGACCTGTACGGGCTCGTCGGCCTTCGCGGCCGGCACAGCCGAGTTGCTGGCCGACACCGGGGTGCCGGTCCTGCCGTGGGAACAGGCGGCCGAGACAGAGGTCGACCTGGTCGTCTCAGCCAGTTTTGGCGGCCAACTTGACATCTTCACCGGCAAGTTGGCCATCCTTTCGCACGGCGTTGGATACACTAAGAGGCTGGCAATACCGGATACCGGATACCGGGACGGGGGCGGGGGCTCCTGCGCCCGTTTTCGGGCTCGCGCCGGAGTGGCTTCTGTCGCGGGGAACTCCTGTCGCGGACGCGCTCGTCCTCTCCCATCCCGAGCAGTACGAACGGTTGCGTATCGCCTGTCCCGAGGCGGCGCCGACAGCCGTACTCGCCGGGGACCCCTGCTTCGACCGCATGCTCGCCGCCCGTCCCTATCGCGAGCGCTTCCGCCGTGCGTTGGGTGTGCGGCCCGGACAGCAGTTGGTCCTGCTGAATTCGACCTGGAACTCCGAGTCGCTCTTCGGTGATGGCGGGGGCGGCGGTGACGTGGTGGCCGCGCTGCTGGACCGGGTCTCTGCCGAGTTTCCTGTGGACGAGTACCGGTTTGCCGCCGTGCTGCACCCGAACATCTGGCACGGCCACGGCCCCGGCCAGATCCGCGCCTGGCTCGATCGCGCGCTGCGCGGCGGGCTGGCGCTGATCGATCCGCTGAAGGGGTGGCGGCAGGCTCTGCTGGCCGCCGATGTGGTGATCGGGGATCACGGTTCCGTCACCTACTACGCTGCCGCCCTCGGCACTCCCGTGCTCCTGGGTGCCGCGCCGCTCGACGCCCTCGATCCCGATGCGCCGATCTCCGCGTTCATGCGGGAAGCTCCGCGGCTCGACCCCGACGCGTCGCTGTCGGCGCAGATCGGCGAACTTGTCCGCCGTCACCGGCCGTTGTCGGGGCCTGCCGGGTTCACCACCTCCGTGCCGGGTGAATCAGCGGCCCGGTTGCGTCGGCTCTTCTACTCGATGATGGGTGCGCCGGAGCCCGGTTGGCCGGCTTCGCTGAAGCCCCTCCCGCTGCCGGATTACGAGGCCACAACGGCCACCGTTCCCTTTCACGTACTGTCGCAGGTCCTCGGGCCGGGTGAGATTGCGGTCAGTCGCCGGGCGGGCCCGCGGCCGATGGTGGGCCCGGATCACCACGGGGAATTGCATGTCGCCGTGCACGAGGACACCCGTGACGTGGACCAGTTGGATCTGGCAGATGTCATCTTCCGGGACGGGGCACCCGACGACCCTCGCTTCGGCTCTCCGTCGATCTGGACCGCCGAGGTGCTCCGGCGCCATCAGGGCTGTTCCCTTGCGGCCTATGTGACCGGGCCGTCCACGTGTGTGGTCCGAGTGCGTGGCGAGGAGCCGCTCCGGGTGGTGGCGGCGGCCGGTGCCGATGCGGGAGGCATGTCCGGTCCGGACCCCGCCGCGTACGCCTCTGCTCTGTACGCCTGGCTGGCGACCGGCAGCCCCGGCGCGGGCGCAGTCGGCAAGCGGCTCGCGCAGGCGATGGCCGACGGACTCTCCGTGCGGACAGGTACCCGGCTTCACCGGGTGCGGGTTGTCCCTCTGACACCCCCGGAATGACGGGGATGTCAGAGGCGGGGAGAGAGCTTACGGGGTGACACAGCGTTCTCTCATACGTCGCAGATGCGACAGGTGGTACTCCGCGCGCTGGCCGTCGAGCGTGGTGATCGCCTCGTCGATCAGCGGCAGTGCCGCTTCGGTGTCCTCTTCGTCCAAGCGGGTTTCGGCCAGATCGGTGAGCGTCCGGGCCGTGTTGTACGCATCGCCGTTCGCCCGGAAGTGACGCAGTGCGGTCTCCAGCCTCTCGCGGGCCTCCTGGCCTTGTCCGAGCCCGCGCAGCGCTCGGCCGCGATGGCGTTCCAACAGGGCCTGGGCACGCGGCAGGTCGGCGGTCCCCTCGTCGTGTGCGCCCATCGTGTTCAGGATGCCGCCCGCCGCGTCGAAGCATTCGTACGCCTCCTGGTATCGCCACTGACGCAGCCTGAGCAATCCCAGGAACTCCACGGCCGAGGCATGGCCTCGCTTGTGGATGGCCGACTCCTCGGCCCGCGCAGCCGCCAGCGTTTCCATCTCCGCTTCCTCCCAACGCCCCAACTCGGTCAGTGAGTGCGCCAGTTGGGCGTGGAGTGCTCCGGCGTCGCGGCTGCCCGGGAGATGGGCGTCGGCGAGACGCGCTCCGATGCGCAGCGCCGGCAGCAGCATTTCGTGGTGGCCCGCCTTGAGCTGCAGCGGCCACAGGGAACGGCCCAGACGTACGGCGGTGTCCGGGTCGCCGGACTCCTCGGCGCAGCGAACGGCCTCGACCAGATTGCCCAGCTCCGCGAGCAACGCGTCGAGGGCGGCGCCCCGGTCCTCGTACCTCTGCCCGGTCCGGTCCTCGTCGGGTGCCGGGACGCGCCAGCTCTCCGGGAGTGCCTGGTGAGCCGCCGATGTCGCCAGGTCCGCATAGGCGAGCAGCATACGGGTGAGAGCTGCGGAGCAGGCCGCGATTCCGTCCTCGCGGATCGCTGTCGCCTCGGCGTGTGCACGGACCCCGGGGCGGTAGTGGTAACGGCCGTCGTCGGTTCCGCTCCGACTGCGTTCCAGGAGCATCCTGTCGGCGAGATCCGCCAGGAGTTCCGCCGTGACCGCCGGGTCCTGGCCGGTGGCCCGTCCGGCCGTCACGGCGTCGAAGGCGGGCCAGCCGCGCAGTGCCATCAGCCGGTACAGCTGGGCGGATTCCGGCGTCAGAAGCTGATAGCTGTCCTCCGCCGCCCCTTGTACCGGGTCGCTGTCCGGTGCGGCCTGACGCGGCGGAAGCGTGGGGGCGGAGAGCCGGTCCGCTGCGGCACGCAGGGCGTACGGCGATCCGCCGCATCGTGCGAGCAGCGAAGGCAGCGTGGCACGGGCTGCGGCGACGGTGGATTTGCCGGTGATATCAGTGAGCAGACGCACGGCGTCCTTGTCCGTGAGCGGACCGACGGGAATCCTTACCGCGTCGAGGCCGGGGAACGGGGTCCGGGCGACGACGATCGTGAACACCCCGGGCCGGAGGTGAGACTGCGCGGCTCGGGCCGGATTCGGCCCTCCGTGCACTCTTGACGCGAACGTGCTCCAGGAGGCGGCAAGTTGCGGATTCGTACGGATCTGCTCGTAGACCATGCGGGCCACGTCGTCCCGTTCCTCCGGGGCGACGGGCGCGGGGACCTCCCGGCCGACGATTCTCCGTACGACGCTACCGGTCGACTCCCAGGCCCACTTGCCTGCCTCGTTGGCCATCCCCGCACCAACTGCGCCGAGTACCGCAGAAATCGCCGCCACCGAAGTGGGATCGAGCATGTCGCGCACTCCTCGTTCCCGGTGTTCCGCGCGATGCGCCCTCCCCGGCACCGCCGCTGCCACCGTGCGGATCAACGTTAGCGTCAGATTGGTCGTTCTCCCTTGGACGTGGCCATGATGACCATCCTGGTTCGACGCCGGAACTCCGCCCGCCCCTCAGGGCGCCTTGAACAGCTTCGGGAAGCGGGGAGCGAGCCAGGCTTTGCGGCCCCAGGCGAGGACACGGCCGCGGGCCATGGCTCCCCATGGGTTGCACCGGCCGAGTGCCATCAGGAGGAAGGTGACCGGCTCGACGAGGATGGTGCAGTCCGGGCGGGTGGGCGGCTGCGGGGTGACGGATACGACGCCATCGGTGAACGTGACGCCGAAGCGGGCGCCGCCCCACAGGCGGATCGTGTATCGGGCGGTCAGCCGGGCGATGGCAGCGGCGTCGGTCACCCGGGGCATCGCCGTAATCAGGAAACGCAGCGACAGCTCGACGCGCCTCCGGTCGAGCATGTGCGGGCGACCGAGCGCACGGGCGAGGTCGTAACCATGGCCGAGCATGTGTGTCAGCAGGTACGAGCCCAGCACCGCCCGGCTCATCGGACCCAACGGGGTGACCACCATCCCGTTCTCGTCCGCCGTGCACCGGTCCACCGCCGTGAGGTACGCGTCCGCGTGCGTCACGATCATCTCGGCCAGCGGATCGGCGGCCCGCTCCCCGAAGCCGGCGAGCGCGCGCTCATTGGCTTCGGCCAGACTCTGCGGCGTTCCGTCGCCGTAGCCGCGTTCCTGCCCGGCCGCGATGTCGGCCATCAGCTCGTTGGCCTGCGCCAGATGCGCTGCCGCCTGCCCGACGGTCCACTCCGAGCCGGGCACCGGCACGCCCGTGTCGGCCACCCCGCGCAGCACCTCGGCAATCTCCTCGGCGGTGGCGCGTATCGCCTCGCCGAGCCTTTCGGGCAGCGTGCCTCGTACCTCGTGTCCGGTCACTGATTCCACGTTTCTCCCCGCCCCGACCGCGTCTGTACGCCGGATGCGCGCAGCCCGGCCGCGGACCTCGTCACGGATCACCCACGGTGCCCGCGGTACACCAGACCAGGCGGCGCGGCCTGCGACAAGAGCCGGCACCAGAACGGCAGCGGTCATCCCCTACCGCACACGGACCTGAGCGGTGCGCGCTCGAAGAGGTCGCGGGCGTCGTCGGAGCGTTCGACGAAGAGCGCTGCGTGAGCTGATCTACGATCGTCCGCGTGTGCGCAAACGTCATAGTCGCCGAAGACGACGAGAAGCAGGCCGAACTCGTACGCCGCTATCTGGAACACGAGGGCCATGCGGTCACGGTCGTTGGGGACGGCCTGGCGGCGCTCGCCGAGGTCCGGCACCGGGAGCCCGATCTGCTGGTGCTCGATGTGATGATGCCGCGGGCCGACGGTCTGGACGTGGTACGTGTGCTGCGCGCCGAGCACCGGGAGCTGCCGGTGCTGATACTGACGGCCCGCAGCACCGAGGACGATCTGCTGCTGGGTCTGGATCTCGGTGCGGACGACTACATGACGAAGCCGTACAGCCCGCGTGAACTGATGGCACGCGTACGGACGCTGCTTCGTCGCACCCGGCGGGTTGCAGCAGATACCGATCCGGCCGCGGATCAGATACTGACGGTGGGTGCGCTCGTGGTCGACCCGGTCCGGCACGAGGTGTCGGTCGAGGGCCGGTTCGTGGAGTGCACGCCCGGTGAATTCCGGATTCTCGCCGCCATGGCGGCCGAGCCCGAGCGGGTCTTCACCCGGCAGCGGCTCCTGGAGGAGCTGCACGGCTTCGACCGGTACATCAGCTTTCGCACCGTCGACGTGCACATCATGAACCTGCGGAAGAAGATCGAGCCTGCACCGCGTCGGCCGACACGACTGCTCACCGTTTTCGGTGTCGGCTACAAGCTGACGGACCCGGCGAGGAATGCTTCACGTGCCTCGTCGTAGCCGAGTGCGTGGCGTTTCCCTTCGTCGTGAGCAGCGGGCGCGGCTACCGCTCCGCAAGAGTCTGTTCGGCCGTCTGTTGGCGGTGTCGGCGCTGGTGGCGGCGTGTTCGGTGGCCGCCACAGCCTGGCTTGCCGTACAGACCACCTCCGGCGCCATCAAGCAGGAGCAGGGGCGGAATCTCACCGCCGACGCCCGGATCTACAACACCCTGCTCGGATATGCGGCGGCCCACCCCACCTGGGACGGCGTCGACCGCACCGTGCGTGAGCTGGCGCGGCAGTCCGGCCGGCGGATCTCGCTCACCACCGAGCAGCGCCGGCCCCTCGCCGATTCCGCCGGCCGGACGTCGCCGCCTGCTCTGCCGCCCCAGGCATCGGCGGTCGTCGATCCGTTGTCCGTGGAAACGGCCCTGTCCCAGACGGTCGGCCGGGCCGATACCACGGCGGACCGTGTCGACCCGCGCGCGGTCGGTCCGTTCCTGCTTCCCAGGGACGAACGTACGGCGTTGCAGCTTGCCGCCGAGCGGACTGTGGCGTGCCTGAGCCGGTCCGGGGTCGCGGCGGATGTGGTCCAGGGGCCGAGTGGACGCCCGCGCATAGAGGTCGTGGGCAACGATCCCGACCGGGTTAATGGCCCCAGGTGTGCATCCGGCAACCTGGATGAACCGACAGCGACCGAGCAAAAGGCGCTGGGGACGCTCAATCAGCTCGCCAATGCCTGCCTGAAACGTCAGGGCCGCACAGGCATCAAGCTCAATCTGGACCTGTCCTGGGACGACGGTTCCGAGCCGGGGCCGAGCGTCCGTGCCGACGCCCCCGTGGTCGCACTCGCACCCGCGCCCGCACCCGCACCGCGCGCCCGCACCGGCGACGACGAACGGGCCACCGCCTCCTGCGTGGGCACGGCCCGCCGCGAGCAGCTCGGTTCCTATGTCGCCTCGCCCGCCCTGCTGTTCATCGGCGACAAGGGCGGCACGACCGTTCCCGGCTTCGACCTCTCCCCGGCGAACACTGCGAAGATCGCGGGTGCCGCGGCGCTCGTCCTGGCGCTCACCGTCGGAGCCACCATGCTGGCCGGGGCCCGGCTCGTACGGCCGCTGCACGCCCTCACCGGTGCGGCACAACGGATGCGGGACGGGGAGGAATCCGCCCCCGTGCTGGTCACCGACGACAACGAGATCGGGCGGCTCGCCTCGGCCTTCAACGACATGTCGGCCCACCGCGCCCGCCTCGAAGGACAGCGCAAGGACATGGTCAGCGACGTCGCCCATGAACTGCGCACCCCGCTCAGCAATATCCGCGGCTGGCTCGAGGCAGCACAGGACGGTCTGGCGGAGCCCGACCCGGCGTTCATCTCCTCGCTCCACACGGAGGCCGTGCAGCTGCAGCACATCATCGACGATCTCCAGGATCTGGCTGCGGCGGACGCGGGTGCGTTGCGGCTGCACCCCGAGGCGATACGCATCGAGGACGTCCTGAGTCAGGTCGCCGCGGCCCATCAGGGGCGGGCGGAGACGGCGGGAGTCACGTTGACCGTCCTCAAGGCGACGGCCGACACTCCCCGTCCCGAGCTGACGGCCGACCCGGTCCGGCTGCGTCAGGCCATCGGCAACCTGGTCTCCAACGCGGTGCGTCACACCCCGGCGGGTGGAAATGTCACACTGCAGGCATACGGCTCCGAGCGCGCGGACGACGACGTGGCGGTGGGCGACGTGGCGGCGGACGAAGTCGTTGTGGACGTCACCGATACGGGCAGCGGCATCTCGGCCGCTGATCTGCCGCAAGTCTTCGACCGCTTCTGGCGCGCCGAGAAGTCCCGCAACCGCCGGACCGGCGGCAGCGGGCTGGGGCTGGCGATCGTACGGAAACTCGTCGAGGCGCACGGCGGCTCGGTGAGTGCGGCGAGCGTCGAGGGGCAGGGTTCGGTGTTCACGCTCCGGCTGCCGGCGGATCCTGCGCGGACGGGGTCGGGCGAGCGGGGAGAGGCTGGTGAGTCGGGCGAGTCCAAAGGGACCTCGGCGGGCGTGCCGGGGAGCGCGTCAGGCGACTGCGGGAGCGGCACGGGCCAGGCCTGATGCGATGACCACAGCGATCTGACAGCTTCTTCATAACTTCACGCCAGCCTGTCGGCATGCCTTGTGCCCGATGCGAACCGGCTTCCGGGCACCACCGAGGCCGACCTGGAATGGAGCCATGCCCATGCCCCACCGATTGTCCCTGCGTACTGCCGTCCTTGCCGCTGTCGCGGTCGGCGCGGTACTCGTCCCGTCCACCGCGGCGTTCGCCGACAGCACGCCCGCACCGGCGCCGTCGGTTGTGCCCATTGGCGGTGTCGCCGCGGGCGAGAGTCCCGCCCCTGCCAGGGTCGACCTTGCAGAGCCGACCAAGCGTTCCGTTCCCATCGCTCCGCGCGGTGGCGTCGCCGCAGGCGAGCGACCGGCCGGGACCTCGGGCGACAGCACCACCGCCCTTGGCGGGGCGGCCGCAGCCGCCCTTCTGGTCGCGGGAGCGGGAACGGTCGTGCTGCGCCGCCGCACCGCCGCGCAGCAGGACCGCTGAACTGGCGACGCGTCAGTCATGCCACAGCAACTGGCATGCACGGCAATTGACCACTCACGACAACTGACCGCGCACAGCAGTTGACCGTTCCTCGTGGCGCCGCCCCGTCCCGGGCGGCGCCACTGCCCATCTATGTTCCGTCCTGGAGCCCCCCATGTCCCGTACGCCCACGTCGCTTTGGCATGTCACACTTCCGGTGCTCACCTGTCTCGCCCTAACCGGCTGCTCCTCCGACGCCGTGGATGCCCAGTCCGCCGCCTCACACGCCGACGCGAGTTCCTCCAGCGTCCCCGAGTCTGTCAACGCTCCGAAGGAAACGGGGCCCGAGGGGACAGAGAAGCGCGAGAAGTCCGGGAAGCCGAAGTCCGCGGCGAGCCCCACCCATGTCAGCATTCCTTCGATCGGCGTGAACAGTTCGCTGATGCGACTCGGTCTGAACGAGGACGGCACCGTCCAGGTCCCACCCGCCGAGAAAGGCATGACGGCCGGCTGGTACACCGGTGGCGCCGTCCCCGGCGAGCGTGGCGCCGCGGTCCTCATCGGGCACAACGCCACCCGCTTCGGGAAGGCTGTCTTCCATGATCTGAAGAAGATCGCCAAGGGTGCGGACATCGCGATCCGCAACGACCGCGGAGCGGAGATCCACTTCACGGTCACCGGCACCGAGACCGTCAGCAAGAAGGCCTTCCCGACCAACAAGGTCTACAGCTCCACCGATGGCCGCGTCCTGCGTCTCATCACCTGCGACGGCGCCTTCGATGCACAGGGCCATCCCGTGGACAACCTCATCGTGTACGCCGCGCGGAGCTGACGGCGGCCGCGGATGGAAGGACGCCGGCCTCGTACTGGTGTGCTCTCGTATTCAACTGTCGCCGGTTCACCGACGACCCCAACCTGTTGGTGACCATGTGTAATCGCCAGCGGCGTATCGGCTCCACGCCGACCCCGGTGCCCGCTGAGGCGCCGGCCAGTTCGGACCGCGGCGCTCACCCCAAGAAGTGCATGGGCGGCTTCGAGAAGTTCTTGCAAGCCATTGCCCCCGGCGGCTTTGCCGCCGACGTCCGTGCGGTCTGGGCCGTCTGGGACGATGCTGTTGCGGCCCCCGAGTGGGAGGGCCCGCCGGTATGGCTGCATGGTGACCTCCATCCCGCGAATGTCGTCGTCTCGGACGGGACGCTCTCGGGCGTGATTGATTTCGATGCCATGTTCGCTGGCGATCCGGCGTGGGGCCTGGCGGCCGCGTGGGTGCTGCTTCCTGCGGGCGCGGGCTCACGGTTCTTCGAGGTGTACGCGCATGCGGACGAGGCGACGATCCGGCGCGTCCGAGGGCTGGCTGCCATGAAGAGCCTCTTCCTCATCCTTATGGGCCAGAACGGGGAGCGGGGCCTTCCCGGCGGCAAGCCGACCTGGGGACCCGCAGGCCGGGCGGCGCTCGATCGTCGTGCAGGAATCCCGCCACAAGCTGGCCCGGGACGTGTGCCACGGCAAGCGCGGCACCATCCACCAGGCCCGCTACAGCTTCACGGCCTCGACCCCAGCCGCCGGCGCCCTGCGCCCGCTGCGCGACCCGGAGGCGTCGGAGCTGGACGAAGACGACGACGGCGGGCAGGAGTGAGTATCAGGAGCCGATCGGATCAATCCGTGACGGGCAGGCACTCGGCGAGCAGAGCGACGACGTCACGCCAGGCTCGCTGTGCGTGTCGTGGGTGGTAGCCGACGCCGGGACGCACGGTGTGGTCGACCGGTGGATGGTGGAAGGCGTGAAGGGCTCCCCCGTAAACCACGAGGCGCCAGTCGACGCCCGCAGCCTCCATCTCTGCGGTGAACGCGTCCCGTTGGGCGGGCGGCATGATCGGGTCTTCCGACCCGACCCCGGCCCATACCGGGCAGCAAATGCGCGCCGCCTCACCCGGTCGGCCCGTGGTAGTTGCGTTGACTGTCCCGATCGCGCGCAGGTTGACGCCATCGCGCCCGAGTTCCAGCGCGATGGCGCCCCCGGTGCCGTAGCCGACGGCGGCTATCCGATCGGGGTCGGTCCGCGGTTCGGTGCGCAACACGTCGAGCGCCGCATGGCCGATGCCTCGCATCCGGTCGGGGTCGGCGAGCAGCGGCATGCAACGGGCCAGCATCTCCTCGGGGTCCCCCAAATAGCGCCCACCGTGAAGGTCGAAGGCCAGCACTACATATCCCAGCTCGGCGAGAGCATCGGCCCTGCGGCGCTCGACGTCGCTGAGCCCCGTGCCCTCTGGTCCGAGCAGCACCGCGGGCCGGCGGTCGACACCGGCCGGGAGCGCGAGGTGCCCGATCATCGTCAAACCGTCGGCCGGATACTCGACTGTACGCGTCGTAATCGTTGTCATGAGTCTGGACGGTAATGACCGTTGCGCCCGCTCGGGGTGGTGTTCACCGATGGCAGACAGCAGTCTGTCCCGACTACAACACCCGGACGCGTCGCCCTCCTGTCGGCAAACGATCGTTTGCCGACAGGGGCAGATGCTTCCTCCGACGGTTCAACATCGATCTCATCTACGGGCCTCAGACGTGGAGCTCTGGCGGGAAGCCGGTCCAGCGGAGCTCGGCGGGGAGGTGACCGGTGTCGTTGAAGAGGAGGACCGCCGGGGGACGGTCGGGTGTGTAGCGGATGGCGGTCAGGGCCGCGTTGGCATGGTTGATGCCCAGCCATCGCCACTTTGGCGCGTCAAGGGCGGCTCTGATGAGCCAGCCGACGAGGAAGTTGTGGGTGACGACAAGCTCGTGCCGCGGTTCGTCTCCGACGATAGTCCCTGTGAACTCTGCGAGTGCCGCTGAGGCGAGCCCGGGGCCCTGCTCGCGTTCCTCGGCCGTGAACTGGTGCAGGAACTCGATCCAGGCGTCCGCTGCCTCCGGTGGCAGCTCCTCGCGTGTCGGCAGGTAAGGGAGGTAGTCGCCAGCCGCTTCGGAACGACGGCAGGGAACTCCGTCGAGCTGCTCACCGACCAGCCGGGCGGTCTGTTCGGCACGGGCGAGAGGGCCGTGGTGGATCGCCGCCAGCGGAACCCCACGGAGCCGCTCCCCCAGCAGGGCAGCCTGGCGGCGGCCCGCATCCGTCAATTCACTCTCATCCGGCGATGCCTCGCCGTGACGGGCGAGATAGAGGTAGCGGGCGGCCGTACCGGTCATAGATGCGTCCTTCAGCGAAGTCGATCTTGCGGACTCATGGAAGGACGCCGACCCACGCGGACCGGTTCCCACGAAGGCGAGAGTCGGGCCTCAAGCCGATCAGCGCGTTGCAAGGTCTGGACGACGTGTCTTAATCCTCGCCGCCGTCGTCCTCGTCCAGCTCCGGCGCGTCCGGATCGCGCAGCGGTCGCAGGGCGCCGGCGGCCGGGGTCGAGGCGGTGAAGCTGTAGCGGCCGAGCAGGTTCAGGTTGCGGTGCTTGAGCGGGGAAAGGCGCGCGATGTCCTCCTCCCGGATCTTGTGGCCCTCGGCGCGGAGCTTGGCCACGGCGGCGTCGATGTACTTCGTGGTCCACAGCACAATGGCGTTGAGGACCAGGCCGAGTGCGCCGAGTTGGTCCTCCATACCGTCGCGGTATGCCTGGTGGATGGTGCCGCGCTTGCCGTGGCACACGTCCCGGGCCAGCTTGTGGCGGGACTCCTCCGATCTGCCGGGATTGCGCGGGCATTGTCCGCGACTTCTTCTGCGATCGCTGCGGCTTCGAGGGGCTCCTACTCGGTGGGCGTCTCTGCGAACACTGCACCCTCGCCGACACGCTCGCCCACCTTCTCGACGACGGCACTGGCGGCGTCGCCCCGGAGTTCCTGCCGCTGGTCAAGATCCTGCTGGAGATGGACCGGCCCAAGAGCCGCCTGCTCTGGCTCCGCAACCCCCACGTCGTCCGTCTTCTTCAGGGCCTGGCCAGCGGCAGCATCCCGCTCGCCCACGACGGGCTGCCCCAGGAAACCCCCTGGCGAACCGTTACTCACCTGCGTGACCTACTGATGGACAGCGGTGTCCTCCCACGAGTCGACCGGCAGCTCATGCTCTACCAACGGTGGCTGACCGAACGGCTCGCCACCATCGAGGAACCCGAACACCGTCAGCTTCTCCGGCACTTCGCCACCTGGCACCAAATGCGGCGCCTGCGGGCAAAGGCAGAGAAGGCACCGCTGGGACGCTCCCAGACCAACCACACCAGCAGGAAGTCACCCAAGCTGGCGCCTTCCTCACATGGCTCGCCAGCCAAGAACGTGCCATCGGGCAGTGCCAGCAGGCCGACATCGACGCCTGGCACACCGAGAGCCTGGCCACCCGCCGTCCGTCCCAGTCATTCCTGCGGTGGTGCATGAAGACCGGCCGGATGCCCCGCCTCACGCTGCCGCCCGCCGTCATCACCCAGGACTCGGAACCGCTGCACCAGCACCGCCGACTCGCGATGCTGCGGCGGGTCCTCAATGACGACTCTTTGCCCCTGCGGGCCCGGGTCGCCGCCGCACTGGTTCTCCTCTATGCGCAACCCGTCAGCCGCATCGTCCGCCTCACTATCGACGACGTCACCGACGACGAGACCACCGTCACCGTCCAGTTGGGAGACCCGCCGTCCCCGCTGCCGGAGCCCGTCGCCGACCTGATGCGGGCCTACATCCAGTCCCGCCAACACCTGCCCTACGCCAGCAGCAGGAGCTCACAGTGGCTCTTCCCCGGCCGCCAGCCCGGACAGCCGATGAACCCGGTCAGCCTCCAAGTCCATCTGCGTGAGATCGGCGTCCCTCCGCAGCGCGGCAGGACCTCCGCAATCCGACAGCTCGTCCTCCAAGCCCCGGCCCCCGTCATCGCGAAGGCACTCGGCTACCACGACAAGACTGCCACTCGGCTAGTCACGGAAGCCGGCGGAACCTGGAGCCGATACGCCCCAGGTGACCACGGCCGAACCTAATCCGAGAGGATCTCCAGGTGACTGATCACCCGCTTGCCTCCTCGTGGACCACCACTCGCGACCATCTCACTGCAGCCATGTCCTCCCTTACCGACACAGCAGCGCGGCTATGTCGGCTATGTGTGGACCCGTGACCAAGTACGGGGATTTTTTCAGTCGTTGTACCGCGGTTACCCGATCGGCGGGTTCCTCACCTGGAGCACCAAGGCCGAGAAGGCCGACACACGAGGCGGCATGTCCGGCAAGGACGGCGCCATTCAGCTCCTGTTGGACGGGCAGCAGCGGGTAACCACCCTGTACGGCGTGACCCGTGGTCGGCCGCCCCGCTTCTTCGAGGGCAACTCCTCGTGACCGGGTTGCATTTCAATCTTCAGACCGAGGCCTTCGAGTTCTACGCACCGGGGAAGATGAAGGGCAATCCCGTCTGGGTCGATGTCTCAGCCCTGTTCCAGGGCGGCCTGGGCAGCCAGTTGCTCGCCGTCACGCAGCTCGCGGGCCAGGACGCGGTGCTGCAGGGGGCGTTCATCGAGCGGCTCAACCGGATCACTCAGATCAAGGACCGCTCGGTTCATATCGACGAGGTCACTGGTGCGGACAAAACCATCGATGTCGTCGTGGACATCTTCAACCGCGTGAACTCGGGTGGCACCAAGCTATCCAAGGGCGACCTGGCTCTGGCCGCCATCTGCGCGACCTGGCCGGCGGCACGGCCCACGATGAATGAAGCGTTGGACAGTTGGTCCGCGGCTGGATTCGACTTCAAGCTCGACTGGCTGCTGCGTAACGTCAACGCTGTTCTCACGGTGAGGCGCAGTTCTCGAAGCTTGCGGATGTTGATGTGGCACTGTTCCGTACCGGTTTGACGGAGACCGTCGACTCCATCTCGTACCTGCTCAACGCGCTCGGCGGACGTCTTGGACTCGACCACGGGCGGGTTCTGAGCGGCCGGGCCGCATTCCCGGTCATGAGCCGACTGCTTCACCACCACGGTGGCCGGTTTCCGGATGCCATGACCCGCGACCGCCTCTTCTACTGGTACGTCCACAGCTTCCTGTGGGGCCGTCACACCGGGGCCACCGAGACCGCCCTCAACCAGGATCTGCAGGCGATCGACGACGGCGGCGTCGACCAGTTGATCAATGTGCTGCGCCGCAGTCGTGGCGATCTGCTCAAGGTCCGTCCCGACGACTTTGTCGGCTCCAGCATGGGCTCCCGGTTCTATCCTCTTCTTTACTTGCTCACACGGGTGTATGGGGCCCAGGACTTCGTCAGCGGCGTGCCCCTGCGGGACGGCATGCTCGGCCGCCTCAGCTCGCTTCAGGTGCACCACATCTTCCCCAAAGCCCGCCTCTACGAGCACGGATACAGCCGCGCCGAAGTGAACGCCGTAGCCAACTTCTGCTTCCTCACCCAGGACACGAATCTGCGGATCGGAGCGAAGAATCCGGCCGAGTACCTGGAGGAGATCGAGAATCGCGTGCCGGGCGCCCTTGCGACGCAGTGGATCCCCATGGATCAGGAACTCTGGCGGATCGAGAAGTACCCGGATTTCCTGGCCGCCCGCCGCGAACTACTGGCCGGCGCAGCCAACGACTTCCTCCAAACCCTCCACGACGGCCCCTCCCCGGTAGAGCTGCAGGCGTCCACCGCTTTCACTGCTGTGCGAACCGCCGTGGCAGTGACCGATTCGGACGACGACGAGGAAATCCCAGGCCTGGCTGCTCTCCTGTCGGAACTCGCGGAGGCGAGCCTGGCCGCACCGGAGCTGGACAGCGAGGTGAGCGACCCCCGCACGGGCGCTGCCATCACGGTCGCTGCCGCATACTGGCCCCAAGGGCTCCAGGAAGAGGTGGGCGTACCCGTGGTCCTCGCTCCGGACACCACACCGCAGGAGCAGGCTGCGTTGGAAGCCGGCGACTACCGCGTCTTTCACAGCACGGAGGCCTTGCGCCGCTTCATCGGCAATGCACGCGCGGAGCAGGCGGTGGCCTGACAGGACAGGCGGGTCTAAACGAGAGCCGACTTTAGCGGTGCGGAGTGCTCACGGGGTGCACCGAGTTGGACCCGTGCGAGATCGGTTCGGTATCGCATACACCCGGACGCTTGGGTCCGGGCGTGTGCGATCCGGTACTACTGGCCGCGGATCCGGCGGCCGGCCTCCGTGCCGGGGTAAAGGATCGCGTCGGCGACCCGGCCGCCGGAGTCCTTCACGCCGCCGCTGAAGTTGAGGCGTCCGGAGGCACCCGACTTCGCTGCCACACCGTCCCAGTAGCGGGCCTCACGCTCCCACCGGATGCCGGAGAGCAGCCGGTGCAGTTCGTCGGCACCCAAAGCGTTCAGTAGTCCCGCAACGCACACGGGAGGGTCCCGCTGCTACGCCAGTGCGGCGCTCGGCGGGACCCTCCTGGCGCCTCGGGACCTCAGCCGTCGGCCCGGACCAGCTCTACCAGCCCTGCCCACGCCTCGGGTCGCACGGTCAGCACCGGGCCACTGACCTGCTTCGAGTCACGAATATGCACATGCGTGGCGGCGGCAGCAACCTCCACGCAGTCGCCACCCTCTGCACCGCTGTAGCTGCTCTTGCGCCAGGCAACCTCTACGCACTGACCGCCTTCGGCCCCGCTGTAGCTGCTCTCGAACCAAGCCAGCTCCCGCATGGCAGGAGTATCGGTGGTGTTCATAGATCTCCCAGCAACTTCTCGATGAATCCCAGAGTCTCTCGCGGAGTGAGAGCCTGACTCCGGATGATTCCATAGCGCGCTGCGGCCAGCCGTGTCTCGTCCCGATCAGTCAGCAGGTTGCTGCGCCCCTGGACCTCCATGTACACGAACTGTTCCCCGCCTTTGCGGGTGATCACGGTGTACGGCCCGTCCACACCTGCGTTGTCCTCTCGGTCGAGCGGCATCACTTGGATCTCTACGTTGCGGTTCTGGCCGAACAACAGGAGCTGTTCAAGCTGCCCTCGCAGAACGTCCCTGCCGCCGAGCGGCCTTCGAAGGACTGACTCCTCCATCACAAAGCTCAGGAGAGGAGCAGGCCAGCGGCTGAAGATCTCTTGCCGCGCCAGACGTGCAGCCACTCGCAGTTCGATGGTTTCCTCGTCCAACAGCGGGCGACGCATGGCGAGCACCGCGCGCATGTACTCCTCGGTCTGTAACAGGCCCTTGACCATGTGCGTGTCGTACGCGCACAGATCCACTGCCTCCGCCTCCAGCCGCGCCATGTCCCGGAAGAACGGCGGATACTGCGCCCGCGCAACCTCCTCCTTCAATGCCAGCAACAAGCCCCCGGCCTCCAGCACCGCGTCAGCCTTGTCGATGAACGCGGGCTGCGGAATCCGCCGCCCCTGCTCGAACGAAGCAACGGACTGTGCCGCGTAACCCACCCGCTTCCCGAACTCCGTCCGGTCCAGCCCCGCCCGCAGACGTAATAGCTTCAACTGCTGCCCGAATGCGGTCATCACCCCGGACCCCGGCTCGTCCTCCGGCCGCTTCCCGGACTCTGCACCCGAGCCCGCCCCCGGACCCGGACCCGACCCCACGTCCGCGTCCGCGTCGCCCCGCGTCACCGTCATCGCCACCGCCTGTCCCACGCGCGTACATGCCGAACGCCCCCGCGTACAAGCAGTTCGCGACGGCGCGTCACCTCTGGTCACGCTACGCCACCGAAGGTCATCGTGGAGCCATGACCAGCAATCCGCCACTCCCCGTACGCCCCATTCGCGCCACCCAACCCCGTTTCCCCTGGCACCACTTCTCGATGCGCTTCAGCTCCACGCCGCGTGGCGCCCGCCTCGCCCGGCGCCTGGCCGGCGAGCGGCTATACGCCTGGGGCATCCCATACGGCAGCGACGCGCACGACGCGCTGACGCTGATCGTTGCCGAGCTGAGCGCCAACGCCGTAAGCCACGGCCTCGTGCCCGGCCGTGACTTCCGCCTGTGCCTCTCCGCCGAGGGCACGGCAATTCGCGTGGAGGTCACCGACACCCGGGGCGAACGCCTCCCCATGCTCGCCGAACCGGCATCGGACGACAAGGAAGACGGCCGCGGCCTGCTCCTGGTGGCCGCCCTCACGGACCGCTGGGGGTGGTACCCCTGTGCGGACGGCCCCGGCAAGACGGTCTGGGCCGTGCTGGAAGTGGAAATGTCATAGGCCCGGCGTGGCAGCTGCTCGTTTCACATAGCTAAGCCCTCCCGAGCCCCGCCTGCGGCTGGCCGCCGTCGACCGGGATGTGGGCGCCGTTCACGGCTACTGAGGCCGGGGAGAGGAGGAAAGCGATGACCCGGGCGACTTCATCGGCGTTCAGCAGACGTCCGTTGGGGTTGCGTTCCGCGTAGGCCTTGTACGTCGCCGGGTCACGCCGACGCAGGCGGTCCCAGCTCTTGCCCGGAAGGAGGATCGAGCCGGGGCTGACGGTGTTGACCCGGACCCCGTAGGGGGCGAGTTCCTGACACAGGGCGCCGGCCAGGTAGATCTCGGACGCCTTGGCCGCCCCGTACTGGGCGGGAAAGCGGGGCTTCCAGCCGGAGATGGAGGCGACGATCACCACCGAGCTCCCGGGACCCAGGCTGTCCAGCGCCGATCGTACGGTACGCACGGCATGACCGCCGTTCAGTTCCCAGGTCGCCTGCCAGTCCTCGCGGGTCGAGTCGAGGAGCCCGCCGCCACGCTTGCCGCCGATGTTGGCGACCAGGCCGTCAAGGCCGCCCAGTTCCCGCCCTGCCCGGCGCGTGAAGTCCTCCAGTTCGTCCGGGGCCAGGATGTCCACAGCTCCCGTGACCACTTGGGCGTCGAATTCCCTCCGCAGTTCGCACGAGGTCCGGGCAAGGGTGTCGGCATCGCGGCCGCACATCGCGATGGATGCCCCCTCGGCTGCGAGGCAGCGGGTGACCGCGTATCCCAGTCCCCTGCTGCCGCCAGTCACCAGGAACGACTTGCCCCGCAGCCCGTACGTGACCGCCGGTGCCGCCGCCACCCGCTCTTCGGACTCTTCACGCTCTTCCATGGATGCCACTGTGCCAGCCTGTCGCCAACAGGCGCTCAGCGCACCAACTTGCGGATGACGATGCCTACGATGAGTGTGGTGAACAGCATTCCTGCGGCCGTGAACGAAACCGCCAGTGCAGACCATCCGGCCGTCTTGAGCTCCGATGGCATGCCGGTACCGACATTCAGCCACAGCGCGAGGGCCAGGACGAAGGACTTTCCCGCAACGGTCACATCCAACAGCCCGCGGCTCGGTTCGCGCACCGCGCCCGCCAGATGCAGCACGACGCCCGTCAGGAATACCCCCACCGCCAATACACGCGCCGGGTTCCGCGCGCGCACTCCCCAGCCGAGGATGCCGCCGAGGATGCCCCGCTCGATAGCACGCCGTAGAGGCGGCAGAGCGGTCGCCTCGCGCTGCCGCGCCAGATAGTAGAGCTCGTCGACCTCCCTGTTCCGGTTCCTTCTGACCAGTGCGGACCGTACGGACTCCAGCGCCACGGCGGTCACTTCGGTGAAGGAACGCTCCAGAAATAAAGTGATCTGGCGGCTGTTACGGAAGACCTGCCCGGCGAGCTCCATGTCACCCACGCTGGAGGATTCGTCGAGGCTGTACCGGGAACTTCCGGACGGAAGACCGAGCGTGCCCGTCACCGAGGAGCCGTGCAGGCTGATCACCGAGGAATCCTGAGAATCCGAACTCAGGGACGCCACATTGGTGTTGCGAAAGGTCAGGCGGGCGGTCGGGGTGTTCTGCTCGCTGCGCGCGCTCTCGGACAGACCGAGATTGCGTACCTCCACGGGCCCTCGGACTGTGCTGTTGCTGATCGTACTGTCCCCGGAGGGAATCACCAGTCCGTTCACTCGCACCGTCTCGCTGCACCGCAGCCCGTTCGCCTGCAACGGCTCATCCAGCCGCACGCGCTGCAGGGTTAGTTCGGGAGTTTCGACCTCGTCGAGATCGAGTGCGGACAGCCAGAGGTCGTCGAACGTCATGTCCTCACGGGCGCGCAGCCCCCGGACCACCAAGCGCGGCCGTCCCCGGCGGCCGCCTGTGGCCTGGCTGCGGACCAGTAGCGAGGACACGCGCGTGTTCCTGATCTGGACTGACCCGCGCAGGGCGTTGATCTGTACGAGTTCCTCCACTCGAAGGCGCTCCAGCCGGGTGGTGGCGCACGAGTGCAGGGCGAGGAAGTCCAGCGAGGTGTCGATGACCGTGACCTCGCAGCCCATCGATGCATTACGGATCGTCAGTCGGCCGATTCTGGAATTGACCACCATGAGCGCATCCGCTTCCACGTGGTCGACGACCAGTTCGTCGATATGGCAGGACCGCACGGTCAGCGCCCCGTCGATGCTCACACGGTCGAGCGAGACGCGGTCGGCCGAGACAGTGTCAAGGAGAAGGTCGGTGGTGACCTCGTCCTGGCGCAGATGCACACTGCGGTCGCTGACCGTGCGCTGGCGACCAATTCTTGCCAGGTCCTCGAGTGTCCGGACCACTCCCACCTGCGTCCCCCTGCTGCTTGTGGCCGTTGATGTTGCTGCTCGTGTGCGCCAACGTACTCAAGCTCGGCGCGTACTCGCGCTCTGGTGGGAGCCGCGTCCGCCCGGATCAAGTCTGAGAACCGCGAGCAGGTCTTGCCTGCTGACAGGGTCCGGTGACTCGACGAGCGCGCAAGCGATCTGCTTGGCCGCCGTCACTGGATCTGTACGGTCCGTGCGTACCACCAGATCGAACAGATCACGTACATCAGAGCCGAGTACGTCCTGCGCCGTCTCGTCCCAGGCGGCGAGCCGCTTCGGTGTGTCGGTGTCTCCCCGCTCGCCGGACCGTTCCTTGCACACGTTCCTCGGCACCCAGAGGAGGACGCGCAGCCATGAGGTCGCCCGAGTCCGGTTCAGCAGGGTGCACATGTCAGTGACGTTGCCGATGTGCGTGATCGGGACCAGGCCCTGCTCTTGCGGCTGGGTAAGGGAGAGTTGGTCGACGGCGTAGATGTTGCCGTAGCGGGGGGTCTCCACGACGATTCTGTCCCGGCGGCGCAGGTCATCGAGTTCCTCGGCGGTGACGAACCGGTATCCGGTTGACCGGCCCGTGCCGTACTTGAGCTTGGTGACCAACTGGAACCGTGGGTCAGCGGAGCAGAGGGCTGCCGTCACCGTGTCCTTACCGGCGGTGGGCGGCCCGTACAGGACGACCGCGCTCACGAGTCCCCCACAAGCCGTTGCGCGATGGTCTCGACCTGCTCGGCCAGAGGGCGTGAGGCGCCAATGCGGTTGTCGATCACGTGGTGAGAGGTCACCGGTCTCAGGCCCACGTCGATGCCGCTCGTGTACGCCGGCCAGTGCGTCAGCTTCCACGTGTCGCGTGAGGCATTCCGCGAGATCAGCCGGTCACGCATCGACTCCAGGTCGCTGTCCACCCACAGCGTCTCGAAGCGCGCCCCCGTCCTGCCGCAACGGCGTGCCACCCGGGACATCCACTGTGCGTCGGAAGCCTCGGCCAGGAAGGGCGCGACGGCGACCGCGGACGTACCGCACTCGAGGTTCTCCCAGACGGCCTTCATGAGGCACGCGTACTCCAGTGGCCTGGCGTGCTCCAGGTAGGTGGTGCTGTGGCGGTCGTCCGGGTCACCGCCCAGTGCCTGCAGCAGCCGCTCGGTCATCGGACGGCTGATGGTGTCTTTGTCGAGCATGGCCCACCCGGTCGCCGCCGCCAGCAGCTTGCCGGCCTCGGACTTGCCCGAACCGGCATACCCGGCAACGAGAGCAAGCGTGATGGTGCTCGTGCCTAACGCAGTGGTCACTCTGTTCACCCCCGAAACGACTTTGAACAACTGGGCTCAGCTTAAAGGCGGATGGAGGTTGAGGTGCTCGGACCTTCCGCATATCGATGCCGCGACGCGCACGATAGCCTGAGCTGATCGTCGCGGCGCTCAGCAGGCCGTCGCGAGCATCGCAGGCTGCTGCCGGGGCCGACCCGGGCAGTTGCGCTCCAGCTTCTTGCGGACGGAGCGCAACCTTCGTGACCGGAAAGAGGCGCCCCGAGCACCTCCGTTCCACCGCCGCTGGACTGAAGATCGCCCCACCAGGGACACTTGCCCTCCACGATGCCGCAAGCCGGTCCAGCCGTGCACACCGGCCGGCACACGCACACACGGGGGCAATGTGCCGCAGCAGCAGCCGATCGCGGGACGGTACGAGCTTCTGGAGCCGCTCGACAACGGCGGTATGGGGGACGTATGGCGCGGCTACGACGCCGTGCTCGACCGGCCCGTCGCCGTGAAGCTGATCCGGCAGCAGGCCGTCGGCGGCTCGCCGCAGCTGGCGGAGGAGTTCGCCAAGCGCTTCCGCCGTGAGGCCCGCATCACCGCGCGGATCCAGCACCCCGGCGTGCCGCAGGTGTACGACGCGGTGCTCGACGACACGTACGAGCGGCTGTTCCTGGTCATGGAGCTGGTGGACGGGGTGTCGCTGTCCGCGTACATCCACCCGGAGCGACTGCTGCCGGTCAGTTGGGCGGTGGCGGTGGCGGCGCAGGTCGCCACCGTGCTGTCGTACGCGCACGAGGTGCCGGTCATCCACCGCGACCTCAAGCCCAGCAACGTCCTGGTCGCCCGCGACGGGACGGTGAAGGTCCTCGACTTCGGGATCGCGGCGATCCTGCGGACCGATGTCACCAAGCTGACCGCGACCGGCACCCCCATCGGCACCTACCAGTACATGGCGCCCGAACAGGTGCGCGGCGGGAGGACCACTCCGCAGACCGACCTGTACGCGCTCGGCTGTGTGCTGCACGAACTGCTCAGCGGACGCCTGCTGTTCACGGCGGACAGCGAGTACATGGTGATGCACCAGCACGTCAACGCCGCTCCCACCCCGCTGCGGGTCCTGCGTCCCGAGGTGCCGCAGGAGCTGGAGGACCTCGTCCTGCATCTGCTGCTCAAGGCGCCGGAGGCACGGCCCGCCGATGTGCAGGAGGTGTACGAGCGGCTACGGCCCTTCCTGCCGCCGCCCGGCCGGATACCCGGGCCCGGCGAAGCCGGACCGACGGGGGCGCCGGACCCGACTGGGATCTTCCGCAACCCGTACGCGCCCCGCGCCCGCGCGGGTGCGGGCCGGTCAGCGCCGGTGGTCGCCGATCCGGCTGCCGGACAGGCCGCGCCCGTTCCCGTACCCGCGCAGTTGCGTGCGGAGATCAACGAGGCCTACGCGCACTCCGACGCTCTCCTGGACGAGGAGCGGTTCACGCAGGCCGCCGAGGTGCTCGGGGAGATCATCGAGCCCGCCGCCCGCGCGCTCGGCTCGGAGAGCCGGAAGGTCCTGGAGCTGCGGACCCGCCGGGCCGCGATCCAGCTGCTCGGCGGGGACTACCGGGCTGCTCTGCCCGAGTTCGACGCGCTGGCGTACGCGTACGCACGCACCGACGGCCCCACCGGCGAGCCGGCACGCGCCTGCCGCGCCCAGGCCGCGCGATGCCGCGCCGAGCTCGGCCAGGTCACCGACGCGCTCGCCGCGCTGCGTGGCCTCCTCGACGTCGTGCGGACCGTCGACGGCGATCTCAGCGAGGAAGCCGTCGAGCTGCGCCGCGACATCGGGATGCTGCTGCTCGCACAGGGGCAGGCGGTCGAGGCCCACAGGATTCTTCGGCCATTGCACGACGACCTGTGTCTGGTCTTCGGTCCCGGCGACGAGATGACCGAAGAGGTCGGCGAGGCGCTGGCTCTGATCGGCCTCGATCTCGATGGTCCGGCCGCCTGACCCCGTCTTTACCGTTCCGTCCGCTTTCCGGAAGAGTCCGCCCCATGCCCCACCTCGCGTTCGACATCGGTTTCTGCGCCCAGCTCGGCAAGCTCCAGGGCAGTGTCAAGCAGGGGGTGTTCGACGCATGGGAGAAGTTCGAACGCCTCACTCTGGACCAGCTGTTCAAGGATCCCGGGCTGAAGCTGGAGAGCTTGAAGCGCGCCCGTGATCCTCATATCCGGACCATTCGGATCGACCAGGGGACGCGGGGTGTCGTCCTCGCACCCGACGGCGGCGACACCTACGTACTGCTGCGCGTGATGCCGCACGACAAGGCGATCGACTGGGCCGTCAAGCAGAAGGCCAGCATCAACACGGTGACCCGGGCCGTCTTCGCGCCGTACTTCCCGCAGGACCAGCGTGAAGTCCTCGAATATCTCGCCGCGGGCTTCTCCGTGGAGGAGGTGTGGCGGGACGTGGTGTCCGTCAGTCTCTCCGCCGCACCGGCCGACACCACGCCCGTGGACACCGGCGACTTCGCGACCGCCATCCACCGCACCAGGACCCGGATCGCACTCGTCACCGCGTCCGAGGAGCTGCGCGACATCCTCGACAAGCCGTTCGCGGCCTGGCGGGTCTTTCTGCATCCCTCCCAGCACAAGGTCGCCTACCGGGCCTCGTACTCCGGGCCCGCGCAGGTCACCGGGGGTCCCGGGACCGGCAAGACCGTGGTCGCGCTGCACCGGGTGCGCCATCTGCTGGGGTATCTGCGTGACAGCGACCGCATTCTGCTGACCACGTACACCAACGCCCTGGTGGGCGCGCTGCGGACCGGGCTCGCGACCCTGGTGGAGGACGAGACGCTGCGGGATCGGGTGGACATCATGACCGTCGACGCGTTCGCGGGCCGCGTCGTGTCCACCTCGCGGCGGCCGCTCCGGGGCGGCGAGGAGGAGACGCGGTGGGCGCAAGCCGCGAAGGCCACCGGGTACACCGGCACGACGCAGTTCCTCGGGCAGGAGTACAAGCACGTTGTCCTCGCACAGAATCTTCGGACCCTGAAGGAGTACGAGGACTGCGAGCGGCGTGGACGCGGCAGCGGGCTGCCCATGTCGGCCCGCGCGCTGGTGTGGCGCACGGTCGAGGAGTTCACCGATCGGCTCGGCGCCGACGGGCTCCGCACCTATCTCGGCACGTGCGCGGAGGCTGCGGATCTGCTGGAAGCAGATGGCCCGCGTTACCGGCATGTGGTCGTCGACGAGGCGCAGGACCTGCACCCTGCGCAGTGGCGGCTGTTGCGTGCGGCGGCTCCGGCCCGTCCCGACGACCTGTTCATCGCGGGCGACCCGCATCAGCGTATTTACGACTCGAAGGTGTCGCTGAAGGCCGTCGGGATCAAGGTGGCCGGCCGATCGGCGAAGATGCGCAAGAACTACCGTTCCACGCACGAGATCCTCTCCTGGTCCACCGCGCTGCTTGTCGGCCGGCCCTTCGAGCAGCTGGCGGACGATGCGGCGAACGAGACCCTGCTGGGCTACCGCTCGGCCCTGCACGGCAATGGGCCCGAGGCGCACGGGGCGGACTCTGAGGCGGGAGTGTGATCGGCGCCCGCAGCGAGACCACTACCGACTCCGGGCCGAGCTCAAGCAGTGCCCGCGCCCACTCCTCAGCCGTGGTGCCTGCGGCTTTCACCCAGGATGTAGCGCGACTCCGGTCGGTGCCGGCCCACCACGACGCCGCTGGTGTCGACACCCGCCGCCCGCTGCGATTTCAGCAGCAGGCGGCGGGTGTCGTCGCCGACGTACGGTGGAGGCCGATATGGCCGGGGTGATGGCCCGGGCGACTACCTCGCGGGCCAGTTCCGGGCATGACCAGCGTGATAGCGGGGTGACGGTCTCGGCGGGTAACTAGCAGGCCGGCGCTTTGACTTCGGCGGCCTGCAGCGGGCTGAACGAGGGCGGTCGCCCCGAGCGCCTGCGGTCGGACAGGGCGGGCAGCCCGCCGGCGGCGAACCGGCCCCGCCAGGTGCGCACCGTGTCGACGTGCATTCGCGTCTGCGCGGCTATCCGGGCGTTGGAGCACCCCCGGGCCGCCAGCAGCACGATGGTTGCCCGCTGCTGGGCCTGATGCGGGGTCTTGTGGCCGTAGGCCGTCTTCTTCAGCCTGTGACGCGCGCCGGCACTCAGCACGACGGGCACGGCGGGGGTAACGGGCACTGGGGTGCGTGTCTCAGTTCCTCGTGTCCGTCGGCTGTCTTCCGCTGGTTCGTCCGGGGCAAGCGCTTGTCGCAGCACCGGAGGGAACGGGACGGCCTCGTCGCCGAGTTCGATTGATGGCGTTTCAGCCTGAGGGTTACGCCGCGCCGGTGTCGGGTGGGGCCTGACCCATCATCGCCAGCATCGCCTGCCATGGTGTTCCGTCGAAGATCAGCATGATCGATGTGATTCCGGCGCTGTCCAGGCGGAAGTGTTCGGCGGTGCGCTGAGTACCGGCTGGGGTGGCGGTGTGCACGTCGTAAACGAGTGTGGCCTCGCACTCGCCGTACATTTCGCTGATCACGTCGACGCCGGTGACCACCTGGAGGAAGCCGGGGAGCCCGGCCAGGTGGCCGACGGGGCTCTCGGAACTCATCAGCGGGCTTTGGAAGCTGAACGGCTCGACGAGGTGCGCGACGGCTGCGGGCACGTCCCCCCCGAACCTGGCGTCGTGATAGCCCCGGACGATCTGCCGGGTCCGGATCTCGGGTGTCATCGCGGTGCGGTCCTTTGGTCACTTCTTCGGGCGCGGGATGCCCGGTTCACGGCTGGGTGGTGTTCGTGCCGTCGGCCTGGCTCAGGTATTGGTCGAGTTGCCGCTGGTTCTCGACAAGGCACAGGCACAGATGCCGCAGCTGGGTCAGCTCGGCGGGCGTGAATCCGCGGAAGACCGCCGCCATGGCGACCTGGCTGGGCCGACGGAAGGACTCCAACCAGGCCAGCCCGGCGGGAGTGATCCGCGCCAGAACTGACCGGCGGTCATGCCGGTCGGATACCCGCTCAGCCAGTCCGTCGCGTTCGAGGGTGTCGACCAATCCGGTGACATTGCGTGAGCTCACTCCAGCAGCTTGGGCCAACGCGCCGATGCTGATCCCATCATCGGATCCGGCGCTCAGACGGATCAGGAGGTCGAGCGCCCCCGCGCTCAGCCCTCGCCCTTCGGCCCCGCGGCTGCGCAGACGTTCGATGGAGTGGAAGGCGCTGCGGACCGCTCCTGCGGCTTCGAGGGTGAGGGTGTCTTCTCCTGCGGTGAACTGGGCCATTGCAGACCTCACCCGGGGATCGAAGAAACTGCCGTCGGGGTCACGATCGATGCTAGACGGAGAGTTATGTACGTGCTTCATAATGAAGTAACACGCTAATGCGACTTCCTTGAATTGCCAAGTCCTGCCGTCCATGGGGACGCCAGCGAACTGCAACTCACCGCCCGGCATCTGACCAACCCTCGGACGCGACACCCGCCGCTGCGTCAAACCCCGAAGGACTTCCAAAGTCGACCACTTAGCGATGGACGTGACGCTCTCTCTCCTGACGTGCCTGGCACGGGCTACGGCTAGCTTTTCGTCGTCCACGACGGACGGACGCCCACCCACGTTGCCCTTGCGGGCCGCAGCGTCCAGCCCCTCCAACGTCTTCTCCCGTATGCCTTCGAAACAACGGCAAGCCGCTGGGAGTGAGGAGCGTCCGGCACGTCCACAACATCCTGTCCGGCGTACTCGGCGCGGCAGTGCCCAGGCTGATACCCGGCAGCGACCGCGCACCCGCCCACCGCGCGGCAGATCCGGGCACAGGAACAGAGGTACCCGACCCTGGACGAAGGCCAGACGGCGCGCTTCCTGGCGTCCGTGTGGGAGCCGTGCGGCAACGGGGCCTGTGACGGCGGCCTGACTCACCACTGCCTCCGTGACGCCCCCCTGTGGACCGTCTACGCCGCTACCGGCGTCCGACGCAGCGAGGCCCTGGGCATGAAGTGGTCCCTCGTGAACTGGGACGAGGGGTCCATCGAACTCGGCTCGGTCGTGGTCGAGGAGGGCAACACCCACCGGCTGCGCAAGCTCACCAAGGACGGCGACGACAACGCACGGATCTACGAAGACCAGTCCGTGATGAACGTCCTGAAGTGGCAGAGGGAACGTCAGGATGCGGAGTGGGAACGGCTCGGCCCCGCGCGGGTGAATCACGACCTTGTCTTCGCCCACGACGGGTTCAAGCTGTACCGGGGCGAGGCAGGCGGACCACAGGACCCGGAGAAGGTGTCGGCACGGTGGCGCGCCATGCGCAACCGGCTGCACCTGCCCGAGGACTTCCGCATCCACGACTGGCGGCACAGCAAGGTCACGAACGATCTGGAGGCCGGGGAGAACCCCGTCGAGGTCTCCGCCTACGTCCGGCACCACTCGCCGGTCTACACGATGGCCCGGTACGGCCACTCTCGTAAGGACGGAGCGCGCCGGATGGCCGCCTCCGGTGCGGGCCGACTCGGCCTGTCATCCCTGGTCTGACCTGGGGATTCGCTCGGCTGTTGGTCACGCGGTTGGTCACGACACAGCCCGAGAAACAGAAAAACCCCAGATCAACTGGGGTCTCTGCTGGTGTCCGAGGGGGGACTTGAACCCCCACGCCCGATAAAGGGCACTAGCACCTCAAGCTAGCGCGTCTGCCATTCCGCCACCCGGACCAGGTGGTCGGCCCCGGTTTCCCGCGGCGACATGGAAAACAATACCAGGGGTTCGGGGTGCCTCTCACCTGCGTTTCCGGTGGTCAGTGCGGTGCGCCGGATGGTGCCGGCACCATCCGGCGCACTTCGCCCTGCCGTGCGTACGGTCTGTTTCCTTGCACGTACGCAGGGCGACCGGGTGTTGGTACGCGCCGGTGTCCTGGCCCGGGAGGAAGGCGGACCGCCCCTCCGGTGCCGCCGATGGTCCTACTTGCGCAGCGCCGCCAAGTTGTCGTAGCCGGTCCGCGCATGGTTCAGGGACTGCGCGGGGACGGTCGAGCTCGGCGCGTTGTCCTGCTCGACCATCGGGTTGTGGTAGTTCTTGGCCCCGACGCGGCGGA
This sequence comes from Streptomyces sp. NPDC002958, assembly GCF_055563255.1. Classification (NCBI taxonomy): domain Bacteria; kingdom Bacillati; phylum Actinomycetota; class Actinomycetes; order Kitasatosporales; family Streptomycetaceae; genus Streptomyces; species Streptomyces sp. NPDC002958. The sequence continues at coordinate 136,226 of NZ_JBVHDS010000012.1, read as the reverse complement.
AGAACGTCCGGTAGTCGATGGCCCCGGTACCGAAGGGGACCATGTCGTAGCCATTGCCGCTGGTTGTGTTGACGATGCCGTCCTTGGCGTGGAACAGCGGGTAGCGCTTGGTGTTGCAGCGGACCAGTGCCGCCGGGTCGAAGATGTTCTCCTGCTGCGATCCGTCGTGCGCGGTGTAGGTGTGGAACTTGTACTGAGCGACGTGCGCCCAGAAGACATCCATCTCCAGCCATACGGACTTCGGGTCGGTGACCTGAAGGAAGTACTCGAGCTTGCGGATGCCGGAGCTGCGGGTGGGGCGGCCCTGTGCGTCCAGCGGACCGCCGTCGAGCAGGAAGCCGTAGGCCGCGTCGTGGTTGTGGGTGTACAGCTTGATGCCCGCACCCTGAGCGATCCGTCCCAGTGTGTTCCACTTGTCGGCGGCCACGTCCCAGTCGGCACGGTAGGCGCTGCCGGTGGGGTCGCCACCGGTGCCCATGTGTTCCATGCCGAGGATGTTCGCTATCTCGAGGTGGCGCTTGAACTTGTCCAGGTCGCTCTGGCTCAGCGGCCAGGACGACGGGATGAAGCCGTGGTTGCCCTGGGCGCGCAGACCGTAGTCGTCCAGCCACGACCGCAGCAGCTTCGCGCCTTCCACCGACTCGAGGTTGCTTCCGCCGGGTGCGTTGGCGTGCTGGCCGTACCCGGCGAACTCGACCTGCTGGTAGCCGTAGCGGGCCAGCTCCCTGAAGACCTCACGGAAGCCCGAGGGAAGGTCGGTGCTGAGCGGATCCCGGCCCGTGGCGTCGCGCACGGTGTACAGGATGATGCCTCGTCGCTCCGCGGGGACCAAAGCCTGGCCGACGCCCGGCCCCTTGCCGGAGCCGGTCTGGGCGAGGGCCGGCGAAGCGCCGAAGGCGGGCGCGGCGATCGCCGCTGCCGCAGCTGCCGTGCAGGTGCTCAGAAAACGGCGGCGGCTGACGCCGAGGGTGCGGCGCAGGGCACCGTCCGTTCCGGATTCGTCGTTGTACGCGGTCACGGTCTCTCCTTCTCGATGATGCGCGAAACGCCATGTGCGGGCCGGTCTCATGCGAGGCCGGCAAGCTTGAGGAGCAAGGACTTCACTTCGGTGGCCCGGACGGGGCCGGTGAACGCGTGGGGGGTGGAGCACAGGATGAGCGGACCTTCTTCGTCGCTCAGGGGGAGGCGGCCGTGGCTGCCGCGAATAGGTGACGGATCCAGGGGTACGACCGCCATGCGGTAGCGCATGCCGAGCTTCTTGCGGGCGACGGCCGTGGCCGCCTTGACCCGGACATACGGGTCCTGGGGGTCCAGGAAGAGTTCGACGGGGTCGTAGCCGGGTTTGCGGTGGATCTCGACGAGCTGCGCGAAGTCGGGCGCGTGGGCGTCGTCGAGCCAGTAGTAGTACGTGAACCAGGCATCCGGGTCCGCGACGGCGACCAGTTCGCCGGAGCGCGGATGGTCCAGTCCGTGCGCCTTCTTGCCCTCGTCGTCGAGGAGCTGCTCGATGCCCTGGAGGTCCTGGAGGGCTTCGCGGGTCGCTTCGAGGTCCTCGGGGCGGCGTACGTAGATGTGGGCGAGCTGGTGGTCGGCGACGGCGAAGGCGCGGGAGGCCATCGGGTCGAGGTATTCCATGCCGTCCTGGGTGTGGACCTCCAGGAGTCCGGCACGGCGCAGGGCCCGGTTGATGTCGACGGGCCGGTCGACGCGGGTGATGCCGTACTCGGAGAGGGCGACGACGGTGCGGCCTTCGCGGCGGGCATCGTCCAAGAGGGGCGCCACGGCCCGGTCGAGATCGGCCGCGGCCCGGTGCGCGCGGGGGTCGTCGGGGCCGTAGCGCTGCAGGTCGTAGTCGAGATGCGGGAGGTAGCACAGGGCCAGGTCGGGGTGGCGGGTGTCGAGGATGTGCCGGGTCGCGTCGATGATCCACTGCGAGGAGACGAGGTCGGCGCCGGGGCCCCAGAAGTGGAAGAGGGGGAACGTTCCCAGATTCTCGGTGAGTTCGTCGTGCAGGGCGGGCGGCCGGGTGTAGCAGTCGGGTTCCTTGCGGCCGTCGGCGTAATAGACGGGGCGCGGGGTGACGGTGATGTCGGTGTCGGCCCCCATCGCGTACCACCAGCAGATGTTGGCGACGGTGTAGCCGGGGTGGGCGCGGCGGGCGGCGTCCCAGAGCTTGTCCCCGGCGACCAGGCCGTTGTGCTGGCGCCAGAGCAGGATGTCGCCGAGTTCGCGAAAGTACCAGCCGTTGGCGACGATGCCGTGCTCGGCGGGGGTGGTGCCGGTGAGGAAGGTGGACTGGGCCGCGCAGGTGACGGCGGGGAGCACGGTGCCGAGGGGGGCGTGGGTGCCGGACTGTCCCAGGGCCTTGAGGTGCGGCATGTGATCGAGGAGCTGTGGGGTGAGGCCGACGACGTCGAGGACGAGGAGGGGGGTGGGTGCCGTGGGTGTGGTGGCCTGCGTGGTGCTCTGCTCGGCTGAGGTCATGGGAGCTCCTTGAGGCCGAGGTCGACCAGGAGGTCGCGGGCGAGGGTGAGTTCGGCGGCGATGCCGTCGGCGAGCTGGGTGCGGGTGCGGGGGCGCAGTGCGGCCGGGAGCGCCTGCCAGGTGTAGGTCTCGACCTCCAGGTGCCTGGTGAGGGGCCGTGTGCCGCCGACCAGTCGGGTGAGCGTGGACCGGAGCACGGGAAGGGTGGAGGTGAGCGGTGGTGCGGGGGGTGCGTGCAGGGGGACGTGGAAGTGGGCGCGCCACGGGGCTCCGTCGGGCAGGGTCCGGCTGGTGGCCGCCTCGTCGAGGTCGTCGGTGCCGCGCAGTCCGGTGGTGGTTCTGGTGCGGGTCTGGTGGAGGAAGCGGGGCTCGGCGAAGGCGGCGAGCGCGGCGCGTACCTCGGGGAGGTGGGGGTGTTCGGCGTGCAGTGCGGCGGAGAGCTGTGCCTTGACGACCGGTATGCCCGCTGTGTCGAGCGCGTCCACGGCGGTGTCGGGGTCCTCGAAGGAAGTGGCCAGGTGGCAGGTGTCGATGCAGATGCCGATGCGTGGGTGGCCGACGGTGGTGAGTGGTGCGATGGCGTCGGCGGTGGTCTCGACCGTGCAGCCCGGCTCGGGTTCGAGGCCGATGCGGATGGACTTGCCGGTGAGCTCGGCCAGGGCGTCGAGGCGCTGCGCGAGGGTGGTGAGCGCGGTGTGTGCGAGAGCGGCCGCCTCGGCGTCGGAGTCGAAGGGGGTGCGCCAGGCGATCGGGAGGGTGGAGATGGTTCCTTCGGTGACGTCGTCGGGGAGCAGTCCGGCCAGGAGCCGGGCGAGGTCGGTGGTGTGGGCGAGCCGTTCCGGGTCCGTCCAGTCCGGTTTGTACACCCGGTACTTGACCTCGTCGGCGCCGAAGCCCTCGTACGGGAAGCCGTTGAGGGTGACGACTTCGAGGCCGCGGTGGTCCATTTCGGCGCGGAGGGAACGCAGCTGGGAGGGGTCGTTGATCAGGCTGCGGGCGGCGTCCCTGGCGAGCCAGAGGCCGATGCCGAGCCGGTCCCGGCCGAGGCGTTTGCGGACGGGTTCGCAGTGATCGCGCAGTTGTGTCCGGACGCCGTCGAGCGTCTCGGCGGGGTGGACGTTGGTGCAGTACGAGAGGTGGACGGTGGAGCCGTCGGGGTGGCGGAAGCGCATCGTCTCACTCCCCGCCGCGCAGGATGGAGTTGCCCTCGTGGAGGGGTTTTGGCGCGGCGATGCCGAGCTGGAGTCGGCCGCTCTGCCCGTAGAAGGCGACGGGGTTGCGCCAGAGCACCTGATCGACGTCGTCGTCGCTGAACCCGGCGGCGAGCATCGCGTCGCCCACCTTGCGGGTCTTGAGCGGGTCGCTCCTGCCCCAGTCGGCGGCCGAGTTGACCAGGACCTTCTCGGTGCCGTGGACCTTGAGGATCGCGATCATGCGGTCCTCGTCCATCTTGGTGTCCGGGTAGATGGAGAAGCCGGCCCAGCAGCCGCTGTCGGTGGCGTCCTTTACGGTCGTCTCATTGAGGTGGTCGAGCAGGACCCGCTCCGGGGGAAGGTGGGATTCGCGGATGACGTCGAGGGTGCGGTGCAGACCGGCGAGCTTGTCGCGGTGCGGGGTGTGCACGAGGGCGGGCAGGCCGTGGTCGGCGGCGAGCTGGAGCTGTGCGGCGAGGGCGGTGTCCTCGGCCGGGGTCATGGAGTCGTAGCCGATCTCGCCGACGGCGACGACGGAGTCCTTGACGAGGTAGCGCGGCAGAGCGTCCAGGACGGGGGTGCAGCGGGGGTCGTTCGCCTCTTTGGGGTTGAGAGCGAGCGTGCAGTGGTGGGCGATGCCGTACTGGGCGGCACGGAAGGGTTCCCAGCCGAGCAGGGCGTCGAAGTAGTCGAAGAAGCTGGCGGGCGAGGTGCGGGGCTGGCCGAGCCAGAAGGAGGGTTCCACGAGGGCGCGGACGCCCGCGTCGTACATCGCCTGATAGTCGTCCGTGGTGCGGGAGGTCATATGGATGTGGGGGTCGAAGATGCGCATCAGGACTCCTCCGTGCGGGCGGCCGGGCCGGGGGTGGTGAGGTCGAGGACGCGGGTGAGATCGGCGGGGACGCCGCGGCCCGCCGCGATGCGTTCGGCCGCGAAGTCGCCGAGCATGCGGGCGAGTTCCGCGTCGCCGCGCGAGCGCCTTGCCAGTCCGTCCACGGCATCGACCGGGACTCCGGTGAAGAGGCATTTGAGAATGGCGTGGCGCCAGTTGTGCGCGTCGAGATGGGCGGCTGCGTACGGGCCGACGGCCGCGGCGACCAGTCGGGTGTCATTGGTGCGCAGGGCGTCCTCGACGAGCGGAAGGGCGGTGGGGCCGAGGTCCAGCCGGTGCAGGGTCAACAGGACGGCGCGTCGCTCGGCGGCGGTGCCCTGGTCGTAGAGTCTGGTCAGAGCGGGCAGGGCGGCGCGTGCTTCGATGAGCAGCAGGGCGCGTACGGAGTCGGCGTGTTCGAGTCCGCAGTACCGGCCGGCGGCGGCGTACCGCAGCTCCCACGGTGGTACGGCGTACGGGCCGCCGAGCTGTTCGGCTTCTTCGTGGGAGGCTGCGTGTTCGGCCTCGGCGAGGGCTTCGTCGAGCCAGGCACGTGCGGCTCCGCCGAGCTGTGCGTCGAGTTCCTTGCGGGTCAGCAGAGGAGTGGTCGTCGGGGTCATCGGCATGGCGTTGCTCCCTTCGGCGGTTTCAGCGGCTCGACGGGCTGTGCTTGCGGAGGAACTCGACGCTGGTGCGGGCGAGTTCGGGACCGGCGTGGGAATGGCGGGGCAGTTCGACGACGGTGAGGCCGCGGTAGCCGGTCTCCGAGAGGGTGTCGAGCGCTTCGAGTACGGGCGGGAAGTCGATCTCGCCCTCGCCGAACGGGAGGTGTTCATGGACGCCCCGGCGCATGTCCTCGATCTGGACGTGCCGCAGCCAGGGGGCGGCGTCGCGGACGCAGTCGACGGGCGGCGCGGGTTCCAGGCATTGGCAGTGGCCGATGTCGAGGGTGAGGCCGAGCGGTGGTGGGTCGCCGCTCAGGACGCGCAGGTGGTGGAAGTCGGTGAGGGTGGCGAGGAGGTGTCCGGGCTCGGGCTCGATCGCCAGGGGAATGCCGGAGCGGTCGGCGGCTTCCAGGACGGGGGCGAGGGATTCGGTGAGCCGCTGCCAGGCGGTGCCGGGGGTGGTGTCCGGTGGGGTGATCCCGCTGAAGCAGTGCACGGCGTGGGCGCCGAGGTCGGCGGCGATGTCGATGGCCCGGACGAGCAGCCGGGTGCGTGCGGCGCGGGCCTCCGGGTCCGGGTCGAGGAGGGACGGGCCGTGCTTGCGGCGGGGGTCGAGGATGTAGCGGGCGCCGGTCTCGACGGTGACGCCAAGGCCCAGCTCCTGGAGTCTGGACGCCACGTGGCGGGTGCGGGCGGCCAGGTCGGGGGCGAGGGGGTCGAGGTGCATGTGGTCGAGGGTCAGGCCGACCCCGTCGTACCCGAGATCTGCGAGGAGTCCGAGGGCGTCGTCCAGGCGGAGGTCGGTGAGCCCGTTGGTGCCGTAGCCGAGGCGGATGGTCATGTGAGGCTCACCTTCCGGGCGAGGGCGCGGGCGAGCGGGACGAGTCCCATGACGGCGAGCCCCGTACCAGGAGCTCCGGCACGGGCGGCGAGCGCGGCCTGGAGCGGGATCATCGCCCGGATACCGCCGCCGACAGCGCGCTGGGTGAGCGGCGGGGACGGGTTGAGGGCGGCGTGGAGCAGGGATGTGGCGGCAGTACGGAAGTAGGCGCCTGTGAGCGCGGTGAGGAGGAGGCGGGAGGCGGTGGAGGCTGAGGAGGCGAGGGCCGCCTGTGGCCGGTGGGACCGGTGCGGTTGGTGCGGCTGGTATGCCTCCGCTTTCCTGCCGCGTCCCGTGGGCGAGGTCACACCCCCGGGTCCGCGCTGCCCGCGCTGCTCGCGCAGGGCCGCGGCGCCCAGTACGGCAGTGGCTGCGAGCGCGGCGAGAGGTGCACTGGTGGATCCGCCCTGCGCCTCGTGCCGGGAGACGGCGGTGACGGCGTAGGTGTGTGCCCCGAGCAGGCCGGCAGCCGGAAGAGCGCCGCGAACGGAGCCACGCGCAGCCGAACCCGAACCCGTGCCCTGAGCCGAAACCGAGCCCGAGCCCGAACCCGTGCCCGTGCCCTGCCCCGAACCCGAACCCGTGCCCTGAGCCGAAGCCGAAGCCGACCCAGTGTCTGAGCCCGACGCCCAGCCCGTCGCTCTCTTCTCCCCGCCGGTGGCGGTGGCCCCGAGCAGCAGATCCAGTCCTCGCGCCGCCGCCATCGCCGCCGGTCCCGCCGGGGTGTGCTTGAGGCGGAGGTCGTATGCCCAGACCGTCGCCGCCAGCCCCGTGGCGACGGCCAGGGCCGGGCGGCCGGCCCGAGCGGCGAGGCCCAGTCCCGCGGCCGTCAGCGCTCCCGCCGCCGCGAGGGCCGCGCCGGGAGAGATGCGGCCCGAGGGGATCGGCCGGTGCGGGCGGTCGATGGCGTCCTCGTCGCGGTCGGCCCAGTCGTTCAGCGCCATGCCCGCCTCGTACAGGCAGAGCGAGGCACCGATGGCGAGCACGGTGCCGCGGTCGGGGCGCCGCCCCGTCGCCGCCGCCCCGGCGAGTGCGTCGCCGGGGACGGTGAACAGCGCCGACACCCGCAGCAGCTCCGCCCAGGCCCGTACCGTCACTTCTCCCCCCGCAGCGTTTCGGCGAAGGCGAGCAGCGCCATGTACTGCTCGAACAGTGCGGCCGGGCCACCGTCCGGGTCCTTGAAGTAGAAGCCGAGCTGCGGCAAGGGGCCGCTCAGCCCCCTCTCGTGGGCACGGGCCACCAGTCTGACCAGGTCCAGGACCAGGGGTGCGGCCAGCGCGGAGTCGCAGCCCTGCCAGGTCGTCTGGAGCACCATGCGCGCCCCGAGGAATCCATCGAACGCGATGTGGTCCCAGGCCGTCTTCCAGTCTCCGAGGGCCGGTACGTCGTCGATGTGGACCTCACCCTCCGGGGCGGTTCCCAGCGTGTCGGCGAGGACGCGTTCCTTGCCCGCGTTCTTGGCCGCCGCCGCGCCCGGGTCGGCCAGCGCCGCCCCGTCCCCGCCGCCCAGCAGATTGGTGCCCGACCAGGCCCGTACGGGCAGGGCGCGTTGCACGAACATCGGGGCGAGTACGGAGCGGAGCAGCGTCTGGCCGGTCTTGCCGTCGCGGCCCGCGTGAGGAAGCCCGCAGCCCGCGACGGCGTTCTGGAGGGCGGGGGCGCGCAGCCCGGTGGACGGGGTGAAGTTGACGTATGGGCAGCCGGCCCGGAGCGCTGCCGCGGCATAGAGGGAGCTGGCGGGCAGTCGCTGTTCACCGGGGGCCGGGACGGGCTCCGTGGAGGCGACGTTGATCACGACCGTCCTGGCCAAATCGTGCCGGTGCCCGAAGTCCGCGAGGTCGGCGGCGAAGGCGTTGATGAGTTCCTCGTCGCTGCGGGTGTCGCCGGGCTGTGGCCCGCCGGGCCGTATCTCCGCGTCGGCGGCGGCGAGTTCGGACCGTACGGCTGAGGGCAGGCCGTGCGGCAGCACTCCCCCGACGGCCAGTGCCTCGGCCCGTTTGGGCAGCGGACAGCCGACGGTGTCGTGTCCGCCGAAGACCAGTGAGGTGAGGGTGGGCAGCCCGCTTTCGGCGAACGGTGGCGTCTCGGTGACCATGCCTGCCGCCGGGTGGAGCCCTGCTGCGACCGCCGCGCACCCCGCCGTGGCGGTGGTGGCGACGGAGCCGCGTGCTCCGATGAACCAGACTCCGGTACGAACGGCGGGTGCTGACACGGGCTGCCTCCCTGGCTGGGGGTTCTGGCTGGGCAGAGCGAGTGGCGCTGTGCGACGGGGAACAGGATCGGGTGGAGACGGCGGGCGGGAAGAGAGTGTTCTTCCCCGCCCGCCGTCGGCCGGAGTGATCGCCCTACGCCGAGGGCAGTTCCTTCAACTGGATGTTGCGGAAGGACACATGGTCATTGGCGCCGTGGTTCTGAATGCCGATGTAGCCGGCCGTCAGGCTCCGTACCGGATCGGTGTTGGTGAAGTCGTTGATCTTCACTCCGTTGAGGAAGACCTGGAGACGTTCGCCCTGGACCTTGATCTCGTAGCTGTTCCACTGGCCGGGCGGCCGCAGGACCTGGTCACGGGCCTTGATGTCCGCCGCCTTGAAGGTGTAGACGGAGCCCGTGGTGCGGTCGGGCGCGTCGGTGGCGTCGATCTGGACCTCGTAGCCGTTGTTCACCGCGGACCAGGGGTCGTCGGACTCCGGGAAGCCGACGAAGACACCGGAGTTGTCGTCGCCCTCCATCTTCCAGTCGAGCTTGAGCGAGTACGACCCGAGCTCCTTGGCCTGGTAGGTGAGCAGACCCATGCCGCCCTCGGAGCGCAGTTCACCGTCGACGACGTCGAACTTTCCGGGGCCGGCCTGCTTCCACCCTTCGAGCGTCTTGCCGTTGAAGATCGACCGGTAGCCGGTGTCGGGCTTGCAGTCGGCCTTCACCTGACCGGCCGCGTACCGCATGCCGCCGAGGAGGAGCTGACGGAAAGCCGGTTCGGCGTACGACTCCTTGGTGTGGCCGAGGCCCGTGTAGAAGGAGCGGCCGCCCTGGTAGGTCTGGCACCAGGTGATCGGGTGATCGCCCTTCATGGTGCCGCCGGTGTAGGTCGTCTCGTCGAGTGTGGCGAGGACCTTGGCCTGACTGCGCGGGTTGGTGCGGTAGTTGTACCACTCGTCCGTACGGTTCCAGGCGTCGTCGAGGTGTGCGGTCGCCGGGTGGTTGTGGTCCTCGACGCGTACGGTGGCGGGCTGGATCGCGGGATGTCCGGAGAAGTACGCGCCGACGAGTCCGCCGTAGAACGCCCAGTCGTACTCTGTGTCCGCGGCGGCATGCACGCCCATGTAACCGCCGCCGGTGGCCACATAGTTCTCGAATGCCTTCTGCTGATCGGCATTGAGCACATCACCGGTTGTCGAGAGGAAGACAACGGCGTCGTACCGCGCCAGGTTGCTGGTCGTGAACTGGCCGGCAGCCTCCGTGGCGTCGACGGTGATGTTGCTGTCCTTGCCGAGTTCCTTCAGTGCGGCGATGCCGTCCGCAATCGCGTCGTGGCGGAAGCCGGCCGTCTTCGAGAAGACCAGAACCCGCTTGGCGGTCTTGTCGGGGGCGCTGTTGGAGAGCTCGAAGTCGTCGATGTCGAAAAGGGCCCCGGCACCGCCCTTGAACACCAGGAAGAGCTCGGTGGACCGCTTCGGGACGTCGCTCAGCGGTACGTCGATGTCCTGGAAGTTGTCCCAGGCACCGGTCACCGGTACAGGCGCGGAGCCGAGGATCTTACCGGTCGCCGAGCCCGCCCTCACTTCGAGGAAGCCACCCACACCGCCGGAGGAGATCCGCGCGGTCAGCTTGGTGGAATCGCCGAGCAAGTACGGCTTGAAGGAGATCCAGTCGTCGTTGTGGATGTCGCCGACCGTCTTGCCGCCGTGGGCGGTCGCCTTGTTCTGCGGTGCGACGCCGTGGGAGGCACTGTAGTGCTCGGCCTGGCGGTGGCGCGGCTGGAGCTGCGACTGGTCGTGACCGGACAGGGACGCCTGGCCGCCGCCTCCGCCGTCGGTGTAGGAGGCGTCGATGACCCCGAAGATGTTGGCGTTCGGGTCGTGTCCGCCGTCGACGGCCGTCTTGATCGTGCCGGAGCACCCGTTGACGGTGGTGATGGGGTGGCCGTGGCTGTCGTGGCCGAGGACGAAGCGGACCTCGACCTTGGAGCAGTCGATCGTGCCGTCCTCGGGATCGGTGACGGTCACCTTGAACGGGATCTCGTCGCCGAAGCTGAACAGCTGCCCGTCACCGGGAAGCTTCAGCTCCACCTTCGGCGCCGTGTTGCCCACCGTGACATGGGCACTCGCCGAGGCGGTCCGGCCCGTCGGGTCCTTGGCGGTGACAGTCGCCGTGTAGGTGCCGTTCTTCTTGTACGTGTACGTGGGGTTGGCGGACGTCGAGCTACCGCCGTCGCCGAAGTTCCAGGTGTAGGTCAAGGGGTCGCCGTCGGGGTCTACGGTGCCCTCCGAGGAGAAGCTCACCTTGAGCGGTGCCGTGCCCGAGGTCTTGTTGGACGACGCCACCGCGTTGGGAGAGCGCCCACCTGTGGCGTTCTCGATGCGGTAGAGGGCGGAGTTCCCATCGCCGCCGAACCAGCTGGTGCCGTAGTCGAGGACGTACAGCGCCCCGTCGGGTCCGAAGGCCATGTCCATTACCTGTGTCCCGGTCCACGGAACGGGGTTGATGGACTGGACGGTGCCGTTGGCATCCTGCTTGATGGCATTGATCCAGCGCCGGCCGAACTCTCCGGCGAAGAACTGCCCGTCGTAGGACTCGGGGAACTTCACCGGCGAGTCGAGGCCGGCGTCGTAGTGGTAGACAGGTCCGCCCATCGGCGACTCGGAGCCGGTGCCGAACTCGGGAACGGATCCGCCGTCGTAGGGAATCCAGGCGGGCTGAGCGGGCGGAAGGTCGACGAGCCCGGTGTTGTGCACAGAGGTGTTCTTCGGAGCGTCGCAGTCGAAGGACGCACCGGACGTCTTCGTCGCGAAGTCGTAGTCGACGTAGGCGTCGTTGTTGCCGGTGCAGAACGGCCAGCCGAAGTTGCCCGGCTTGGTCACCCGGGCGAACTCGACCTGACCGGCCGGGCCGCGCTGGGGGTCGGCCGCGCCCGCGTCGGGCCCGTAGTCGCCGACATAGAGGATGCCGGTGGCCTTGTCGACGGAGAAGCGGAACGGATTGCGGAAGCCCATCGCGTAGATCTCGGGACGGGTCTTGTCCGTGCCCGGTGCGAAGAGGTTCCCGTCGGGGATGGTGTACGAGCCGTCCTCGGCGACCTTGATCCGGAGAATCTTGCCGCGCAGGTCGTTGGTGTTGCCCGAACTGCGCCTGGCGTCGAACGCCGGGTTGCGGTCGGGGCGCTGGTCGATCGGTGTGTAACCGTCGGAGGCGAACGGGTTGGTGTCGTCACCGGTCGACAGATACAGGTTGCCCTGGGCGTCGAAGTCGATGTCACCGCCGACGTGACAGCAGATGCCGCGCGAGGCCGGAATGTCGAGGATCTTCTTCTCGCTGGCATTGTCGAGGGTACCGTCGTCCCTCAGGACGAAGCGCGAGAGCCGGTTCACCCCGTCGAACTTGGCGAATTCGGCGGCCGTGCCGTTCTCGGGGGCGTCTCCGGAGGGAGTGTCCAGCGGGGGCGCGTAGTAGAGGTAGATGGCCCGGTTCTTGCTGAAGTCGGGGTCGATGGCGACGCCCTGGAGTCCTTCTTCGTCGTGCGAGTACACGGGGACGGCCCCCACGACCCGGGTGTTTCCGCCGCTGTCGGTGAGACGCAACTCGCCGTTGCGCGAGGAGTGCAGCACGCTGCGGTCGGGGAGGACGGCGAGGGTCATGGGCTCGCCGGTCTCGGCTGCGCCCTTGGCGAGAGTGACCTGCTGGAATTCCTCGGCCGCCGCGTCGGCGGCGGCCGGCGAGGACGGTCCCGCCGCGGCCGCTCCGGGCGACGCGCCCAGGGCGAGGGTGGCCGCCGCGAGCAGGCCGCCGGTGAGCAGCGCGAGGGATTTACGGGCGCGGAGCCGCGTTCTGCTCCTGCTTCTGGTTCTGTGCACGAGTGTCCTCCGGAGAGTGCCGGTTGTACGGGCGGGTGCTGCCGTGCCGTTCTGCGCGGGGACTGCCGCGCAGGTCATTCGGGGCCTGTGGGGGCGCCGGTGACCCGGGTCATGTCATGAACACGTTGGGGACGGTAGCCCTGTTCGTCCGGGACGGAAAGTCCTTACGCAGCGGTCTCGTTGAACTTTTTCCTGCGTCAGGACAAAGCGGGGTGAGGGCAGGGAGGAGCACCTCGGCTCCCCCGGAGCTCAGACAGAATCAAGCCCTGCGGCGATCGAGGAGCGGAGGTCCGAGGGCAGCGTCCCCGGCGGGAACCCTCAGTCCCCAGCCCCGAACGCCGCGTCGAACGACGCCGACGGCGGCTCGAAGTCATATTGCTTCAGCCTGGCAAGCGCTTCCGGCGCACCCGCCAGCCGATCCATCCCCGCGTCCTCCCACTCGACGGAGATCGGCCCCTCGTACTCGATGGATCGGAGCATCCGGAAGACGTCCTCCCACGGCACATCACCGTGCCCGGCCGACACGAAATCCCAGCCGCGCCGCGGATCGCCCCACGGCAGATGGGAGCCGAGGCGGCCATTGCGGCCGTCCAGGCGCCTGCGCGCCTCCTTGCAGTCCACGTGGTAGATCCGGTCCCGGAAGTCGTACAGGAAGTTCACCGGGTCGAGGTCCTGCCAGACGAAGTGGCTGGGGTCGAAGTTCAGCCCGAACGCCTCCCGGTGGCCGACAGCCTCCAGGGCGCGGTGCGTGGTCCAGTAGTCGTACGCGATCTCGCTGGGGTGCACCTCGTGGGCGAACCGCACGCCCTCCGCGTCGAAGACGTCCAGGATCGAATTCCAGCGCTCGGCGAAGTCCTCGTAGCCCCGCTCGATCATGTGCGGCGGGACCGGCGGGAACATCGCGACCAGGTGCCAGATCGAGGAGCCGGTGAAACCGATGACGGTACGCACCCCGAAGGCGGCCGCCGCACGGGCGGTGTTCTTGATCTCCTCGGCGGCCCGGCGGCGTACCCCTTCGGGTTCACCGTCGCCCCAGATCCGAGCCGGCACAATCCCCTGGTGCCGTTCGTCGATCGGGTTGTCGCAGACGGCCTGGCCGACGAGGTGGTTGGAGATCGCCCAGCACTTCAGGCCATATTTGTCGAGCAGCTGCCGCCGCCCGTCCAGGTAGCCGGGGTCGGCCAAAGCCTTGTCGACCTCGAAGTGGTCGCCCCAGCAAGCGAGTTCGAGCCCGTCGTAGCCGAAGTCGCGGGCGAGCCGACAGACTTCCTCCAGTGGCAGGTCGGCCCACTGGCCGGTGAAGAGTGTGAAGGGACGGGGCATGCGCAGGACCTCCTAGAGAACTACGGGGGTGTGTACGGAGTTCTTCTCGGCGCTCTCCTCCACCGCTGCGAGCACCCGCTGCACCTGCAGCCCGTCCGCGAACGACGGTGCGGGCGCGGTCCCTTCGGCGATTGTCCGCACCAGGTCACGGGCCTGGTGGATGAAGGTGTGCTCGTAGCCCAGGGCGTGGCCCGGCGGCCACCACGCCTCCAGGTAGGGGTGTTGGGGTTCGGTCACGAGAATGCGCCGGAATCCTGCCGTGGTGGCGGGTTCGGTGTGGTCGTGGAAGGACAGTTCGTTGAGCCGTTCCAGATCGAAGGCGAGCGAGCCGCGCTGCCCGTTGATCTCCAGCCGCAGCGCGTTCTTCCGTCCGGCCGCCATCCGGGTCGTCTCGAACGAGGCCAGCGCCCCGGAGGCGAGCCGACCGGTGAACAGGGCCGCGTCGTCGACGGTCACCGCCCCTCGTGCGGCCGAGTCCGCGGTCCCGGAGAGCCCGGCCGACGCCCCGGCGAGCAGCGGCCGTTCGCGTACGAACGTCTCGCTGACCGCCGACACCCCGACCAGCAGCTCACCCGCCAGGTACTGGGCCAGGTCGACGATGTGCGCCCCCAGGTCACCGAGCGCTCCCGAGCCGGCGTGTTCCCGCTTCAACCGCCAGGTGAGCGGTGAATCGGGGTCGACGAGCCAGTCCTGGAGGTAGGTGGCGCGGACATGCCTCAGGGTGCCGATCCGCCCCTCGGCGATCAGATGCCGGGCGTACGTGATCGCGGGCACCTTGCGGTAGTTGAAGCCCACCATCGCCACCTGACCGCGGGCCGCCGCGCGCTCCGCTGCCTCGGTCATGGCCTCCGCCTCGGCGACCGTGTTGGCGAGCGGCTTCTCGCACAACACGTGTTTGCCCGCCTCCAGGGCGGCGATGGCGATCTCGGCATGGCTGTCGCCGGGGGTGCAGATGTCGACGAGCTGCACATCGTCCCGGGCGATGAGGGCCCGCCAGTCGGTCTCCGCCGCCGCCCAGCCGTGGCGGGCCGCCGCCGCGTCGACCGCTGCCCGGTCGCGTCCGCAGATCGCGGCGAGAGCCGGTTTCATCGGCAGCTCGAAGACGTGTCCGGCGGTGCGCCACCCCTGCGAGTGGGCGGCGCCCATGAACGCATATCCGACCATGCCGACTCCGAGCGTCGGCGCACTCGTCGTCGGCCGGTGCGTCGGCGGCGGCGCTGCGGCCTCCTGATCCGTCTCTTCCCTACGGGCCATCCGGGCTTCCTCCTTGTCGGTCGTTCAATGGGTGCGGCAGGAGGGTCAACACCCCCTGCGGGGCAGGTCAGCTGAAGCCCGTCGGCAGGTACTGGTCGATGTTCTCCTTGGTGACCACGGCCGAGTACAGGGTGAGACTGGTCGGGATCTCCAGTTCGGCCAGGCCGCTGATGCCCTTGCCCTGTGCGAGGGCGCGGGCCAGGTCGATGGCGGACGCGGCCATCGTCGGCGGGTAGAGAACGGTGGCCTTCAGGACACTGTTGTCGGCCTTGATGGCGTCCATCGCGGACTTGGCCCCGGCGCCGCCGACCATCATGAACTCATCGCGGCCCGCCTGCTGGATGGCGCGCAGCGCCCCCACACCCTGGTCGTCGTCGTGATTCCACAGGGCGTCGAAATTCTTCTGTGCCTGCAGGAGTTGGGCCATCTTCGCCTGACCCGACTCAACGGTGAAATCGGCGGCCTGACGGGCCACCAGTTCGATGTTGGGGTAGTTCTTCAGCGCGTCGGCGAAGCCCTGGCTGCGCTGCTTGGTGAGCTCCAGATTGTCGATGCCGGCCAGCTCGACGACCTTGGCACCCGCCTTGCCCTTGAGCTGCTCGCCGATGTACGTACCGGCGTTGAGGCCCATGCCGTAGTTGTCGCCGCCGACCCAGCAGCGGTAGGCCTGCGGGGAGGCGAAGATCCGGTCCAGGTTGATGACGGGGATGCCCGCCCGCATGGCCTCCAGACCGACCTGGGTGAGCGCCTTGCCGTCGGCCGGGAGGATGACGAGGACGTCGACCTTCTTGTTGATGAGGGTCTTGACCTGACCGATCTGGGCGGCGGTGTCATTGGAGCCCTCGGTGGTCTCCAGGGTCACCTCGGAGTACTTCGCCGCCCGCGACTTGGCGTTCTCGTTGATGGCGTTCAGCCAGCCGTGGTCGGCCTGTGGACCGGCGAAGCCGATGGTGACGGGCTTGCCGGGCTTGTCGTCGGCGGCGGGCCCGCTGCTCTGCGCGGTGTCCTTCGTCTCGGGTTCATTGCTGGTGCAGGCGGTGAGGAGGGCGCCCGCGGAGACGGCTGCGGTGCCGAAGAGCAGTCGTCTGCGGCTGGTTTCTGGCATGGCTGTCAAACCCTTCATCCGGTGCGTGACCGTCGCACTGATGCCCGACATGTCACATATGGCGTGCGGGGCGGGAGTGGGATGGAGATGCGGAGCTGCCGGGAGTGAGCCCGTGGGCTCAGGTCTCCCCGTGCGCCGATGTGCGGCGCTGGACCAGGACGGCGGCGACGATGATCGCGCCCTTGGCGATCTGCTGGACATCGCTCTGCAGATTATTGAGCGCGAAGATATTGGTGATGGTGGTGAAGACGAGGACGCCGAGTACGGAGCCGACGATGGTGCCGCGTCCACCGCTGAGCAGGGTGCCGCCGATGATCGCGGCGGCGATGGCGTCGAGTTCGTACAGATTGCCGTTGGTGTTCTGTCCCGAGCCGGACAGGATGATCAGCATGAACGCCGCGATGCCGCAGCACAGCCCGGAGAGCAGATAGAGATAGAGCCGCTGCCGTCGTACGTCGATGCCGGCCAGCCTGGCCGCTTCCGCGTTGCCGCCGACCGCGACCGTACGCCGCCCGAAGGTCGTGCGGTTCAGCACCAGCCAGCCGATGACGGTCACCGCGGTGAACACCATGACCAGGGGCGGGATGCCGAGGACGTACGAGTCGGGCAGGCCCAGGTCGAGGACCGACTTGACGGTGACAAGCTGGGTCTTGCCGTCGGTGATCTGGAGAGCAAGTCCGCGGGCCGAGGCCAGCATGGCCAATGTCGCGATGAACGGCACCATCCGGCCGTACGCGATGAGCACCCCGTTCACCAGCCCGGCACCGAGTCCGACGATCACGGCGGTGAACAGAATCCCCGCGAAACCGTACTCCTGGGTGGCGAGCGTGGTCGCCCAGACGGAGGCGAGCGCGACCATCGCACCGACCGACAGATCGATACCGCCACTGATGATGACGAAGGTCATCCCGACAGTGACGACGCCGATGACGGACGACTGGGTCAGGATCAGCTGAAGGTTCCCGGTGTCCAGGAAGGCGTCGGGCTCCGTGAATCCGCCGACGGCGATCAGTACGGCGAGGACACCCAGGAGCGAGAGGTTACGGACGTCCGCGCGCAGACCAAGGGTGCGCGCGGGTCCGTCCTTCTTCCGGGATTCGGAGACCGCGGCGGGGGCGGTCCCCTTGTCCGGCCCACCCTGCTGCGCCGAGGAGACGGGCTGCGTCATGACGTCGGGCTCCCTTCCATCACCAGGTCGAGTACGCGGTGCTCGTCGAGCTCCCGGGCATCCGCCGTATGCACGACGCGGCCCTCGCGGAGCACCAGCACCCGGTCGGCGAGGCCCAGCACTTCGGGCACCTCGCTGGAGACGAGCAGGACGGCGAGGCCTTCGTCGGCCAGCCGGCGGATCACGGCGTAGAGCTCGGCGCGGGCGCCGACGTCGACACCGCGGGTCGGTTCGTCGAGCAGCAGGACCCGGCAGCCGCGCAGCAGCCAGCGGGCCAGGACGGCTTTCTGCTGGTTGCCGCCGGAGAGCGTGCGCACGGGGGTGTCCGGGTTGTCCGGGCGCAGTGAGAGCTCGCGGGTGGCGGCGCGGGCCGCCCGGCGTTCGGCCCCGCGATCCACCCAGCCGGCCCGGGAGAAGCGGGACATCGAGGAGACGGAGACGTTACGGGTGACGGATTCGAGCATCAGCAGGGCCTGCGCCTTGCGTTCTTCGGGGGCGAGTCCAATTCCGGCGGCGACGGCTGCGCGGACGCTGCCGGGCCGGAGCTGTTTGCCTGCCACGATGACCCGCCCGGCGCTCGGCTTGCGGGCGCCGTAGACGGTCTCCAGGATCTCGGAGCGCCCCGAGCCGACGAGTCCGGCCAGGCCGACGATTTCGCCGGGCCTCAACTCCAGGTCTATGGTGGCGAATTCACCTTTCCTGGCCAGCCCTTCGACCTTCAGTACGGGCTCCGCCGACGCTGCTCCCGCGCTGCCCGTGGAGCGTGGCGGAAAGACGTACTCCACATTGCGTCCGGTCATCATGGCAACGATGTCCCGTGTCAGTGTGGACTTGGCGGGCAGCCCTACGGCGACGGCGCGGCCGTCCTTGAGCACGGTCACCCGGTCGCCGATCCGGCGGATCTCCTCCAGGCGGTGCGAGATGTAGACGACGGCGACCCCGTCGGCGGTGAGGGTGGCGACGACGCGGAAGAGGTTGTCGACCTCGTCGGGGTCGAGTGCGGCGGACGGCTCATCCATCACGATGAGCCGTACATCGTGGGAGAGCGCCCGCGCCATGGAGACGATCTGCTGCTGGGCGGCGGACAGTTCGCCGACCGCCCTGGCCGGGTCGATCTCCGGGTGGCCGAGACGCCTGAGCAGTTCGGCGGCCGCCGTGCGGCCCTCGCGGGTGCGGACGACGAAGCGGGCGGCGGTGGGTTCATGGCCGAGGAAGACGTTCTCGGCGACGGACAGGCCCTCGACCAGGTCGAGTTCCTGGTAGATGGTGGCGATACCCAGGCGCATCGCGGCGATGGGCGACTTGAGCGCGGCCGGTTCGCCGCGCCAGGTGATCTCGCCGCCGTCGGGCTGATGGGCCCCGGCGAGCACCTTGATGAGGGTGGACTTGCCGGCGCCGTTCTGCCCGAGGAGACAGTGGACTTCACCGGCTTGGACCTCCAGGTCCACGCCGTCGAGGGCGCGCACTCCGGGAAACGACTTGGTGATGCCGGACATGGTGAGCAGAGGTGGTTCTGGTGCCATGACAAATCCCCTCGGCGAGTGGGGTCTCCCCTGCTCGAGCACAGCCGAGAGCTTGGGGAGGGCCGGTGAGCGGGCAGGGCGGTACCAGGTGCGGTGGTGCGGGTGTTTCCGGTGTGTGCCGATGTGCCACCGGCCCGAGGTCAGGCCGGTGAGAACAGGTGATCGCTGATGAGCCGGGCGGCGCCGATCACTCCGGCGGCCGGTCCCAACTCGCCCAGCACGATGGGAAGATTGCCGGTGGCCAGCGGCAGCGACTGCCGGTAGACCTGGGTCCGGACGCTGGCGAGGAGCGTGTGGCCGAGGCCGGTCACACCGCCGCCGATCACCACCAGACCGGGATTGAAGAAGCTGACGAGTCCCGCGATGACCTGGCCGACCCGGTTGCCGCCTTCTCGGATCAGGTCGAGCGAAGTGGCGTCACCGGCGGCAGCCGCGGAGGCCACATCGGCCGCAGTGAGCCTTCCGGCCGTCTCCAGCAGTCCCGCGAGTTCCGCCGACTGGCCGGCACGCGCCGCGTCCTCGGCGTCGCGGGCGAGCGCGGCACCGCTGAAGTGGGCTTCCAGGCAACCCCGGTTGCCGCAGGCGCAGGCGCGTCCTTCGGGCTCGACCTGGATGTGGCCGATGTCTCCGGCACTGCCCGTCGTACCGCGATGGACCTCGCCGCCGACGACTATGCCGCAGCCGATGCCCGTACCGATCTTGACGCAGAGGAAGTCGCCCACGGAGCGTGCGACGCCCGCGTGCTGCTCCCCCATGGCCATCAGGTTCACATCGTTGTCGACCATGACGGGGCAGCCCAGCTCCTGGCTTAGCGCCTCGCGGACCGGAAAGCCGTCCCAGCCGGGCATGATCGGCGGCGCGACCGGTATCCCCTCGGGGAAGCGGACCGGTCCGGGTACGCCGATGCCCGCGCCGTCGAAGCCTTCGGCGAGCCCGGAGGCCCTGAGCTTGGCCGCCATGGACAGCACCTGCTCGAAGACGGCGACGGGCCCTTCACGTACGTCCATGGGGTGGTTGAGGTGGCCAAGAACCTCCAACTCGGCATTGGTGACGGCCACATCGACGGATGTGGCACCGATGTCGACGCCCAGGAAACGCAGTTGCGGAGCGAGCCGGATGTTGTGCGAGCGACGCCCGCCGCGGGATGCGGCGAGTCCGTCGGCCACGACAAGTCCGGTCTCCAGCAGCCTGTCGACCTCGACGGCGAGCTTGGAGCGGGAGAGATCGACCTGATCCCCCAGCTGTGCCCGCGAGTTGGGCCCGCCGTCGCGCAACAGCCGGAGCAGTCGCGCCTGATGCGCATTCGCGGGTCGTGCCGTCATACGTCTCACGCGCCTCTCCCCGCCGCATCGGCCTGTCCGTCGGGCTTTCGAGGGGAACGTAGCAGCGGTTGCCGGGAGTGGGAAGAAGTTGCGCAGGAATCCGCTACAACTTTCTCCACAGAGAGGACAAAGCTGTTCGGTCGGCAAGCGGCGCATGCTGCTGGCCTCCCTGGTTCCGCTGATCGCGGCGCGCCCGGAGCACCTGAGGAGGTACCCGGGATTCAGCGGCTCGCAGCTCCGGGGCGTGGCCGACCGCTGGGCCCCAGGAGTGGATGGACACCGCTCGCGCCGCGCCGGCGCGAGCTGCGGTGCTGGGGTGCTGCGGTGCTGCGGTGCTGCGGTGCGGAACGCAGGAAAAGGGCCGGAGACCGAAGCCCCGGCCCTTCACTTACGACCCGCCCGGCCGCGCGCTAGCCCTCCTCGCGCTGGTGGTACGTCTCGCGCGTGTGCTCCGTGTGCGCACGCATGATCTCAGTGGCCCGCTGTTCGTCGCGCGAGGAGATCGCCGCAATGAGCGCGCGATGCTCGATCCAGGATCGGGTACCGCGCCGGCGGGCCACCGGAGTGTAGTACCAGCGGACCCGGCGGTCCACCTGTCCGGCGAGTTCGGAGAGGACGACATTGCCCGCCAGCTCCATGACCTTGGCGTGGAAGGCCGCGTTGGTGGCTACCGCCAGGTCCACGTCGTCATCGGCGACGGCCTGCTCACCCTTGGCGCAGAGCTCCTCCAGGACGGCGATGCCGACGGTGTCGGAGTTGGCCGCCGCGAGACGGGCGGCCTCGGCCTCCAAGAGGGTGCGGACCGAGAGCAGCTGGTCCGCCTCGTCCTGCGTGGGCTCATGGACGAAGGCACCCTGGGCGGGCCGGAGATCGACCCAGCCCTCGGTGTTCAGCCGCTGCAACGCCTCCCGCACAGGCTGCCTGGACACCCCGAGATGGCCGGCCAACTCGCTCTCGACCAGGTGCTGGCCGGGACGGAGGGCGCGCGTCGCTATGAGTTCGAGCAGCGCCTCGTACACGCGCTCGCGCAGCGGACCGGGCCGTTCCAGCTTCGGCACAGCCCCTTGCGGCAGTCCTGTGGACAACATCTCGGTCCCCCTCCGGACGATAAGCAATTGCTTATCGTCTACAGCCTACCGAGCACAACGGCCCGTCAGGGACAGCGGATCACCTGACCCGCGTACGAGAGATTCCCGCCGAAGCCGAAAAGCAGCACCGGCGCGCCACTGTGGACCTCGCCGCGTTCCACCAGCTTGGACAGGGCCATCGGGATAGAAGCCGCGGACGTATTGCCGGAATCCACGACATCCCGGGCGATGACCGCGTTGACCGCACCGATCTTCCTGGCGACCGGTTCGATGATCCTCAGATTGGCCTGATGCAGTACCACCGCGCCCAGGTCCTCGGGTGCGACACCTGCCCTTTCACACACCTTCCGGGCGATGGGCGGCAGCTGCGTGGTGGCCCAGCGGTACACGGACTGCCCCTCCTGCGCGAAACGCGGGGGCGTCCCCTCGATCCGTACCGCATTCCCCATCTCCGGCACCGAACCCCACAGAACGGGGCCGATCCCGGGCCGGTCACCGCCGCCCGGGTCGGCGACGACAACCGCCGCACCGGCTCCGTCACCGAGCAGGACACAGGTGCCGCGGTCGGTCCAGTCCGCGATGTCCGCCATCTTGTCGGCGCCGATGACCAGGACGCGCTCGGCCGCACCCGCCCTGATCGCATGGTCGGCGGTGGCGAGGGCGTGGGTGAAGCCGGAGCAGACCACATTGATGTCCATCACCGCGGGCGAGCCCATGCCGAGCCGGGCGGCGACCCGCGCCGACATGCTCGGCGAACGGTCGATCGCGGTGGATGTGGCGACAAGAACCAGATCGACTTCGGCGGGCTGCAGCCCCGCCGCGGCGAGCGCCTTGCCCCCCGCGTACGCGGCCATCTCGTCCACCGGCTCGCCAGGGCCTCCGACGTGGCGGGTCTTGATGCCGACGCGGCTGGTGATCCACTCGTCGCTGGTGTCGACCATGGCCGCCAGATCGTCGTTGGTAAGTACCTTGGCGGGCTGATAGTGGCCGAGCGCCACGACACGTGAGCCGGTCATGTACGGGTTCCCCTCGCTACGTATGGCAGGAACCATCCAGTCTTGGTCGCTACCGGCCAGTACAGGGGCGCGTGTTCCCACAGGAATAGCGCCCGGTCGTTGGAGGCTTGACAACAGCCCTGACCACTAAAAGTCATACTGTAGGAAAAATTCTACCGACTTGACATCGCCTCCTGTTTCCTGGCTCGATCCACTCACCGAACGGAGAGGCGTGAAAGTCACAGTTGGTCGGCGCCGGTGCCATCGGCGCGCCTATGTCGGGCCGCGCTCCACCACGCCGGCGCCGATGTCCACCTCATCGCCCGCGGCCCGCATCCGGCCGCGATGCGCCGTGACGGCGTCCGCGTCCTCTGCCCGCGCGGTGACTTCACCGCGCACCCCCTCAACGACCGACGACCCGCCGGAAGCGGGCCCGTCGACTACGTGTTCCTCGGCCTCGAGGCCAACTCCTATGCCGCGTCGAAGACCTGGGACGAGCAGGCCCGGACGGAAACCAACACCATGTGCGCGTACTGCGGCGGCGGCTGCAATGTCACACTCCATGTGCAGGACAATGAGTCCGTCAAGGTCGCCTCTCCGCACGACATTCCGGTGACCCACGGCAACCTCCGCATCAGGGCCGGTTCGGCTTCCAACACGTACAGAATCGGGTTTAACCGCTATGGGACGGGTCACCGAGCGTCGCCGCACCATCCGTATCCGGGACGGGGCCGTCTCCACGCGCCCCGACACACTCGTCGCCGAGGAGCCCCTGGAGATCAGGCTGAACGGCAAGCCGCTCGCCATCACGATGCGCACGCCGGGCGACGACTTCGCGCTGGCGGCGGGCTTCCTGGTGAGCGAGGGCGTGATCGGTGACGGCGCCGAGGTGCAGTCAATCGTCTACTGCGCCGGGGCGACGGCCGACGGCGTCAACACGTACAACGTGGTGGATGTGCAGCTCGCCCCCGGTGTCGCGGTCCCCGACATCACGCTCGAACGCAATGTGTACACCACGTCGTCCTGCGGGCTGTGCGGCAAGGCAAGCCTCGACGCGGTACGCACCACGACCCGGCATCCGATCGCCGACGCTCCCCCGGTCCGGGTCGCGCCCGCCCTGCTCGCCGGCCTCCCCGACCGGCTGCGCGCCGCGCAGCGGGTCTTCGACCGGACCGGAGGCCTGCACGCGGCGGCGCTGTTCTCCGAGACGGGTGAGCTGCTCGACATCCGGGAGGACGTCGGTCGGCACAACGCGGTCGACAAGCTGGTCGGCCGGGCCCTGACCGACCACCGGCTGCCGCTGTCCCGGGCGATTCTGCTGGTGTCGGGGCGGGCCTCGTTCGAGCTGGTCCAGAAATCGGTGATGGCCGGGATCCCGATGCTCGCGGCTGTCTCGGCACCGTCGTCCCTCGCCGTCGATCTGGCGGCCGAGACCGGACTGACCCTGGTCGGATTTCTGCGGGGTCCTTCCATGAACGTGTACGCGGGTGAGCACCGCATTGCCCTGGAGGCGACGGTCGGCCAGGGCTGAGGCGCCCGCCCGTCTGCCCAGGTCAGGGGTCCGGCCGACACGGAACGCCTACTGCGCCGACCGGATCCACCCCGGGCGGGGGATCGGAGCGGGGACCCAGGTGGGGATCCGGGCAAGGACCCAGGCGGGGACCCAGGCGGAAATCCGGGCAATGATCCGAGCGGCGCGCAAAGAGCAAACCCGTCTGAGGACTGCGGGAGACCGCAGAAGCAGTCCCGAAGGCTCCGCCCTCAGCTCACCGTGGCGGGCTCACGTGACACGGCACCGTTCTTCAAGGCCTCCTCCTGCGGGTCGCGCGAGCGGCGCCTCGCGATCACCGCGCACACCATCAGCTGCATCTGGTGGAAGAGCATCAGCGGCAGTACGGCGAGGGACGCCTGCGCCCCGAACAGGACGCTCGCCATCGGCAGCCCGGAGGCCAGGCTCTTCTTCGAGCCGGCGAACTGTATGGCGATCCGGTCCCCCCGGTCGAAGCCGAGCCGCTTCGACCCGTACCAGGTCAGCACAAGCATCAGCGCCAGCAGCACCGCTTCGGCACCGAGCAGCGCCCCGAGCCGCGCCGGGGTGACCTGGCGCCAGACACCCGCGACCATGCCCTCGCTGAACGCCGTGTAGACAACGAGCAGGATCGAACCGCGGTCGACATAGCCGAGGACCTTCTTGTGGCGGGTGATGAAGCCGCCGATCCAGCGGCGCAGCAGCTGCCCGGCGACGAACGGCAGCAGCAGCTGGACCCCGATCTTGAGCAGGGCGTCGGCCGAGAACCCGCCGCTGCTGTTGCCGAGCAGCGCGGCCGCGAGCAGCGGGGTGAGGAAGATCCCGGCGATCGAGGAGAAGGAACCCGCGCAGATCGCCGCGGGCACATTGCCGCGGGCGATCGACGTGAAGGCGATCGACGACTGGATGGTCGAGGGGACGAGGCAGAGGAAGAGGAAGCCGCTGTAGAGCTGCGGCGTCAGGACGTACGGCACCAGCCCCTTGCCCGCCAGTCCCAGCAACGGGAACGCCACGAAGGTGCAGATCAGAACGGTGACGTGGAGCCGCCAGTGCTTGAGGCCGTCGAGCGCCTCGGCGGTGGAGAGGCGGGCGCCGTACAGGAAGAAGAGGAGGGCGACCGCTCCGGTCGATGCGCCGCCCGCCACATCCGCGACGGTCCCCGACGCGGGCAGTATCGACGCGAGCACGACCGTGCCGATCAGCGCGAGGATGTAGAGGTCGATCGGCAGCCAGGACGGCAGCTTCGGGGTGAGGCGGCTCATGTGCTCCACGTGTTCTCTCGGTTCCGGTCGTGCCCTCTCCATGCTGCTCCTGATCAAGGCGATCGGGAATCCGGTACACCGCTCTCACTGTCATCATGATTCGCGATATCCTGCGGTCATGTACGACCCCGCGCAGCTGCGTACCTTTCTCGCCGTCGCCCAGACATTGAGCTTCACCCAGGCGGCCCGACGGCTGGGGGTACGGCAGTCCACGGTGAGTCAGCATGTGCGGCGCCTGGAGGATGCGACGGGGCGGCAGTTGTTCACCCGGGACACGCACCGGGTCGATCTCACCGTGGACGGCGAGGCAATGCTCGGTTTCGCCCGGACGATACTCGAGGCCCACGAGCGGGCCTCGGCGTTCTTCACCGGCACCCGGCTGCGCGGACGGCTGCGGTTCGGGGCCTCCGAGGACTTCGTGCTGACCCGGCTGCCGGAGATCCTGGAGGCGTTCCGTCGCGACCACCCGGAGGTCGAGCTGGAGCTGACGGTGGAGCTGTCCGGGACGCTGCACCAGCGCCTGACCGCAGGCAGGCTCGATCTGGTGCTCGCCAAGCGGCGCGCCGGTGACACGCTCGGAGAGCTGGTCTGGCAGGACACGCTGACCTGGATCGGCGCACCGCATCTGCGGATCGACCCGGACCGACCGGTTCCGCTGATCCTCTTTCCGCCGCCGGGCATCACCCGGGCCCGTGCCCTGGAAGTCTTGGAGGAGCACGGCCGACCCTGGCGGGTCGCGTGTACGAGCACCAGCCTCAGCGGCCTGATCGCGGCGGCCCATGCGGGCCTGGGCGTGATGGCTCACAGCCGTGGGCTGATCCCGCCGGGGCTGGTGCCGGTGCCGGCCAGAGCGGGGCTGCCGGAGCTGGGCGATGTGGATTTCGTCCTGTTGCACGGCCGCCGCCGGGACGGTGCGCAGGAGGCCGCGGGCGCCCTGGCGGCAGCGATCCTGGCGGGCGGCGACCGGCTGAGCCGCGGTGTCGGCACGATCGGTTCGATCAGTGGCCGGGACGGCACATGAACGCACGCCGGTACGGGGAGGTGAACGGCAGCCACGGTCCCGCACCCGCCCCGGCCGGGTCGGGTATGTGCGGACCCACCGGCTGACCAATCCCTGCGCACCTGCCGGTACCCGCCCGGAACGGGAGTGACCGCGGCGTACAGATTCGGTGGAGATTCCGGTGCCGGCCGCTTACTCCGTGGTCGGAACCGCGCCCGAGCCTTGCCTATCTGGCCGGATTTCGGTGGCTGACCTATGCATATGCCACGTTGTCCACCGGTACGGGGCCCTCCCTCCGCGCCGTCCGGTGGGGTAGCGTCACGGCGCTGTGCGGAGCGCCACAAGGAGCAGTTCATTGCGCGAGTTCACTGTCCCACCCATGGCGGCCGCGCCCCTCGTAGGCGGGCTGGCAGATGTGGTGTTCGACTACGCCGAGGAAGATCCGCACCGGGTCGCGCTCGGCCGAAAAGACGCGAGCGGACGCTGGCGGGATATCACGGCGGCAGCGTTCCGCGACGAGGTGCTGGCGCTCGCCAAGGGTCTGATCGCGCACGGCGTCAGATTCGGCGACCGGGTGGGCCTGATGTCGCGTACACGCTACGAGTGGACGCTCTTCGACTTCGCACTGTGGACGATCGGCGCCCAGTCCGTGCCGGTCTATCCGACGTCCTCGGCCGAGCAGGTCCTCTGGATGCTGCACGATGCCGATGTCTCCGCCGTCATGGTCGAGCACGAGGACCATGCGATGACGCTGGCGTCGGTGATCGACCGGCTGCCCCGGATCAATCGGCTCTGGCAGCTGGACGCCGACGCGGTGACCGAACTGGTCGACGCGGGCGCCGAGGTCAAGGACGAGGTGGTGCACCGCCACCGGCGCGCGGTGACGCCCGAGTCGGTGGCGACCGTCATCTACACCTCGGGGACGACAGGACGCCCCAAGGGCTGTGTCATCACGCATGCCAACTTCATGTTCGAGACGGACACCATGGCCGCCCGCTGGAAGTCGGTCTTCCACTCCAAGCCGGGCGACGAGGCGGCGACCCTGCTCTTCCTGCCCTTGGCGCATGTCTTCGGCCGGATGGTCGAGATCGCGGCGGTCCGCGGCCGGGTGAAGCTGGGCCATCAGCCGGAGCTGTCGGCGAAGGCGCTGATGCCGGACCTGGTGACTTTCCGGCCGACGTTCATCCTGGCGGTGCCGCACATCTTCGAGAAGGTCTTCGACGCTGCCCGGCGCAAGGCCGAGGCGGAGGGCCGGGTCGGGCCGTTCGACAAGGCCGTGGACGTCGCGGTGAAGTACGCCGAGGCGATGGAGGCGCGGGCGTTCGGGACCGGTCCCGGGCCGTCAGCCGGGCTGCGGATGCAGCACCAGTTCTTCGACAAGGTCGTGTACAAGAAGGTGCGCGAGGCGATGGGTGGCCGGATCCGGCACGCCATGTCCGGTGGTTCGGGGATGGAGCGGCAGCTCGGGCTGTTCTTCGAGGGCGCGGGCGTCACGGTGTACGAGGGGTACGGGCTGACCGAGTCGACCGCGGCGGCCACCGCCAATCCCCCGGAGCGCACTCGCTACGGCACGGTCGGGCAGCCGATTCCCGGCACGACCGTGCACATCGCCGAGGACGGCGAGGTGTGGGTGCACGGCGACAATGTGTTCGCGGGCTATCTCGGCGACCCGAAGGCCACCGACGCGGTGCTGCGCGACGGCTGGCTGGCCACCGGGGACCTGGGGGCGCTCGACGAGGACGGTTATCTGACGATCACCGGACGGAAGAAGGAGATCCTGGTGACGTCGGGCGGCAAGAGTGTGTCGCCGGCCGGTCTGGAGGAGCGGGTGCGGGCGCATCCGTTGGTCGCCCAGTGCATCGTGGTCGGCAACGACCGGCCGTACATCGCGGCGCTGGTCACAGTCGACCAGGAGTCGGTGGACCACTGGCTCTCCATGCAGGGGCGGCCCCCGATGAGGCCGCAGGATCTGGTGCGGGATCCGGCCCTGGAGATGGAGGTCCGACGGGCGGTGGTGGCCGCCAATACGGCGGTGTCGAAGGCCGAGTCCATCCGTACGTTCCGGATCCTGGCGCATCCGTTCAGCGAGGAGCACGGTCTGCTCACCCCGTCGCTGAAGCTGAAGCGCAAGGCGATCGAGATGGCGTACGCGGTGGAGGTCGACGCGCTGTACCACTGAGGCACGGCCGGCCTGTCGGGTGTGGCCGACGGGCGAGACCCTGGCCGGAGCAGTGCCGAGCCGGTTCTGTGTCGATCCCGGCGGGCGATGAGAAGGTGCCGAACACCGGGCTTACAGGGAATGCATCGAGCCCGTTGATCGTTGCCCACGACGAACCAACCGACGACGCAAGGATCGACCGCTCGTGAGCAAGGTCCCTTCCATCACTCTCAATAACGGCGTCCAGATGCCGCAGCTCGGTTTCGGTGTCTGGGATATACCGAACGGCGAAGCGGCGAAAACGGTCGCGACAGCCATCGAGTCCGGGTACCGAAGCATCGACACCGCCGCGATGTACGAGAACGAGGAGGGCACCGGCAAGGCCGTCGCCGCCTCCGGCGTCCCCCGAGAAGAGCTCTTCGTCACCACGAAGCTGTGGAACACGGAGCAGGGCTACGACTCCACCCTGCGCGCCTTCGACACCTCGCTCGACAAGCTGGGTCTGGACTATGTCGATCTGTATCTGATCCACTGGCCCGTGCCGGCCAAGGACGCGTACATCGACACGTACAAGGCCTTCGAGAAGATCTATTCCGACGGCCGCGCGAAGGCCATCGGTGTGTCGAACTTCCTCCCCGAGCACCTGGAGCGCCTGCTCGGCGAGACCTCCGTGGTCCCGGTGATCAACCAGATCGAGCTCCACCCGCAGCTCCAGCAGGCGAAGTCGCGCGCCTTCCACGCCAAGCACGGCATCGCGACCGAGGCCTGGTCTCCGCTGGGCCAGGGCCGTGGCCTCCTGGAGGTCCCGGCGGTCGTCGCGATCGCGCAGAAGCACGGCCGCACCCCCGCCCAGGTGGTGCTCCGCTGGCACATCCAGACCGGCAATGTGGCGATTCCGAAGTCCGTGACGCCGTCCCGGATCGTGGAGAACATCGATGTGTTCGGCTTCGAGCTGGACGCCGACGACCTGGCCGCGTTCGCCGCACTGGACGAGGGCAAGCGCCTCGGCCCGAACCCCGGCGAGTTCAACCTCGGCGCCTGAGCCACGCCGCTGCGCCGTTGAAAGCACACTGACCGCTGCCCGGCTGCCGAGCCGGGCGGCGGTCTGCTGCGCAGGAAGGAACCGGAACATGAGCGGGGCAGGACACCGACTCCCCCGGCCAGTGGTGGCAGTTGGAGCCGGTGTCTGACACCCCCGATGCCCAGGGGTGTCCGGGTTCCCGGCCGACCGGGATGTGGACGGCGTCTGCCGCGCCGACGCCACGTTCTGCCGCCCCGGTCGCCGGGGTCTGCCAAGGGCTCGGAGGCCGCGTACGGCGCGGCCGTTCCAGCCGGGCTGGCAGTGTGTCGCCATCCGGCTTTAATATGGCCTGGCAGAGGTGTCCAGACTGGAACCCCGGCCCGATTCCGGCGGGCCGGGGTTCTGTGTCAATCGGGTGACTCGTCAGTGGCCCTTGCCGCCGCCGTTGTAGTCGTCGTAGTGGTGGTCGATCACCCGGAAGCTGCCCACGACTCCGTTGCGGACCTTCACACCGCCCTTGACACGGCCCGGGTGCACGCCGTCGCCGGAGCTGTGAGGCCCGACGGTGGCGATGGGGGCGCCGTTGTCGCAGGTCGCCCCACGGAAGACCTCAACGGTCTTGCGGCTGTCGTTGCGGATGTTGAGGCTCTTGGAGCCGAGGCCACTGACCACGGTGATGCAGCCGCCCTCTTCGGCGGGGTACGTGCGCTCGTTGATGTGGATCCGGCCCTTGTCGTAGTGCTTGTCGTAGTCCTTGTCGTTGCCCTTGTCGTAGCCCTTGTCGTAGCCCTTGTCGTTGCCCTTGTCGTAGCCCTCGTCGCCCTTGCCCTCGTCGCCCTTGCCGGCGTCGCCGCCCTCGAGGGCCGAGACGGGGGCGACTGCCTGCTGGACGACGGGGGCCGCCTGGGGCGGCTCGGTGGTGGCGGCCGAGGCGTAGGTGATGCCAGTGGCAGCCAGGGCCGCCGCAGCCGCGATGGCGGCGGTAACGACGTTGGATCGGGTAACCATGTCACTTCTCCTGTCTCAGAGTGGCCGGCTGAGCAGCAGGCCCGTGATTGAACGTACTGACGGTCCCCATACCTGTCATATCGGACACGTTGAAGGCCGACGCCGAAGCTCCGATCGAGGTACATAAAGTACGCCGTATGCTATTTCCCGATAATCCGACAAGCTTCCAACTGCCCCTGAATGCAGGGGCATTGATCTGTCGTTAGCCTGTCCAGGCGACTTCTCGAAACCCGCTCACCCCTAGCGGCAGCGTGTCTTGATTGACACGGCCCCGGCCGAGGATTCTCACCACCGCCCTGAGCGCCCGTCATCCACGGCCGCACCTAATCTGACCTGCGATGACGGGCCGTACGACAATGGACCGCGGAGATCCGCATCACGACTGACGCCCGTCGGCGGCCCCTGGCGTTCACTCTCACCCCCGGTCGGGCCGACGCCGCGTGCTGCCTTCCCTGACGTGATGGACCGTCTGCGCGTCCCTGCCTCGGGTGCGCAGTGCCCGGGCCCCGGGCAGGAGGGCCGATTCGTGCAGGCCTGCAGGCCGCGCATCCGCAGATCGGGGACGTACGCGACCGGGGAGCGACGACCGTCGGCGAACTGGTGGAACCGGACGGATCGGCGTGGCCTGCACCCCAACTGACAGCCCGTATCGCCCGGAGCTGCCACAGGCAGGACCTGCTGCGGGAAGCTACGGCGACGTACTGCGGTTCTGCCGCCGCCGGCCATCCCGGACACGCTCCTGGACGAGGGCTTGAGGCTGCTCGGTGAGGTGATCGCGCAGGAGTGCGGCGCAGGTGGGTGAGAGCGGTGCCGTGCTGTCACCGTTGCCTGGTCATCACCGCCCTGCGGCCCGCGAGTACGGTCAGCCCGAGCTCTTGGCTGCGGGCAGGCCGGTTCAGGGACTCACCCCACGCGTTCGCCCCCCACCCTTCGGTCTCCGCGCGCCGGCCTGCCCGGTCCCGTGGCCCGGGACCCCAGCAGCTCAACAAAGGTCGGATCAGGTCAGCCCCGTCGGGCCAGATGCACCGTTCGTGCCATGAGCAGGAAGACATCGGGGCGGCGGCGCAGTCCGGCCGGGTCTTCGGGGTCGAGCAGCCGGTCGAGCACGACGAGGTCTTCGGACGCCAGGGACTCCTCGAGCATCTCGCGCCGACGGGCGAACTCGGCGATGACATGGTCGCGGGCCGGGTCGGAGAGCGGCGCCGGAAGGTCGAGCAGAAAGCTGCGGGTGCCTTGCGGGTCCAGCCCCACAGCGGTGAATAGGGCGCTCCAGTCCTCGGTCTCCCGCTTGGTGTCGGGCAGTGACGCCCGCATGTCCTCGAACCAGTCGGCAATAATCGCGTCGATCCTGGCCTCCAGTCCGGGCCGCCCCATGCCGATGTCGCGCGGGAGCTGGCGCGGCGGCAGACCGCCCTCGACCAGGGCGACGATCCCACCGGGGCGCAGCAGTGCGGCGAACCCTGCGAGGGCGGCGCGCTGGTCACCCACGTGATGCAGGGCGTTGCCCACCCAGATCAGATCGGCCTCGCCCAGTTCGGCGAAGTCGTCGGGGAAGTCGGCCTGCTGTGTACGGACCCGGTCACCGAGACCGAGCCGCTGCGCGCGGGCCCGGGTGCGCTCCAGAAGAGCCGGGGCGCCGTCGGCGGCGACGACTTCCGCCTCGGGGAACACCTCGGCGAGCAGACAGGCGACCACGCCGGGTCCGCAGCCGATATCGAGAATCCTGCGCACCTTCGAAGTCATGGGCAGAGCGGCGATCCAACGGGCCGCCTCCTCGTACTGCGGGCGGCTGAGCTCGGCGTTCTGCTCCAGCATCAGGCCCATGACGTCCCAGTCCAAGTCGGTGGTGTCGTGGTGATGAACGTGAGTGTCGTTGTGGTGACGACCATGTGTGTCGTGCTGATGACCGTGTTCGGTGTGCTGACTCATAGGGAAAGCCTTACCGCACTCCAACCCTTCGGCAAGCTTTGTTGCTGGTTCGGCAATCCTCGCTCCGGCCACGCCTCCACGGTTCGCGCCGCGGTGTGACATGTCGTCGCGCATCGGCGACGCGCGACGCGGCTCGACGCGCGACGCCCGCCTGCGCCGCCCGCCCGCGCCGACACCCGCGCCGGACGTCCGGCCCGGACGTCCGGCCCGGCGTTCGGCGGCGTGTCCGCCCCTCCGGGCTACCGCACGCCGTGCCCGGCGGCGATCGCCACCACCCGCGCGGCCAGGTTCAGATCGCTTTCGGTGACCACGCCACCCGCATCGTGGGTGTTCACGGACAGGGTGACCGTGTTGTATCCGAGTGTCAGATCGGAGTGGTGGTTCAGTTCGTCCTGGATCTGGGCGACATGCACGGTCAGACCGACGGCGGCGAAGTGCGTGTGGAGCCGGTAGGTGCAGGTGATCCGGTCTCCGTCCAGCGACCAGCCGGGCAGGTCACCCAGACGTTCCTCGATCTCTTTCTGCGACAACGGTGCGGCGGGCATACTGCGACTCCCTCACGAGCGATCGGTGCCGGTCGGCGGTGCCGGTCGGCGGTGCCGGTCGGCGGTGCCGGTCGGCGGTGCCGGTGACGTTACGGTCTGGGTATGACAACTGTCGCGCTTGACACGGGGGTAGGGCCGCTGCTGCGCAGCTGGCGGGAGCAACGTCGGATCAGTCAGCTGGAGCTGGCGCTCCGCGCCGATTCCTCGGCCCGGCACATTTCCTTCATCGAGACGGGCCGTTCCCGCCCCAGCGAGGACATGATCCTGCGGCTGGCCGAGCATCTCGACATCCCGGTCAGGGAACGCAACGCCCTGCTGGTGGTCGCCGGTTACGCGCCCCACTACGCACAGACCTCGCTCGACGACCCGGCGCTGGGCACGCTGCGCGAGGGGATGGATCAGCTGCTCCAGGGGTACGACCCGTATCCGGCGCTCGTCGTCGACGGTACGTACAACGTGGTGGCGGCCAATCGGGGTATCGCGATGCTGCTGGAGGACGTGGCCGGGCATCTGCTGACCCCGCCCCTGAACGTTATGCGGCTCACCCTCCATCCGGAGGGCCTGGCCCCGCGCATCCGCAATCTCCGGGAGTGGCGGGCCGATCTGCTGGCGCAGATGAAGCGCCAGATCGCTCTGGCCCGGTCGGCGGAGTTGCGTGAGCTGTACGAGGAGGTCGCCGGCTACCCCGTACCGGAAAATGCGGAAAGCGGCGGGAGCGGCGACGGGGACGCCGATGGGGCCGAGCCCGCGTCGCCCCTGCCCTTCGCGTTGCCCCTGCTGATCGAGCACGGAGGGCAGGTGCTCTCGTTCGTCTCCTCCATCGCGACGTTCAATACTCCGATGGATGTGACGGTGGCCGAGCTGGCCATCGAGACGTTCCTGCCCGCCGACCGGGTCACCGCCGACCATCTGCGGTCCCTCACTTCCTGACGATCGGTCGGCCCCAGGGGGCGTCGGCGCGCGCCAGGACGATCGCGGCCGTGGTCACGGCGGCCAGGAGCGCTACGACGAGCAGCAGGGGAACTCTCGGGTGCCGTGCAGCACGGCCATGGCCCCGACGGGCGCGCCGGTCATCATGGCAGCGGCCGAGAGCACCCGTCGTCCGGCTTCGCTGCCGCCTCCGCCGGCGAACCGGCTGTCGGAGAGGATGCCGGTGGTGGTCACACCGCCCCCGCCCGGAAGGACGCCTGGGTTCCAAGGGCGGGGGCGTTGTGCGTTCCGGAGCGGCTATACGCGTGCTCCGTTGTCGAGCGGATCCCGGCGCGCCGCCTTCGTACCGGACCGGCGTCGGGGGGCCCGCTTCCGGGCGGGCGGCGGGGCCTTGCTGCTCCGCTCCAGGAGGAGCGCGGCCGGTACGGCGGTCATCACCGAGGAGTACGTACCGACGCAGATGCCGATGAGCAGGGCGAGCGCGAAGTCCACGAGGGAGTCGCCGCCCAGCACGGCGAGTGCGGTGAGGATGAAGAGGGCTCCCAATCCGGTGTTGACCGTTCTGGGGATGGTCTGGAGAACGGCCCGGTTGGCAACCGTGGCAAAGGGTACGCGACGGGCCTTCGCCCACAGTTCCCGTACCCGGTCGAAGACGACCACCGAGTCGTTGACGGAGTATCCGATGACGGTGAGAAGTGCGGCCAGGAAGGTGTCGTCGACGGGGCGTCCGAGCCAGGCGAACGCACCGACCAGAATGATGACGTCGTGGACCAGTGCCCCGACCGAGGCCACGGCGAACGTCCAGCGGAACCGGATCGCCAGATATGCCAGTTGTACGAGGACGGCGATGCCGAGCGCGATCAGGGCGTTGCGCCGGAGCTCCTCGCCGAGGCTGGGGCCGATGAGTTCGTCGCGGACCTTGGTGGTTTTGCCGCCCTCCTCCGCGAGCGCGGCACGCATGGCGTGTTCGCCGTCGTTGTCGAGTTCTCCGGTACGCACGGAGAGGTCGCCCTCGCCCGCCGTGGTGACCTCGACGTCGTCGAAGCCCGCGTCGGCCAGGACGGTGCGGGCTTGCTCCACGTCGACGGGCCGGCTGGTCGAGTACTCGACGAGTCGGCCGCCGGTGAATTCGACGCCCAGGTTGACCCCGCGTACGACGATGCCGAGGACCGCGACGGCGATCAGTGCCGTGGAGATCAGCAGCCAGCGGCGCGGGGACCGCATCAACTGGGGGTCTCGGCGGGTCAGCCAGGTGCGTACCCGGCCGGGGGCGGCGATGCCGTTGACGCCCCGGTAGTCGCTGACGAATCGGGAGCTTGCGGCGATCTCGGTGAGTGCGCGGGCGATGACGAGCGCGGAGAACATCGAGGCAAGCACACCGATGGCGAGCGTGACACCGAAGCCCTTCACCGGTCCGGAGCCGAGGAAGAAGAGCAGCCCGGCCGCGATCAGCGTGGTGACGTTGGAGTCGGCGACGGCGCTCCAGGCATTACGGAATCCGGCGGTCAGCGAGGAACGCAGCGAGCGGTCCGGGTGCTGCGCTTGTTCCTCTCTGGCCCGTTCGAAGACCAGCACGTTGGCGTCGACCGCCATCCCGATGGCCAGGACGAATCCGGCGAGGCCGGGCAGGGTGAGGGTGACGCCGAGGGCGACCAGGGCCGAGTACGAGATCAGTCCGTAGGCGGCGAGCGCGACGGCGGCGAGCGCGCCGAAGAGCCGGTAGACAACGGTGATGAAGAGCGCGGTGGCTGCGGCGCCGATGAGTGCGGCCTGGACGCTGGCGTCAATGGCGGCGGCACCGAGCGTCGGGCCGACTGTCCGCTGTTCGATGATCTCGACAGGGAGCGGCAGGGCGCCTCCCTTGATGAGCAGGGCCAGTTCCTGGGCCTCGTCGGCGCTGAAGGAGCCGGTGATCTGGGTGGAGCCGGACGGCAGGCCGACGTTGCAGCCCACCGAGGGCGAGACTTGCGGCGAGGAGATGATCTGCTCGTCGAGGACGATGGCGACGCGTCGCCGGTCGTCCTGGACCGGGTGGCAGGCGGCTTCGCCGGTCAGCCGGGTCCAGTCCCGGCCCGCCTCCTTGTGGAAATCGAGGGAGACGGTCCAGCCGGCGCCCTGCTGGGCGTCGAACACGGCAGTGGCGTCCTTGACGCCTGCGCCGGAGAGCCGGGCCGGGCCGAGGTCGAGGGAGCGGCCCTGTTCGTCGGGGAGCGTCGGCCCGTTGCCGGTCCTGTCGTCGTTCTGTGTGGCGGGGCCCTGGACGGCGTGGAAGCTGAGCTGGGCGGTTTTGCCGATGACTTCGGCGGCCTTGCGCGGGTCCTGGACGTCGGGGAGTTCGACGATGATCCGGTCCTCGCCGGAGCGAGTCAGGGTGGGTTCGGCGACGCCGAGGGAGTCGATGCGCTGACGGAGCACCTCCATGGTGCGGTCGGTGCTCTCCCGGTCGACTTTCGCGGTATCGGAGTCCTTGGCCTGAAGCACCATTCTGGTGCCGCCCTGAAGGTCGAGGCCGAGTCTGGGTGACATGGTCAACGTGATGAACACGGAGACGAGCAGGACGGCCGCAGCCAGAACCGCTCGCACCGTGGTGGCGCGAGTCATGGGTTTCCTCCGAGGGGGCGCCGGGCGCCCTCACCTCGGCGAGGACGGGACGGCGGGTCTGTGGGACGGGGCCGGTGGCCGGACCAGCGGCGGCCGGACTGGTCGCCGGACCAGTGGCCGGACCAGTGGCCGGACCAGTGGCCGGACCGTTGGCATGACCGGTGGCCGGTGAACGGCCGTCCCCGGAGGCCCGCGTACGCCGGGGAGCGCGACGCGGAAGCGGTCGGTGGCAGGAGGGGGTGCGGCGGGTGCCCGCTGAGGGGTGTGGTGCGGCACACGGATGCCCGGTGCGCCGGGCAGCAGGAAGTCGGGACCGGGCGGCGGCAGATGGTGCGCGGTGCGGGCGTGGTCGGCGCCGGCCCGGGGCTGAAGTGGGGTCGTCGGCGTCGGCGTCGGCCGGTGATGGTCGGTCGCCGTGGCCGTGCGGGTGCGCCGGGTGTCGTGGGCGGTGCCCGTGCGAGCGGTCCGGTCGGTGTGCGGGGTGGGCTGATGGGCGCCGGGTGAGGACGCGGCGGAGGGCGGCACACCGGCGAACGGCCGGGCGGGGAGTACGGCTCCGGCGGCTGCGGGGGCGCCGATGACGACGGTGAACACGGCGAGAAGGATGGTGACGAAGACCTGTCGGGCCGCCTGTGCACGTCCGCGGTGTGCCGGGGCGCCCGGCCGTGCCCTCGGGGGCACATTCCCCGGGGGCGGCCCCGGGAGGGGGGTCACCTCGCTCGGCCAGGCAGGGCCGGTGCCGCACCGGCCTGGCGGAGCACGGAGCTGAGGATCAGCCCGGCACCGCGTACGACCGTGGTCGCCGGGTCGTCGGCGAGATGTACGGGAACCCCGAGGCGAACCGCGATCCGGTCGGTGATGTCGGGGCGGGCGGCGCCGCCCCCGGCGAGCAACGGACCCTTGCGCAGGGCCCCCAGGACTGCGCCGTGCCGGTCCTGCTTCCACATCGCCATGACCATGTCCAGGACGGCATGGACAACGGCGGTGGGCGGCCCCGAGGGATCGAGGTCGCTCAGTCCCGTCTCGGCCTGGCGGGCGTCGCGGATCAGTCCGTCGACGAGGAGAGTCGCCTCGGTCAGCTCGGCGCCGATGTCGAGGACGAGCAGCGGGCCGCCATCCTGCGGTCCGGCGTATGCGGCGGCGGCCCTCGCGCTGTCCAGGGCGATGACCCTGGTCGGACCGAGTGCGGCAATCAGTTCCCTCGCCGCGGCGCGGTGCTCGGAACCGGCGAGGACGGGATGGCTGAGGACGATCACGGTGTCGCTACGATCCTCGCCCAGTGCCGTATCGGCGATACGGCCGAGCATCCGGCTGCAGGACACGGGGTCGACGATGCGCCCTCGCCGGACCGGGCGGCCGTGCCCGGGCTCGGCCCCGAAGTCGCCGCAGGCGTCGGTGTCGGCGATGACTCCGTGCCCGGGCGTCCAGGCGCGGGTCCGGGAACTGCCGAGGTCGAGGGCGAGGCCGCGAGTGACGCCCCGGAACTGCTGCCGGCACTCCTGGAGGAGGGACCGACCCAGTCGCCGTTCGTCGTGCAGCGAACGCATCGCCCCTCCCCCCGGCCTGCCACCGCAGCCGTTCGCACACCCATTGACCCGCTGATAGCGAGGCATGACCGAGCCCTCACTATGCAATAGGGAGGCAAAGAAAGCCACTCCCGTGCAAAATCCAAGGACTCGGGCGCGGCGAGGTCCTTGCCGGGCGTCACACCTCCGACGGCAGGAACCCGGCGATCAGTTCGGCGAACTCGTCCGGTGCGGCGATCCGAACACCGAGGCCCTCTGCCTTGGTGCGCTTGGAACCGGCCTTCTCCCCGGCGACCAGGAGTGTGGTGCGCTTGGAGACGCTGGACGAGGACTTCCCGCCGGCTCGCTCGATCAGTTCGTTCATCTGATTCCGGGAGAGCTTTTCCAGGACTCCGGTCATGGCGCCGGTGACCACCACGGTCATTCCGTCGAGCGGCAGGCCGGCGGCCCCCTCCCCGTTCGCTGCGGCCGATTGTGTGCCCTCCTCTCCCGGCTCGGGCGGCGGCGTCGCGCCGGGCTCCGTCATGTTGACCCCGGCGGCCACCAGCTTCTCGATCAGCGGGGCCAGCTCCACCAGCTCCGCGACGACGGCGGCGGCCTTCTCCTTGCCGATGCCGTCGACCCGCTGGAGTTCCTCGGCGTCGGCGGCCCTGATCCGGTCCATGTCCGCGAAGTACCGGGCGATCCGCCGTGACATGGAGCGCCCGGTGCCGCGTACCCCGAGCGCGCAGAAGACCCGGGAGAGCGGCTGGATCCGTGCCGTTTCGATCGCGGCCAGGAGGTTGTCGGTGCTGGTCTCGCCCATCCGCTCCAGGCCGAGCAGCTGCTCCCGGTCGAGGGTGAACAGGTCGGCGAAGTCGGCCACCAGGCCGGCGTCGACGAGCTGGACGACCCGGGTGGCGCCGAGTCCCTCGATGTCGAGCTGATCGCGGCCCGCCGCGTACGAAATGGAGGCGACGAGACGGCAGTCACGGCCCCGGACACAGCGCCAGCGCTGCTCGCTGGTGTCGATCTCGCAGCCGCACTGCGGGCAGGCCTCGGGGAAGACTATGGGCTGCTCGTCACCCGTCCGCAGATGAGCGACGGGCGCCTCGATACGGGGGATGATGTCGCCCGCCTTGTAGACCATCACCCGGTCGCCCAGGCGCAGATCGCGGCGGGTGATGTCGGCCGGGTTGTGCAGCGTGGCGTAGCTGACGGTCGAGCCGTCGATCTCGACCGGTTCCAGTACGGCGCGCGGCGCGATGATGCCAGTCCTGCCCACGTTCCATTCGACGCCGAGGAGCCGGGTGACCTTCTCGACGGCCGGGAGCTTGTAGGCGATGGCCCAGCGCGGCGCCCTGCTCCCGGAACCGGCCTCGCGCTGGTCGGCCGCGAGATCGGCCTTGATCACGATGCCGTCGATACCGAACGGCAACGAGGCGCGCAGGGCCGCGACTTCCTCGACCCTGGCCTGCACCTCCTCGACGGTGGTGACGGTGCGCGGTGCCACATCCGTGTCCGCCGCGGTGTGCACGCCGAGCCCGGCGACGTACTCCAGGACCTCGCTGTGCGGAAGTTCGGCGAGCGTGTCGGCCAGCTCTCCGGACTCGGGCAGCGGCAGGGCACCGTAGGCGAAGAAAGTCATCTCCACCGTGTACGCGCGGTCCTTGGCGCGGAGTGTGCCCGCCGCGCCGTTCCTCGGGTTGGCGAAAGGGGCGCCGCCGTGCTCGGTGCGTACGGTGTTGGCCTTTTCGAATTGCTCGGTCGTCATGAGGATCTCGCCGCGCATCTCGATCGTCACCGGCTCGGCGAGCTGCTCAGGGAGTCCGACCACGGTGCCGATCGCATGCGAGACGTCCTCGCCCGCGGTGCCGTCGCCCCGGGTGATCAGCTGATCGAGACGGCCCGCACGGTAACGGGCGGCGACAGCCAGGCCGTCGAGCTTCGGCTCCACGCTCCACGCGGCGACGGGTCTGCCGATCCGCCGCGCCAGCGACGCCGTCCACGTCGCGAACTGCTCGGCCGAGAAGACGTTGTCCAGAGACAGCATCGGCACCGTGTGCGGCACGTCCCCGCTTGCGGCACCACCCGCCACCTTGCCGGTCGGCGAGGCGGCCAGTACCTCCTGCGGGTGCTCCTGTTCATATGCGGCAATCCCCCGCACCAGCCGGTCGTACGCATCGTCGTCGAGCGTGCTCTCGCCTGTGGCGTAGTACGCGGCGGCGGCCTGCGACGCTTCTTCGACCGCGGCGGCGTAGGCGGCGGTATCGGCGAGCACAACAGCTGAGTTCGTCATGGCTCCCATCCTGCCGCCCACCACTGACAACGCCCCTCAGCCGGCCGCCTGTACCGTTCCGTCCGCCTCGTCGGCGCCGCCCGCCGCGCCCGGCCGTGCCAGCGGGATCTGCGGCCCCGAGCACTCCCACAGCCAGCGCCGCAGCACCTTGTGCACCTGCTCGGCCCCCACCAGCTCCCTGCCCTGCACCACCGGGGCCGACAGATCAGCCGGCCACAGCAGGAACGGCCGGGACTGCTCGCCGCCCAGACCCCCGTGCGAGCCAATCTGTTCCTCGAAGGCGTGCACGCAGCCCGTGGCCCCGTCATGCATCGAGTTGACCATGACGTCGGCGACGTGCGGGAAGGTGTCGGTGCGGCGCACCGCAGCCGCCGCACCCGGGCCGAAGGGGGCCAGCGGCCCTTCCCCGTCCCTCAGTTCCGACACCGGGACCTCGGTGCCGCCACGGCCCAGCACCACCGATCCGTGCCGCTCGCTGCGGACCAGCAGAAAGCCGACGCCCGGGTGGTTGGCGAGGGTGCCGAGCAGTGCGGGACGGCTCCGGTCGAGCTGTTCGCGCGAGGCGCGTCCCTTGATGTCGGGGAAGGAGATCAGACCGAGGTTGCCGGAGGCGAGGACGACCGGGTCGGACGGCTTCGCACGGTGTTCCGCCTCGCCCTCCTCAACCGGCCGGTGCAGGGCGATCCGTACCGCGTCACGCGCCTCCGAACCACTGCGGGTGCGTTGCGCCCGACGCGGTACGGGCAGCCCGCAGCCCGCCCGTACCAGGTCCTTGAGCGTCAGCCCGTACGCCCCCGCGAAGGTCTCGCCGGGGCTCTGTCCATGGTCGGAGAGCAGCACGATCCGGTAGGTGCGCGGGGTGTGTTCGGCGACCTTGACGATCAGGGCGAGCGAGCGGTCCAGGCGCGTGAGCACCTTTTCCGCGTCGCGGCTGTGCGGCCCGGAGTGGTGCGCCACCTCGTCGTACGCGACCAGGTCGGCGTAGACGGCGGTACGTCCGGCGAACATGTCCCCGATGACCGCGGCGACCACCACGTCGCGTTCGACGACGGTCGCGAAGGCCCGGATGAAGGGGTAGAGCCCACCGCGCTTGATCCGGGGCGTGTCCTTCCGCATCCGTGCCCGGGTCGACTGGAAGATCTCGCGGCAGACCTCGGCGACGAACGACAGCGCGGTACGGACGGCGTTGGCCGGATCGGAGAAGTAGGCGAAGTACCCGGCCCGGGAGCGGCGGCCCTTGCCGAACCGGGCCGCCATGGACAGGACGAGCGCCAGCTGGTCGGCGCCGCCGCTGAAGAGGTTGCCGCGGCTGGCTCCGTCGAGCGCGAGCAGCCCTCCGTCCTGGGTGCGCGCGATGGCCCGGCGCTGGAGTTCGATGGCAGTCGCGGGGCGGCTGGAGACCATGACGTCGCCGGTCTCCTTCTCGTACCAGCGGAACGCGGGGATGTCGTGGTTGCTGCCGTGCAGGATGCCGAGCTGGCTGGCGCCGGTCTGGCTGGACCAGTCGGTGCGCCAGGGGGTGAGCCGGTGGCCCTTGTTGTCCGCGAGCCAGTTCGAGACGGTGGGCATCAGGCCGGCGTCGGCGGCCCTGGCGAGCACGTCGTGGCCGACGCCGTCGAGCTGGATGAAGACGATGCCTGGCGGTCCGCTGCGCCCGCTGTCCGCACCGCTGCGCCGACGGCGGCGGTCGGCGAGCCTGGAGAGCCGGCGCCGGTAGGCGTTGTCGTCACGGACTGCGAGCGCCGTGGAGGTCGCGGAGGCGACGGCGGACATCACGGCCGCGACGACGACCGCGGTCTGCGGATCGGCGGCGCCGCGCCCGTCCGGTATGAGCCGAAGGGCGAGCAGCAGCAGCGAGCCGTTCAGGAAGAAGACGAGCATCCCGAGGACGAGTGCGGGCACGATGAGCAGCGCCCGTACCAGGACCGGCCAGACCAGTGCGGAGAGCAGACCGAACGCGCCGGCGCCCCAGGCCGCGGTGAACGCGGTCTTGGTGATGCTGTCGCCGTCGTCGGACTGGAGCTGGAAGTCCGGCAGCATCCCGGCGAGTGCCAGCATCGTGAGCGTCGAGACCGCCCACACCACAACCACTCGCATCAGGGCGTTGCCG
Source organism: Streptomyces sp. NPDC002958 (assembly GCF_055563255.1). Classification (NCBI taxonomy): domain Bacteria; kingdom Bacillati; phylum Actinomycetota; class Actinomycetes; order Kitasatosporales; family Streptomycetaceae; genus Streptomyces; species Streptomyces sp. NPDC002958. Next base: position 94,391 of record NZ_JBVHDS010000012.1, on the reverse strand, counting down.
GCTGTTCGCCATCGCCCGTCACCCACGCCGTTCCCACCTCACGTCCGGACCTCGCCGTTCCGGGCCCTTCCCCCCAGCTTTTCACAGCGGGGCCGCGGGCCGCGGACGACAGCGGTCAGGGGGCCGGTCAGCAGCCGTCGTATCCAGCGGTCGGCATGGAGAGCCTGCGGTGCACACTCGCCTTCGTGCGGGCGTTGTACGGCGGCTCGTCCAGTCCGGCGATCTCCAGGCGCACGCCGCGCCGCTCGCACTCCGCGGCGAACTCCGGCACCGAGGTGAGGGCCCTTGCCAGCACCCGGTCGTTGGCGGCGACGAACAGTTCGACATCGCCGCTCTCGACATCCGTCCACAGGGCGTGGTGGTCAGGGCGCAGCCCGTAGAAGCGCAGCTGCCGGGTGACGACGTATCCCTTGTCGGCGGCCCAGCGGGCACACATCTCGTGCTGGCTGCGGGTGTCCACGAGAAACGGATCGCAGTCGAGTTCTTCGAGCGGCGTGAGACTGGCGATGGCCGCCACCCGTACGTCCATTGCGTCCCCCATGGCCGTCCCCCCGTGCTAGGCGTACCGGCGACCCTACCTCTCCGGCTCCCGCACAAAAAGGCGCATGTCGGGACGGGGGGAGTGCGGAGCACGGACACGCAACACCAGTGCGCCCCCCGCGCCGGGGCGGAGGCGCACATGGGGCGGATGTGTCGGAGCGACGTCATGCCGTGCTTGATGCGGGTGTAGTCCTCGAAGCCGTACGCGGAGAGGTCCTTGCAGCCGGTCTCGCGGTCGTCCAGCGCATCGCCACGGGTGGCGGTGCTGCGGGTCGCGATGGTGCGCAGCGAGGGCGAGACGCTGCGGCGCGAGGGCGACCGAGCTGGGTCACCCGTTCCGGTCACGGCACTAGGCTCGATGACAAGACCGGAACAAGGAACCCGGGAATGAGGAGGCACCGCGTGCCGGTGGAAGTCACTTGGTGGGGTCATGCCACCTGCACGATCGAGGACTCCGGGGTCCGTGTGCTGACAGATCCGCTGTTCGTACGGCGCCTGATGCATCTGCGCCGCCGTCGCGGCGAGCTCCCCGGCCCCGAGGCCGCGGTCGCCGATGTGGTGCTCGTCTCGCATCTGCACTCCGACCATCTGCATCTGCCATCACTGGCCCGGCTCTCCCCCGGCAGCCGGCTGATTGTGCCGGTGGGCGCGGTGCGCTCCGTCCCGGGACTGCGGAAGCTGCGCGCGGTGCGCGGGCTGCGGATCACCGAGGTGGCCCCGGGCGACGAGGTCCGGGTCGGAGAGGCGCGGGTGCGGGCGGTTCCCGCGCTGCACGACGGCAGGCGCCTGCCCATGGGACCGCACCGCTCCCCCGCGCTCGGCTATGTGGTCGAGGGCGAGGCACGGACGTACTTCGCCGGTGACACCGGGCTCTTCGACGACATGGCCCGGGCGGTCGGTCCGGTCGATGTTGCCCTGCTGCCGGTGGGCGGCTGGGGTCCGTATCTGGGCCACAGTCATCTGGACGCGGGCCGGGCCGCGCAAGCGCTGGCCCGGCTGGCGCCGCGGTCGGCCGTGCCGGTGCACTACGGCACGTACTGGCCGATCGGGATGGACGGAGTCAGGCCGCACGAGTTCCACTCACCGGGTGACGAGTTCGTCCGCAAGGCTGCGCTGCTGGCGCCGGAGGTGGCAGTGCACCGGCTGTCCCACGGCGAACATGTGCGGCCGGAGGCCGCCAGGTGATCCATGGGGTCGTGGGGCAGCTGCCCCCGGAGTCGACGCAGCAGGCGGTCGGCTATCCGTCGCTGTTCCTGCTCGTGGCGCTGGGCGCGCTGGTGCCCGTGGTCCCGACGGGTGCGCTGGTGAGTTCGGCAGCGGTGGTGGCGTTGCATCAGTCGTCGCCGTTCTCGCTGCTGATCGTCTTCGGGGTGGCGTCGGCCGCGGCGTTCCTCGGGGACATCTGTCTGTACTGGCTCGGTCAGCGCGGGGTGCGGTCGAGGAACGGTTCGAAGTGGCTGCAGGCGATCAGCGACCGGGCCTCTCCGGAACGGCTGGCGCAGGCGCAGCAGAAGCTGGACGAGCACGGGGCGGTGGTGCTCGTGCTGTCGAGGCTGGTACCGGCGGGGCGGATTCCGGTGATGCTGGCCTGTCTGCTGGCCCGGATGCCGTTGCGCCGGTTCGCCCGCGGGGATGTGCCGGCCTGCCTGGCGTGGGCGGCGGCGTACCAGCTGATCGGCATCCTGGGCGGTTCGCTCTTCCCCAAGCCGTGGCAGGGTGTGGTCGCGGCAGTGGGCCTGACGCTGCTGATCAGCGGGGCACCCGCGGCGTGGCGCAGGATGCGAGTGCGATTCAGCCACTGATCGCGCGGGGCAGTGCATCAGCCGCTGATCGTGCGGAGCAATGCATCACCCACCGGTCGCGCGGGGCAGTGCGTCAGCCACCGATCGCGCGGGGTACCGGCTCAAACACGCGGGAGCCGCCGATCGGCAGGTCCCAGAGCCGTTCGCGGGGGTGTCCGGCCCGCTGCCAGGCGGTACGCAGTCGGGTCAGCGGTTCGAGTACGGGCTCCGCGGAGAGCAGGAAGGCAGCCCAGTGCATCGGCGCCATCGCGCGGGCGCCGAGGTCCTCGTACGCCTGCACGGCCTCCTCCGGATCGGTGTGTACGTGACCGAGCCACCAGCGCGGTTCGTACGCCCCGATCGGCAGCAGGGTCAGATCGATGCCGGGGTACCGGCGGCCGATCTCGCGGAACCAGTGCCCGTACCCGGTGTCCCCGGCGAAGTGGATCCGCTTCCCGTCGCGGCCGGCGGCGCCGATGACCCAGCCGCCCCACAGGGAGCGGCAGGTGTCGGTGAGGGTCCGCTTGGACCAGTGGTGGGCGGGCACGAAGTCGAAGCGGACGCCGTCCAGCCGGGCCGATTCCCACCAGTCGAGTTCGGTGACACAGGTGAAGCGACGTCGGCGACACCAGCGGCCGAGCCCGGCGGGGACGAACAGCGGGGTGTCCCTGGGCAGTCTGCGCAGGGTGGGGGCGTCGAGGTGGTCGTAGTGGTTGTGGCTGATGACGACGGCGTCCACGGGCGGCAGGTCCTCCCAGCGGACGCCGACCGGCGTGATCCTGGCCGGGGTGCCGAGGATGCGCCGGGACCAGACGGGGTCGGTGAGGATGGTCAGCCCGCCGGTGCGGACGATCCAGCTGGCGTGCCCGACCCAGGTGACGGATGTGGTGCCCGTTGGGGTGTCGGGCAGGGGTTCGGGGGCGTACGGGAGCCGGTGGATGCCGCGCAGCCCCTCCGCGTTGGGCCGCAGGGCACGTTCGCGGGCCAGCCGGGACATGCTCATGGCACCCGGGAGTGGTGAGGTGAGCCGGTCGGCGAAGGACTTGGGCCAGACCCGGACCTCGCCGAGCGGACGTGGTTCGGCGATCTCGCCACGAGAGACCTGATGCGGGTGCGGGTATGCGGTCCCGGTGAGGGAGCGCTCGGTCTGTTCCGTCATCAAGGGACTCCCGTCTCGGCGTTCGTCATCGCAGTTCGTCATCGCAGTTCGTCATCGCAGTTCGTCGAAGGCTGCTGCGAAAATGCTCAGGGCCTGAGCCACATGCGGCAATTCCAGGGGCTCCACAGCGGTGAGGGATTCCATCTGCTGTTGCGGGGTCGCCCCGAGCAGCATCCCGGTGCCCAGCCGTACGCGCAGCGCCCCCAGTTCGTCGCCGAACCGGTGGCCGCCCGGCGTCGGCGCGCCGAGACGTTCCGTCAGGTACTCCTCCAGTTCCAGGGAGTCCATGACACCCCGGTCGGCCAACCGGGATCTGAGCGGACCGAGGTCGGCGTAGAGATGGCGGCCGGCCTGCGGGGGCCTGGCCAGCGCGCCCGACGCGAGGACCGCGCGGTGGGCCGCCGCGGCAACCTGTGCCTGGAGCGCGGCGGCCCGGCGGACCCGTTCCGTGACGGAATCCGGCTCACGCAGCGCGTGGGCGGCAGCCATGGCGACGGGCCCCGCGACGTGCGCGCCGAGTGCGGTGAGGATGTCGAGGGTACGGGCGTGGCGCACCGCCGCCCGCTCGGTGTCCGGGAACCGGGCGACCGCGACCGGCCAGGCGGACGGGGTCAGCGCACCGGCGAGATCGCAGACGACCGTGACATCGTCGGGGCACATTTCGGCCGGACTGAGCAGGACCGTGTCATGCGGCCGGTGCAGGGTGTCGCGCCAGGTCTCGTCGCTGACGATGTGCAGTCCTTCGGCGACGGCGGCCTCGCACGCCTCGCGCACGAGTTCGGGCGGGGCGACGGTGGCGGTCGGGTCGTCGACGACGGAGATCAGCAGCAGCCGGGGCCTGCCGCCCTCGGCGCGCACCCTGCGTACAGTCTCCAGCAGCGCATACGGATCGGGCACGCCGCCGCACTCGGCCGGGGTCGGCACATGGTAGGCGGGCCTGCCGAGCAGCCGGGCCTGCGGGAACCAGGCCGCCGTGCAGGGGCGCGGCATGAGCACGTCGCCGCCGTGCGCGGCGATCAGCGCGAGCAGCAGGGGCGAGGCGCCGGGGCCGGCGGCGATGTGCTCCGCGCTGCCGTGCAGTCCGCGCCGCTCCCAGTAGGCGGTCGCGGCCTCACGCAGGGCGTCGCCGCCACCGGTGGGGTCGGGTTCGCTGCGGCTCGCCGCGGCGGCGAGCACCTCGGCCAGTTCGGGCAGGACGGGCAGACCGGGATCGGGTGCGGGCGGCCCGTACCGGACAGGGCCGTGGTCCTCCCGTACGGAGCGCCCGCCGCCGCCCCGCTGTTTGCGCCGAGCCCGCCCGGTCCTCTCGGTCCCTTCCCTCGCCATCCGGGCCTCCTTCGCCGCCGCCCCGTCCCCCCTGTCGCGTCGTCTCGCGCTCAGGGCCCATTACTCGCACTCAGGGCCCTTTATACGAGGGTTCTACCGCCCCCGCCCGCCCAGCGGCGCCCGGCGGCGGGGAGTAGGCAACGGTCGAGGGAGGCGGTCTCAGCCCGCGAAGGCCGTTGCGGGCATCCCCTGTCCCGCGTCCGGCAGCACGAGCAACGAACCGGACAGCGGATGCGGAGCGGCGAGCCCCGTGCGGGCCGAGGAGATGTAGAGGTCGCGCAGGTCCGTACCGCCGAAGGCACAGGCCGTCGGGCGCTGTACGGGGAGTTCGACGATCCGGTCCAGGGCGCCGTCGGCTGCGTAGCGCCGCACTGCCGCGCCGTCCCACAGGGCGACCCAGACGGCACCCTCGGCGTCCACCGTCAGCCCGTCGGGGAACCCCGAACCCCCCTCGATGGTGGCGAACGGGCGCCGGTTCACGGCGTGTTCACCGTCGAAGTCGAAGACGTCGATACGGCGCGTGGGCGTGTCGATGAAGTACATCAGCCGCCCGTCCGGGCTCCACCCGATGCCGTTGCCGCAGGCCACAACGGGCAGCACCGGGGTGACCGCGCCGTCGGGTGCGATGCGGGTGAGGCTGCCGCCGCTCTCCTCACCGTCGTAGCGCATGGTGCCCGCCCACAGCGCCCCGTCCGGGGCGACCGCCGCATCATTGCCGCGGCGCCCGGGCACGGGGTCGTGGGCCAGCCAGTGGAAGGCGCCGTCGGGGTCGTAGAGGCCGATGCCGTCGCGCAGGTTGACCACGAGTCCGCCACCGGCGCGCGGCTTGGCCGCTCCGACGTGCTGCTCGGTGGCCATCACCGTACGGCGGCCGCTCACGGGGTCGTAGGTGTGCATGCGGGCAGAGACGATGTCGACCCAGATCAGCCGGCCGGTGGCCGGATCCCAGGTCGGTCCCTCGCCGAGCTCGGTCTGCTCATGTACGGCCACATCCAGGCGTGTGGTGGTCACTTCTTCCCCTCGTGGTGTCCGAGCCGGCCGGAGAGCGCTTCGGCACCGTCGACCACGACGACGGTGGTACGGGGCAGCTGGAGCCTGCGGGTGACCTCGTGGGCGAAGAGCGTTGCGTGGCCGTGGAGGAAGAGCTCCAGTACATCCGGAGCCCTGGTCACCGCGGGGACGAGTCGCCCCATGGTCGTGCACCCATCTCTCGCGTCCGGCACTCCGGTCACTGGCCGGAATCACGAACGCAGGGTAGTCGCGTGGCGCTTGCCGCGACAATGCCCGTGTCGGCAGGTGCGGTCAGACACGACGGCCGAGCAGCGCGAGGAGTTCGGTCTGCGGGTCGGCGTCGGACGGGGTCTCGACGGGCGGGGCGAACAGGCCGCTCTGCGAGAGGTCCTTGGTGTACGGCCCGACCTCGCGGCGTGTGAACGCGACCAGTAGTGCGGGCAGCCGCTCATCGGCGCCGATGGCTCGGGAAAGATCCCAGGCATGCACCACCGCGTCGGCCACCATCTGCGCACAGTAGGCGTCGGCGGCGCTGTTCCCGTACGACAGATTCACCGTCCTCTTCAGGGCGCCGGCCGCCACGAACGCCTTGCGCGCCCCGTCCGCCGCACGGTCCCACACGGCGACGGGGTCGTCGCCCAGCACATCGCCGTCGAAGACGTCACCGACATCAGCGACGGTGCGGCCCTCGGTGAGCAGGGGCGGCACCCAGAGCTGCTCGGAGGTGAGATGGGCGACCAGATCACGGACGGTCCACTCGGTGCACGGCGTCGGTGCGGACCACTGATCGTCGCGTACGGCGTGCACCCGGTCCGTGAAGAGCTGGAGGGCCTCGCCGTGGCGGTCGAGAATTTCACCGGTGGAGGGAGCGGGGTGAGATGCCATTGCCATGGGGTCCACTCTTCCCGGCCCGCGGCCGGTGCGCGAGCGCGCCTCCTGGTTCGGTGTGTCCGGGCGGGGTATTCGCTTTCCCATGTCCGCACCGCGTATCCCGTTCACCGTCCCGACGTCCACCGCACTGCGCGATTGGCTGCACCGCCGCGATCTCGCCGTGTTCCACGGCCTGGCCCACCGGGACTGGCCGGCCGCCGAGTCCCTGCTGCCGCGGCTGAGCCGCAGCGCCGATCACGGGCTGCTGTGGTTCGGGGCCGCGGCGGGAATGGCGGCGCTGGGCGGCAGCGCCCGGGCTCGGCGGGCCGCGCTGCGCGGGGTCGCCTCGCTGGCCGCGGCGTCGGCCGCGATCAACACCATCGGCAAGAGGGCGGTACGCAGGGAGCGGCCGCTGCTGGACGGCGTGCCGGTGGTGCGGCAGCTCAAGCGCCAGCCGTTCACCACGTCCTTCCCTTCCGGGCACGCCGCGTCGGCTGCGGCTTTCGCCACGGGCGTGGCCCTCGAATCGAAGGGCTGGGGTGCGGTCGTCGCGCCGCTCGCCCTGTCCGTCGCCGCCTCCCGCGTCTACACCGGAGTCCACTATCCGAGTGACGTGCTGGCGGGTGCGATGCTCGGCGCGGGGGCCGCGTTGGCGCTGCGCGTCGTCGTGCCGACCCGCGGACAGCTCGCGGCACCGGGCCGCCCGCCCGGCCATGCGCCCGCACTGCCGGCCGGCCGGGACCTGGTGGTCGTCGTCAACGAGGAATCGGGCACGGCGACCGCGACGGCCTCGCTGGTACGGAATGCGCTGCCGCGCGCCGAGGTGGTGAAGTGCGCCCCCGAGGAACTCTCGGCCGAGCTGGAGAAGGCGGCGGGACGGGGCCGGGCGCTGGGGATCTGCGGTGGGGACGGCACGGTCAACCGGGCCGCGGCCGTCGCCGCCGCGCACGGTCTGCCACTCGCCGTGTTCCCGGGCGGGACGCTGAACCACTTCGCCTACGACCTGGGCATCGAGACCGTGGACGATGTCTGCGCCGCGCTGACCGCTGGCGATGCCGTCCGGGTCGACCTCGGCCGGTTCCGGCCCGGACCCGAGGGGCCCGATGGTGGGCACGGCTACTTCCTCAATGCCTTCAGCCTGGGCGTCTATCCGGAACTGGTACGGACCCGTGAGCGCTGGGCCCCCCGTATCGGGGGCTGGCCGGCGGGCCTGGTCGCCGCGTGGGAGGTGCTGCGCGGCGAGCACCCATTGGAGGCCGAGGTGGAAGGGCGGCGACGTCCGCTGTGGCTGCTGTTCGTGGGCAACGGCCTGTTCCAGCGGGTGGGTCCGTCACCCGGCCGTCGGCACAATCTCGCGGACGGCCTGCTGGACGTACGGGTGGTGCACGGCGGTCCCACGCCGGGCCTGCGCCTGCTCGCGGCAGCCGTCGCGGGCCCGCTGACCCGCTCTCCCGTGCATGCGGCAAAACTGCGCCACAGGGTACGGATCGCCGGCCTGAAGCCCGGCACTCCATACGCGTACGACGGCGAAGTTGCCTACAGCCAAGGTGAGTTGCTGATCGACAAGCTACCGGAGGCGCTGACGGTGTATTGCCCGATGCCGATCTGAAGGGGCGTCCGGGAATCAGCCGAGCGCGCAAGCGAACAAGGGGCGGTCGACTGCCAGTCGGTCGCCCCTTCCGCACGCCGAACGCGCAGGACGACGCCTGGTTCATGGTTCCGCAAGGCGACGTGCTCTGCCGGGTCCGATTGCCGCCAACTACCCTTGTACCCATGGATATCCTGGGAACCACGTTGCGTATCTGCGTCGACGACCTGGAGGCCGCGGTGGCCTTCTACGAGGATCTGACGGCCAGTTCCGCGCTGCGCTTCGAGCGCGGCGGAGTCTCGGTCGCCGCGATCAGCTGCTTTCTGCTGATGAGTGGTCCGGAGTCGGAGCTGGAGATCCTGCGCAAGGTGACGGCGACGATCGCGGTCAAGGATGTCGACGAGGCCCATACCTCCCTCACCCGCGTCGGCGCCCGGATCATTGCGGGTCCGGTGCCGACGCCGGTGGGGCGCAATTTGATCGCCGTGCATCCGGACGGCTCGGTCTTCGAGTACGTCGACCGGAACCTGACCGTCTGATCCGTGGCACCCGGCCCGCGGCCATCCGCCCCGCATCGGTGGAGGCGGTCGCGGGCCGGACGGCTTTCGCCATCACGTCCTCGGGCGCATCCGGTAGTTGTATCTGTTCGGCAGCGGCTCGTCGGTGAGCTCGGCCCACACCTCGTCCAGGATTTCCGCGCCCTCGCGCAGATCCGCGACCTCGAAGCCCTCGTCGAAAACGGCCCGGGCGGCGGCGCGGTCGCCCTCGGCGATCAGCAGCCGGGCCTCCAACAGGCGGAAGCGGCCGCGCTGCCGGACCTCCGCGCGCAGGCCGGCCCACACCGTCCGGGCCGCTTCGGGGCGCCCTGCCGTCAGCAGTGCCTCCATCGCCTCGCGGCCGAGCGCCGCTGTGGCGGACGTCCAGGCGTCGCCGTCGTCGCGACGTTCCGCGCACAGGTCATCCAACGCCTCGATGTAGAGGTCGGCCGCCCGGTCCCGCTGGCCGCCCTCCTCGGCCGCGACGGCGAGGCAGCGCAGCAGCGGCCAGCGGGACGGGGCGAGGGCCAGTCCGCGTTCCCAGCTGCGGACCGCCTGGGCGCGGTCGCCGGCGTGCCACTGGGCGACTCCGAGGTGATACTCCGTGAGGGGTTCGGCGGAGGCCGTCTCCAGCATGTCGCGCCAGTGCGGGGAGACCAGGGAGGGGCCGGGCGGGGCCACACTGCGCGGTTCGGGGAAGGCGCCCTGGTCCAGCAACTCCAGCCAGGGTGCCTGTTGTTCACCCAGGGTCGACTCCGCGAACGGTGTGCCGGGGAGCTTGTACTTGCCGCGCCGGACTTCGAGGGCGCCCCAGCCGGAACCGGTGGCGAGCGGCTCACCGGGCTCGCTGTCGGCGCAGGGGCGCCAGGCGGCGTACGCGGCGTCGACATCCGCGCGCGGCAGCGCCTCGGCGAGTCGCCGCTCGGTCTCGGCGCGGGCCGCCGCCCAGTCGTCGCCGTGCACGGCCCGGGGGTCCGCGGACAGCGGTCCGTACGACTCCAGCCAGCTGAACTCGGCGCCCGGCTCGAGGGGTATGTGTTCCAGCTGGGTACGGGCGAGTCCGGCCTGGATCTCGGCGTATCCGACAGTCCCGGGCTCGGTGAGCCACTCCTGCCAGCGGCGCCCGCCCGGGCCGCTGCCCCACAGGAACAGCTTTCGGCCGCGCAGCAGATCGGTCGATGTCTGGACGAGTCCGCGGCCGTCCTCGTCGAGGAGGCGATCCAGCGACGGGCGCCTTCGGGCACCTCGTAAAAGTAGTCGGCGGGGAAGTCGCCGCGCAGCGGGTACGTACGGTCGGCGGAGCCGGTCCCGGGGACCGGGACCCGGGTCAGGGTCCGCTCGTATCCGAAGTGCCACGCCTCGTCGGCCGGGGCCAGGACGCGGGTGTGCTCGCCCTCGGGTACGGCAATGTTGGACCACCAGTAGACGGGTGCGATGTGTTCGTGCGGATTGCGGATCCGCACGCCGACGTGCAGGAAGTCGGAATCCTCGGGCAGCCAGAGGTCCACCTGGAACGGCAGGTCGCGCAGCCGCTCCCACTCCCAGAGGCGCACCATTTCACCGCCGTCGGGTGCGGGCACCCGGGCGGCGTGGACCGGGGCGCAGGACAGTGTGGTGTGGCCCGTGGCGCCGATGTTCCATTCGATGCCGCCGGAGAACCAGGCGCCGTTGAGCGCGAAGTCGGCCGGCTGCAGGACGGGGTTGGTGTAAAGGAGTTCGCGGCCGGTCGGCTTGTGGTGGAGGGAGTGGATGCGGCCACCGAGCCCGGGCAGCACGGTGGCCCGCAGCCGGTCGTTCTCAATGATGATCGCGTCCAGTCCGGTGGGGACGCGCTCGCGCCCGTACCCGTCGAGGATGCGGACCGGAAGCACGGTGGCCAGTGGTGCGTAGCCGATCTGGCGTGCCATGTCACGTGGCAGTCCGGCTCGGTCGCGGTCGTCGACGACATGCATCTCGTCGAGCGGCCGCAGTGCGGGCAACGGGTTCTCCGGGCCCAGTGGTGCGGCGGGCAGAGTCAGTACGGCACGTCGTACGGTCGTGGCCAAGGCAACCTCGCTCCCTCACACGGGCCGCCGCAGGTCCGGGCGGTCCCGATGACCATGGAACACGCTGGACAGCGGCCCGGCCAGGGGCGTCGCCATCAGACTTCGGCAAAAGACCTCGGAGGCGACGGCCGGGGTCGCCCTCCCGCAATGACACGGGGCCGCCGCTCCCGCGATATTTCGCGTGCGCCCCGCCCTCACCGCCGTAACCTTGGCCCTCGACGGTTCACGAGCGGAATGACGGTTCACGAGTGGAATGCGGAGCGGGAAACACGATGAGCACGCAGCACACCTACCGAGTGATCGTGCGCGGTACCTGGGAGGGTCTGACGGACGAGGCGCGCGCCCGGCTCCTGTCCGAGGTGGACCTGCACGGCCTGAGCGCGATGCAGTTCACCGAGGAGGGCTCACTGACGTACGACCGTGTGCTCAAGCACTTCAGCTTCCGGTTCGTGGTCGTGTCGGACGCCGAGGACGGCGAGGAGATGGCATCCGCGATCGCCGAGGACCGCACCGAGACGCTGCTGAAGGAGCAGGGGTACGGCCATGGCGAACTGCGGTCCACGGCGACGGACATGGACACCATGAAGATCAACTACAAGGGCCGGCGGACGTCAGGGGCGGCGACGAACGAGTACGGCCAGCCCGGGACGAACTGGTCGCCGGAGCGTCCGTTGCGCCCGTAGACGTGACAGAACAAGCGGTCCGCGCTGGTCGGAGCGTCCCCGCGCAGCCAGTTGCTCACGTCGGCCGCGAGGACGAGCCGGTTGTCGGCGGCCTTGGGCTGCGGAAGTACCGCCAGCGCCTGCCGCAGCCCGTCCACGTCGATGCGGCCTCAGTTCAGCGCGTCGTACAACGCTCCGTGCCCGCGTCGGTGCTCGGCCAGCAATGTCAGGTCCACCGGCGAGGACACGGTTTCCGTCTCCGCCTCGGTCACGGCGGTGGTCTCGGCAACCGAGGCCGCCAGGGCCTCGACCAGCTCCTCCCGCGCGATCACCGCCGGTCGAGCTCGATCTCCGCGGCCTCCAACACCACGGCCAGCCGCGCGACTTCCTCCCGCAGCCCTTCCACCCGCACCCGGGCCGCTGTCTCCCGCTCCTCCAGCATTCCCAGCACTGGCGCCATCACGCACCCCTCGATCACGGAGCCGAAACAAGACGCCGCATGCCTCCCTCATTCCGAGCTGGACCATGCCTGACCAGAAGAAATAAAGCGATCACGTTCGGTTGAGATATGGCTCCTCAGAACAGGCCCTACCGGCCGGTGCGCTCCACCAGACATGTGGATGCGCGGAATGCGTGGATGAACTGCTGGGTTCTGGGCGAGCAATCCGCACCGATGGCGGGTGCTGAGGGGCCTCGCCGACCTGGTCGACCGACTGGGAGCGGTGGGTCTGCGCCGAGTGTGGCGGCATTCAGCCATGGCAGACATCCGCCTCACTCGGTCCGTTGATCCTGCCCGGACCCAACTGCGAGATTGGCCCGGCGGCTCAGGTGTTCTCGTGTCTGCGGGCTTGGCCGCACGGTGATGTTCCACTCCTGCGTTAGGAGCACGATGGCGCGACGAAGACGAACAGGTGTGATTGCCACGGCGTCGGCCGTGTTGATCGCCGCGGCGCTGATTGCGCCTGCGGCCGCAGCCGCCGACCCGACTGGCTCCGAGAGCGCTGGCGCGAGCAAGGTCGAACCCGCTGATCCCAACGGGCCACAGGGGCCGGGTCGGTCGCCCGTTGCTGGGCTCGACGACCGGGCCGGGCGCGACAACCCGGATTCGATCTACAGGGCGGGGAAGACCGACGGGTTCCAGCCGCTGACCGACGATTCGCTGTCGGATACTGCGGCCGGGAAGCTGGGCAACGCCGACACCAGGCTGCTGCAGCAGGCGCAGGCGTCGAAGAAGAAGTCTGTCACGGTGTTGATGCTGGCCCGGAAGGGCGCGACCGAGGACGTCGTCGCCGCGGTGGAGAAGGCCGGCGGGACCGTCGGGTCGGTGACCGGAAAGGTCGGCTACGTCCGGGCGACCGTCCCGACCGACAGCGTGACCAACTTGGCCGGCCTTCGGTCGGTCGCGGCGATCGACCTGAACCGGACGTACAAGATCCCGGGCCCGGATCTGGGCGCCGCAGGTGCGAGGCCGACGGCAACGAAGGCCGCGGGGCCGACCGCGCCCGGCGCGAACACGCCCGCCGACAACCCGTACCTACCGATCAACGAAACCGGCGCCGAGGCCTTCGTCAAGAACAACCCGGCCTGGGACGGGCGCGGCACGGTCATCGGCGTGCTGGACACCGGCGTCGACGTCGAGCATCCCGCGCTACAGACGACCAGCGACGGCAAGCCCAAGATTGTCGATTGGGTAACCGAGACCGATCCGGTCACCGACCGCGACGGCAGCTGGGTGCGGATGTCCACCACCAAGACGGGTCCGACGTTCAGCTACCTGGGCAAGACCTGGACGATCCCGGAGGGCACGTTCCAATTCGGCGCGTTCTACGAGGGTGCGACGGCCGGGAGCGACTTCGAGGGCGACCTCAACCGGGACGGCGACACCCTGGACTTCTACGGGGTTCTGTACGACCCGACCACACACAGGATCTGGGTCGACGGCAACAACAACCAGGACCTCACCGACGAGACACCGATGGCCCCGTTCGCGGTCGACCGCCAGGTCGGCCACTTAGGGAGCGACGCCCCCGCAACACCGCAGAACGAGCGCATCCCGTTCGTCGTCGAGTACCGCGACAACGTCGATCTCTCCCCGCTCGGCGGCAGCAACGTCGGCAAGACCGCGAACTACGTGTCTATCGGGTTGCCGGTCGCCTCGCACGGCACCCATGTGGCGGGGATCACCGCCGGCACGTCGATGTTCGGCGGCCAGATGCACGGCGCCGCACCGGGCGCGCAGATCGTGTCCGCCCGCGCCTGCACCTGGGGCGGTGGCTGCACCCAGGCGGCACTGACCGAGGGCATGATCGACCTGGTCACCAATCGCCATGTCGACATCGTCAACCTGTCCCTCGGTGGACTTCCCGCATTGAACGACGGCTCCGACGTGATCGCCGCGCTCTACGACAAGCTGATCGACAACTTCGGCGTGCAGATCATCATCGCCGCCGGCAACGACGGCCTCGGCACCAACACCGTCAGTTCGCCGTCCGTGGCGGGCAAGGCCATCTCGGTCGCCGCATCCGTCAGCTCCGACACCTGGTGGGCCGGCTACGGGTCGAAGGTCGCCACCAAGCAGGGCATCTTCGGCTTCTCCTCCCGCGGCCCCGCTGAGAACGGGGCGCTGGCGCCGCAGGTGTCCGCGCCCGGCGCCGCCATCTCCTCGATCCCGATGTGGCTGTCCGGTGAAGCCGTCCCCGAGGCCGGGTATTCGCTGCCGGCCGGGTACGGCATGGCCAACGGCACCTCCATGGCGGCCCCGCAGGTCGCCGGGGCGGCGGCGCTGCTGCTATCGGCCGCCAAGGCCCAATCGCTGACGGTCAGCTCGGCGGCGCTGAAGACCGCCCTGACCGGCACCGCCGACCCGATCCCCGGCGTCCCGACCGTCGCACAGGGCGCCGGCATCATCGACACCGTCGCGGCCTGGAAGCAGCTCAGCGCCGGCATCAACACCAATGAGCTCACTGTGTCGGCTCCCGTTTGCAGTTCGCTGTCCGGCCTGCTCGCGACTCCGAACACCGGCGTCGGCATCTACAACCGTTGTCTGCCAACAAAAGGCGGCCAGGTGACCGGTGCGCAGAAGACCTACAAGGTCAGCGTCACCCGGACCAGCGGTGCCGCCGGGAACGTCGTGCACCGGATCGGTTGGATCGGCAACGACGGCACGTTCAGCGCCCGCGCGGCAATGCCCCTGCAGCTCGGAACGGCGGCCGATATCAAGGTCACCGCGACCGCGACGACCTCCGGCACGCATAGCGCGATCCTGACCCTTGATGACCCGGCGACGGGCGGCATCGACCAGTTCGTCGCCGTCACCGTGCTGGCGACCAAGCCGCTGGCCAAACCCGACTACGCGGTCACCAGTTCCGGCACGCTCGGCCGAACCGGAACCACCTCGCTGCTGGTGCCCGTTCCCAAGGGCGTCGAAGCACTGCAGCTGACCCTGGGCGGGCTCGCCGACGGCAGCCAGGTCCGCGCATTGCCCATCGACCCCGACGGCATGCCCGCGGACTCCAACGCCAGTTACCACTGCTACACCAACTACACCGACCCGGCGAAATGCAACGCCACCGCACGACCGGTGTACCGACCCAAACCCGGCATCTGGGAGTTCGTGATCGAGTCTCGCAGGACGTCTCCAGTCGAACGGAACCCGTACACAGCGACGGTTTCGCTGCAGGGCATGTCGTTCGATCCGGGGACCGTCACAGTCGACAAGGTGACGATGAACTCGCCGACGAATGTCGGCTCGACGGGGACGAACACCTTTGGCCCCGCGATCGCCCACGTCGCAACCGGCGAGATCGGCGATGTCCGCAATTTGTTCTCGACGGTCTCGCAAGGCGAAATCACGTCCAACATGCTCTATGTTCCGCGTCGGACGACCCGGCTCGACGTGACGCTGACGCCCAGAGACGCTGCCGATCTGGACTTCTATGTGTATTTCAACGGCAGGCCGATAGGCCAGAGCACCACGACCGGGAACTCGCCCGAGCACATCGTCATCGATGATCCACAGCCGGGTACGTACTTCATCGTGGTCGCGGGAGTCGCCGTGCCCGGAGACAACGTCACGTTCGACTACCACCAAGAGATGTACTCGAAGGGCCTCGGCACGATCACGCCGAAATCCGACGCGAAGTACACGGTTGCCACGGGCCAGTCGATGCCGGTCGACGGGGCAATGATCGTCAGCGCTCGGCAGTTGACCAAGGATCCCATGGTCGGCCGGGTCCGAGTGGCCAACGAGTACGGCACGATCATCGGGGCGGCGGACGTCAAGATCGCCACTGTCGATGTCCCCAAACTCGATCTGGTCGCGTGGACCCCGCCATTCGTCGGCGCGGCTCTCAATGAGAGCGGCGTAGTCGCGGGGGATCGCCAGTACAACGCCAGGATGACGCCGACCACCTGGACGGCCGCCGACGGGTTCGCCAACCTGGATCTTGCCGGAGGCAGGTACGGATCGGCCCTGGACCTGAATGACGGCCAGATCGCCGTCGGTATCGCGACGGACAGTGCATTGCATTATCTTCCCGCGCAATGGGCCAAGGATGGATCGCTCACCGTGCTCGGCGTCCCGGATTGGCGGCCCTATTCCAGCGGCTACGCGACCGCCGTGAACAACAAGGAGGTGGTCACCGGATTCTCCGAAGCGATCGTCAAGGAGTCCGACGGTAAGAACCACAGCTACAGTGACGGGTTCGTGCGGACGCCGGACGGTACGTTCAGCAAGCTGGCCCACCTGTCCTCGGATATGACGGTAACCCAGCCGCGCGCCATCAACGATGCCGGAATGATCGTCGGTGCCTCGCGCACCGATGGCCATGTGCTGCACGCGGTCGCCTGGGATGCGAAGTCAGGTGCTGTTCAGGATCTCGGCACGCTTCCGGGACAGCATTCGGCCCAGGCGAACGATGTGAACGCCTCCGGGACTGTCGTGGGAACCAGCGGTGACGACGCGTTCGTGTGGACCGAGGCCGGCGGAATGCAGCGCCTTGCCGACTACGGATACAACGCGACCGGCGAGAAAGTCACCGACGACGGGTGGATCCTCGGAACTGTCGAACTTTTCCCGGACGTCGCGGTGTCGGCGATGTGGGACCCGCAGGGACGGCTCTGGGATCTGTCCGGCATGGTGCCGCTCTCTGCCGGTGATCGATTCACGCCGACCTACAGCTTCGACATCAACGATCACCACCAGCTCATGGTCTACGGCGAGGGCGGTCCGAACGCCGCCTGGTCCAGCTCGGTGATGCTGAGGATCCCGGCAGGTCTGGGCAACTAGGGCCCGGCGCCAACTCGTCCCGTCGAGCCACCGCAGTCGGTGGCTCGACGGGACGAAGGCGTTCAAAGCCAGCCCCGGTCCCGCGCGTGCCAGCCGAGCAACACCCGGGAATCGGTGCCGGCCAGATCCATCAGCCTGCGGACCCTGCGCTGCATGGTCCGCAGACTGATCTCCAGTCGGGCAGCGACCGCGGCATCGGTGTACCCAGCCAGCAACAGCATCAGGACCTCCCGGTCCGCCGGGTCGGCGAGATCCTTCGGCGATGCCAAGTCCGGATCGACCCTACGGCCGGGGGCCTCCCGCAGTCGCATGGCCGACCGCCACAGTCTCTCGAAGCTGAACACCAGACAGTCCAGCAGCCCCCGGCGCGCACCACCGCGTGGGGCGTCAGGTCTCCTGGTGCTCGCTCAGAACAGTGCTAGGCCCTCGCCGCCGGTGTCCACGATGACTGGCCGGAACTGGGCAGGGAGGCCGTCCAAGCGGTCAGGACCGGCTGCGGCGGCCACGGCAGGGGCCGTCCCGGCCAGCCAGATGCGAAACCGCTCGGCGGCTTCGCGGTAGGGGACTTGTGCCAGGACACGGTGCTCGCCGGAGGGGCAGAAGTCGACGGCGACCGTGAGCAGGCAGGAACGGGGCGCCTTGTGACTGCCCGTCCAGGACACGCGTAGGACACCGCAGGGCTTGCGCCCGCGGGGGGCGCGGTGGGTCGGGCGCAGCGATCGGCAGGCTATGTGGGCGGTCCATGCGGCGAGGTGCGGCAGGGGCAGGGTGGTGCGTGCGCGGCAGCCGGGGCAGCGGTGCCAGTGGCGGAGCCAGTCGTCGGTGTCGGTGTGGAAGAGGCGTGTGTAGCGGTTCGCCACACGGATGTCGTTGCTGTACAGGTGGTCGGGGCGTTCCAGAGTGTTGCAGGACTGGCAGACGGGGGCGCGGACGTAGCCGTGTTCGTGGCAGTGGTCGAGGACGGCGGCGGGCGCAGTGCGGCAGACGGCGCACGCCCACCCGGCCACCCTGCGGGAGGTACCGGGCTTCCTGCTGAGCACCGAGTACCGCTGGCCTTCCAGCTCTTTGTTGTACGGGCGCAGTGAGGCGGTGGGGCCCTCGGGGCTCGTTGTCTGCCGACTGCCGGCGTCTCGGGCCTGGCGGGGGTGGGAGGGCAGCTCGGTGACGGCGGCGCTCGCCTGGCGGGTCCGCGCGGCTTGCACCCACTGCGTTTCGGTGTGCTCGGCCGCGTCCAGCAGCCTGACCACAGCGCGCGGCAGCCACCACGTGCGCTGCGTCCCGTCGCGGGTCTGCTCCACGAGTATCTTTCGCCAGTCGATCCCCGCCAGATGGGACGGCCGGCCGTCTTCGCGTCGTGTTGCCCGCTCGGGGCCGCCCAGCTCCTGCAGTTCCCGCGTGATGCGCCGGCGCCAACGCAGCGGCGTTTCCTCGTTGCACGCCTGCCTCGGCGCCCCGCGAAACGGACCGATGCGGACCAGGTCCTGCCGATCCATTCCCACCGCATTCAGTTCCGCGGCCGCCCGGCGCACCTCAACCTCCGGAACACTCCACTGACCGCCGCTCGCCCTCACCGTCGCCACCGCATGGCCGCCGAGCAGGACGTACCCCACCCGGGCATGGGAAGGAGAGCAGGTGAATGCCCCAGAAGCCGTCGGCACAGCACTGTCGGCCGTCAAATCGACCCACAGAGCGTCCGCGGCACCCAGGGTGATCAGGCCGTCCGTGCGACCGGGCATGATACGCGCTGACATACCGACAGGCTAACGGCCTGCAACGCGGCAACGGGTCTCCAAGCTCCTCGGTCAGCCGGGCCGCCGCCCGCAACTCCTTGTTCCTGAGCATCTGGTTCGGCACCTCCCGTGCCCGCAGCCTCACCATCAGAACGTCAAGAACCAGGCAAGTCACCCTCGCGCATCAGCGGTCCCCGAGCCCGGACGAATTGAGCAACAGAGTCCTTCGGATGGGGGGGCCTGCGGTTGATGCTGAGAGGGCAG
This sequence comes from Streptomyces sp. NPDC002958, assembly GCF_055563255.1. Taxonomy (NCBI): domain Bacteria; kingdom Bacillati; phylum Actinomycetota; class Actinomycetes; order Kitasatosporales; family Streptomycetaceae; genus Streptomyces; species Streptomyces sp. NPDC002958. The sequence goes on along the minus strand of NZ_JBVHDS010000012.1, from coordinate 75,592 downwards.
CGGGCGGAGCACGGCTGGACGGATGACCAGATGTGGACCGCCGCTAGGGTGCGCACGCTGATCGGGAGGAAGTTCCACCTCTCCTACAGCGTCTCCGATGCAGGTGCTCGTGGCCGCGCGGGACTGGCTGACGGTGGTCCTGCTGCCCGATCAAGGGGAAGCTTCACAGCCGAGGTCCACCTCCGGCTCGTACATGTCCAGCCACATCGCGAGGTCCAGGGTGCGTTCCAGGCCGCGGCGGGACGCCGAGGTGATCCGGGGCGCATCGTGGTCGGCGACCCGCTGCAGCCGGGCGCGGTCGATGAGGTCGAAGACCCGGTGGTCCGGGCGCGCGAGGAGGTCGTGGGCGTGCTTCTGGAGGGCGACGGCGTACTTGGGGTCCTGGGTCGACGGATAGGGACTCTTGGTCCGCTCGTACACGGACCAGGGAAGCAGATCCGCGGTCGCCTCACGCAGCAGGCTCTTCTCCCTGCCGTCGAAGGACTTCAGGGCCCAGGGGGTGTTGTAGACGTACTCGACGAGCCGGTGGTCGCAGAACGGCACCCGGACCTCCAGGCCGACGGCCATGCTGGCGCGGTCCTTGCGGTCGAGCAGGATGCGTACGAACCGCGTCAGGTGGAGATGGCAGATCCTGCGCATGCGGTACTCGAAGTCGCTCTCACCGGTGAGCCGTTCGATGCCGGTGACGGCGGAGTCGTAGCTGTCGCGGATGTACGTCTCCAGGCCGAGGGCCTGGTTCACGTCGTCGCGGAGCATGCCCGCGTCCTCGCCGAAGTGCTCGGCGAACCGCACCAGCCAGGGGAAGGTGTCGGCGCTGCGGGCCTCCTCGTCGAAGAACTGGAGGTAGCCGCCGAAGACCTCGTCGGCCGACTCGCCGGACAGCGCGACGGTCGAGTGCTCACGGATGGCCCGGAAGAGCAGATAGAGCGAGGCGTCCATGTCGCCGAGGCCCATGGGGATGTCCCGGGCCCGGATCATCCGGGCGCGTACGTCGGGGTCGGCGAGGGTGTTCGGGTCGAGCACGATGTCGCGGTGGAGGGTGCCCGCCCGGTCGGCCACGTCGTGTACGAACGGGGTGTCGGGGGTGGTGCGCAGTTCGTCGGCGACGAAGTTCTCGGTGCGTCCGACGAAGTCGACGGCGAAGGTGCGGACCTTCTCGCTGCTCTTTGCGAGCTGACGGGCGGCGAGCAGGGTGACCGCGGACGAGTCGAGGCCGCCGGAGAGCAGGACGCATCGGGGTACGTCGGAGACCAACTGGCGGCGCACGATGTCGTCGAGCAGTGACCGTACGTTGGCGATCGAGGTGTCCCGGTCGTCCGGGTGCGGACGGGTCCCGAGCTGCCAGTAGACGTGCTTGCGCAGGCCGCCGCGGTCCACGGTGACGACCGTGCCGGGCTCCACCTCGTACATGCCGTCCCATACGGCGTGGCCGGGGTTCTTGACGAGGGTGAAGAGCTCCCGGAGCCCGTCGAGAGTCACCCGGGGCCGGGCCACCGGATTGGCGAGGATGGCCTTGGGTTCCGAGCCGAAGAGCACTCCGTCGGGCGTCGGCCAGTAGTAGAAGGGCTTGACGCCCATCCGGTCGCGGATCATGACGAGCTTGTCGTGGCGGCTGTCCCAGAGGGCGAAGGCGTACATGCCGTTGAGCCGTTCGGCGACGGAATCGCCCCACTCCAGATAGCCGTGCAGCACGACCTCGGTGTCCGAGTCTGTGATGAAGCGGTGTCCGCGGGCGGTCAGTTCGGTACGGAGTTCGGTGAAGTTGTACGCCTCACCGGAGTAGACGAGGGCTACTTCCCCCTCGGGTGTTCCGACGGTCATGGGCTGGCGTCCACCGGGCAGGTCGATGATCGCGAGCCGCCGGTGTCCGAGCCCCACGTGACCGGCGATCCAGGTCCCCCGGTCGTCGGGGCCCCGGCAGGACATGGTCTCGGTCATCGCGTCCAGTGTCGCGACGTCCTCGGCTGCCCGTAGATCACGGACGAAGGAGACCCAGCCGGTGATGCCACACATACGCGTCCTCCCGATTCGGTCCCGGCCGGGAAAACGGTCGTACGCACGGTGCCGTCCCCCGGGCGGCGTGCCGAAAGCGAAGGCCCGGCAGAACCAGTTGTATTTAGCAGCTATATAACGAGCCTCGGCCTGCGATTGCGTACCGTCAACACGGTCGTCACATCGACGGAGGCCGGCCCCGCACACTTTCGGCCGCCACTTTTCCGTTCCTGTACGGGGTGCTGCGCTCCGCAATCCGTACGGGAGAGGACCGCGGGCGCGGCGGACAACCCGAATCGGCCACGGGCAAAGACTTGACCAATCCGGGGTGGGCCAGTGGGGTGAAACCTGCGGTCAGCAGTGGTCCGCTACGCCACATCGGGCAGATGCGCCTGCCATTCGTCCTTCGTGAGACCGCCTCGGGAGCACGAGCAGACGACGGCGGCCGCCCGGGACGGAGCGAGCGGGTAGGTGCGCAGGGCGGTGTACGGGGTGGTGACACGGAGTCGGCTGTCAGCTGCGGCGAAGGCCCGTGCCGGCACCGGCCCGTCCGCGGCGGGCAGCGATGTCGGACGGTTCCGGCATCTGGGCACTGGCCGGAGCCCCGGCCGTTCAGTCCGGGCCCGAGCCCGGCGCCGTGGTGTCCGCGACCGTGGATGTAGCCCGGCACGGATCCTCGACGCCATCCCAGCTCAGCATCTCGGCCGTGATCGCCCACCGCTCGTGGTCGCGCCAGGCTCCGTCGATGAAGAGGAAGTCCGGCGAGAACCCTTCGAGGCGGAATCCGGCCCGTCGGACGAGGGCGAGCGAACCCTCGTTGGCGGGCTGGATGTTGGCTTCGAGACGGTGCAGGCCGAGCGGTCCGAAGGCGTGCCGCAGGACCAGTCCCAGCCCTTCGCTCATCAGGCCGCGCCCCGCCGCGTGGGCGAAGGCCCCGTATCCGAGCGCACCACAGCGGAACCCGCCGAGGACGATGTTGTTGATGTTGATGAACCCCGCGATCCCGTCACCGGCCTCACCGGCACCGCCCGCCCCCTCGCCGGTCCCGCGTTCGCAGACCAGGAAACCCGCCTTCGTGGGGTCGTCGATCATCCGGCCCGCGTAAGCGGCATACGCGGGGGCGTCGTCGGGCGGGAAGAGCCAGGGACTGTGTATGCCCCGGCTCTGCCTCGCACGGGTGGTGAACTCTTCGGCGTCCGCCTGGGTGTAAGGGCGGATCGCCGTGCGCCGCCCCTCGGCCAGATAGTCGGTTCCAGACACCCGGCCAGCCTAGGGCGTGACCGGCAATGATTGCCCGGAAGGACTCAACTTCTTCGCGGTTCAACTCCGTTCAGACCAACGCGGGCATTTCGACCGTGAGCGTGGCGGGGCCGCCGTCGGCCGGTGCGTCCAGCACGGCGGGCACGCCGAGCGGAATCGTGAGCGCCGTCGGTCCGTGCCCGAAGCCCAGCTCCTCGACCACGGGTACGCCCAGTGGGCCGAGCCGGTCGGCGAGGACCGCCCGCACCTCCTCGTACGGGCCGCAGCCCGCCCAGGAACCGCAGACCACCCCGGTGATCCCGTCGAGCGCCCCGGCCCTCAGCAGATGGGTGAGGATACGGTCGATGCTGTAGGGGGCCTCGGTGGTGTCCTCGATCACCAGCAGCCCGCCCCGGGCGGACGTCCGGGCGTGCGGGGTGCCGATGCCGGCGGCGAGCACGCTCACACAGCCGCCGTAGGTGATGCCGCGGGCCCTGCCGGGCACCAGCACCCGCGCCGCGGGCAGACCGAGCGTCCGTACCGACTCGGGCTCGAACAGGGTGGCCCGCAGGGACTCCTGGGTGTCCGGGTCCTTGAGGAAGGTCTCGGTGCCGGCCATCGGGCCGTGCAGGGTGGCGAGTCCCATCCGCTGGGCGAACGCCTCGTGGAGCACGGTGATGTCGCTGTAGCCGATGAACGCCTTGGGCCCGGCCGCGCGCATCGCCGCCCAGTCGAGCAGGTCGACCATGCGGTGCACCCCGTACCCGCCGCGGGCGCAGATCACCGCGTTGACGGACGGATCACACCAGGCCTCCTGGAGGTCCCGGGCGCGCGTTTCATCCGTACCGGCGAGGTACTCCAATTCCGGGTGCACGTCGCGCACATGGGGCGCTTCGACGGGTTCGAGGCCCCAGCCGCGCAGGATGTCGAGGCCCGCCTCCAGGCGGTCGGCGGGCACCGGCCCGCTCGGTGACACGACGGCGATCCTGGCACCCGGGCGCAGTCGGGCGGGGCGGGTCAGGAGGGCAAGGGTCACTTCTTCAACTCCAGCCGCGGCACGTCGGGACAGTCGATGCCGAAAGTCTGGCCGTACAGGGAGAGTTCGGCCTCCAGGGCGCGGATCATGGTGTCGGCGCGCCGGAACCCGTGTCCCTCCCCCTCGAAGGTGAGGTACGCGTGCGGGATGCCGCGCCCCTCGATCTCGGCCAGGAATCGCTCGCACTGGACGGGTGGGCAGATCGGATCGTCCAGCCCCTGGAGCAGGAGGAAGGGCGTGGTCAGATGGTCGGTGCGGGTGACCGGCGACCGTTCGCGGTAGCGTGCCGGGACTTCGGCGAGCGGGCCCACCAGGGACTCCAGGTACTGTGATTCGAAGTCATGGGTCTCATCCGTGCCCCAGCCCGTCAGATCGAGGATGGGGTAGATGATCGTGCCGCAGGCGTAGACATCGGTGCTGGTCAATGAGGCGGCGGTGGTCCAGCCGCCGGCGCTGCCGCCCCGGATGGCGAGCCGCTGCCGGTCGGCCGTTCCCTCGGCGGCCAGCGCTTCGGCGACGGCAGCGCAGTCCTCGACGTCGACGAGACCCCACTGTTCGCGCAGCCGGTTGCGGTAGGTCCTGCCGTAGCCGGTGGAGCCGCCGTAGTTGACCTCGGCGACGCCGATACCGCGCGAGGTGAAGTAGGCGATCTCCAGGTCGAGGACGAGTGCGGCATGGCCGGTGGGGCCACCGTGCGCCCAGACCACATAGGGCGGCAGTTCACCGTCGGGGCCGACCCGGTCGGGGCTCCGGGGCGGGTAGATGTGGGCGTGGATCTCCCGGCCGTCGGGTCCGGTGAGGGTGCGGTCCTCGGGCTGCGGGTAGTAGGCGGGGTCGACGGCGTCCTTGTGCGGGGTGCCGATGATCCGGGTGCGGCCGGTCGCGGTGTCCAGCTCGACGACCTCGTAGGCGCTGTACGGGCTCGCGGCGATGCCGGTGATCCGGCTTCCGTGCACGGCGAGCGACTCGGCCCATTCCGTCCAGGGCCCGGCGACGTCGACGAGTTCACCGGTCTCCGGATCGAGGATGCCGAGCGTGGTGGTGCCCCGGCCGTGGACGGTGGCGATCAGACCGTTCTCCAGCGGCCGGAACCAGCTGAGGCCGATCTTCCAGAGCGGTCCCGCGAACTCCTGCTCCCGGGGGCAGAGCGCGGCCGTGTTCCGGTGCGGGTCGGCGCGGTACAGGTTCCACCAGCCGCTGCGGTCACTGGCGAAGAGGAGCTGCCCGTCGGCCCCCCACTCGATCTGCGGCACCGATTCCTCCGGGCCGCCGACGAAACTGCGGGTGCGGTGGAACGTACCGTCGTCGGCGACGTCCGCGAGCATCACCTCGGTGCCGTCCCACGGCATCCGGGGATGGTTCCAGGCGATCCAGGCCGCCCGCCGCCCGTCGGGCGAGAGCTTCGGTCCGGTGACGAAGCGGTGGCCGTCATCGGTGAGTTCACGTACCGCGGAACGGTCGTCGGCCGCCGAGCCGTCCAGCGGTACGGCGGCGATGACCCGGCGCAGATCGGTGGGTGCCTCGTCGGTGAACTCCTCCAGGACGCACCACACTTCGCCCCGCTCGCCCCGGTCGAGGTGGAGCTGGGGGTCGACCCAGCGCAGCCCGCCGCCGACGTCCGAGACCGGAGTGAGCGGCCAGGGTTCGCCCGGTGCGTCGGGGGCGTAGGCGTACAGCCGCTGGTCGGCGAAGTCGACGAAGACGATCAGCGGGCCGCCCTCGGGGCGTTCGGCCCCGGCCCAGGGCTGTCCGCCGTACTCGATGACCCGGCTTCGTACGTTCCACGGAGCGGGCAGCACACAGGCGCTGGTCCCGTCCGCCCGGCGGCGGATCAGGGCGCGGCGGCCCGCCTCGGCCGGGCGTGGTTCCGTCCACCACACCTCGTCGCCGACCACGCCGACGTACTCCGGGCGGCCGTCGTGCGAGGCGGCCAGCCGCGCGTCGATCGGCGACGGCCACGTTCCGTAGGCCTCTGTGGACACCATGTTCAATTCCCCCCGTACCGGGTCAGGCCGAGCGCAGATAGTGATCGAGGACGCGTACGCCGAAGTGCAGTGCCTCGACGGGGACGCGTTCGTCGACGCCGTGGAACAGCGCCTGGTAGTCGAAGCCGACGGGCAGCTTCAGCGGCGAGAAGCCGTAGCCGGTGATACCGAGCCGGGAGAACTGCTTGGCGTCCGTGCCGCCCGACATGCAGTACGGCACGACATGGCCGTCCGGGTCGAAGCGTTCGACGGCGGCGCACAGCTTCGCGAAGGTCGGTGAGTCGACCGGGGCCTGCAGCGGGACCTCGCGGTGGTGGAACTCCCAGTCGACATCGGGTCCGGTCAGCCGGTCCAGGGTGGCGTGGAACTCGTCCTCGCCGCCGGGCACCATCCGGCCGTCGATGAAGGCGGTTGCGTGGCCCGGGATCACATTGATCTTGTACCCGGCCTCCAGCATGGTCGGGTTGGAGCTGTTGCGGACGGTCGGCTCGACCAGGGCGGCGGCCGGTCCGAGCTTGCCGAGCAGCTCGTCCACGTCGAAGCCGGGGGCGTCGAGGTCGGGACGGATGCCGTGCAGTGCGGCGATCTCGGTGAGCGCGGCGCGGACCGTCGGGGTGAGCCGGACCGGCCATTGGTGCTGGCCGATCCGGGCGACGGCCGCGGCGAGTGTGCTCACCGCGTTGGCCTTGTTGACCTTGGAGCCGTGGCCCGCTTTGCCGTGCGCGGTGAGTTTCAGCCAGGCGGTGCCGCGCTCACCGGCGGCGACCGGATAGAGCGGCATGTCCGGCCGGGCGTGGAAGGTGAAGGCTCCGGATTCGCTGATGCCCTCCGTACATCCTTCGAAGAGTCCGGCGTGCTGATCGGCGAGGAAGCCGGAGCCGTCCTCGGCGCTGGCCTCCTCGTCGGCGGTGTACGCGATCACGATGTCGCGGCGGGGCCGGACACCGGACCGTGCCCACGCCCGGACGACGGCCAGGACCATCGCGTCCATGTTCTTCATGTCGATGGCGCCGCGCCCCCAGACGACCCCGTCGCGGACCTCCCCGGAGAAGGGGTGCACCGTCCAGTCACCCGCCTCGGCCGGGACGACGTCGAGGTGGCCGTGCACGAGCAGGGCGTCGGCGGACGGGTCGGTGCCCGCGATCCGGGCCACCACATTGGTGCGCCCCGGGGTGCGCTCCAGCAGGGTGGGTTCCAGTCCGGCGGCGGCCAGCCGCTCGGCGACGTACTCGGCGGCCGGGCGCTCGCGGCAGTCCCCGCCGCCGCGATTGGTGGTGTCGATCCGGATCAGTTCGGAGGTGAACGTCACCGATTCGTCGAGCGCCCGTTCGTCGACGCTCTCCGGGAGTCCGGTCGCCTCAGCCATACTGTTCCTCCACGGCGGACGACACGATCGTCGTCACCGCCTTGAACGTGCGGATACCTTCGTACATCGTCGCGCTGGTGTAGGAGACGCGTCGTTCGCCACTGGGCGCCACGCCGGGGACGACGGTGGCCGCCGCGGCCAGGTGCTCGGCGTCGAATTCCAGCTCGATGGTGAAGGGTCCGCCCTCCACCGGGGTGTGCCGCACGGCGAGCGCGGTCGCGGCCTTGGCCGCCGCACGGATGTCCGCGGCGGTACGGGCCGGGGTGCGGCACACCGCCGCGTACCGCGACACATAGTCCTTCACGGCGACCTTGCGGGCCTTGGGGGCGTAGCCGTCCGCGTCCACGCAGGTCAGGTCGTCGCCGGTGACGAGGACGACGGGGACACCGTACTCGGCCACGACATGCGCGTTGAGCAGACCCTCGCTCGCCCGGGCGCCGTTGAGCCAGACCCCGGTGATGGAGTTCGCCAGATAGGTGTGCGCGAGGACCCCTTCCGTACCGGCGCCTGTGTGGTAGCCGATGAAGGCAATGGCATCGACGTCGCCGTGTTGGATGCCCTCCACCATGGAGAGGGATTTGTGCCTGCCGGTGAGCATCTGGACGCGGTCGTCGAGCTGCTCCAGCAGGAGGTTGCGCATGGACCAGTGGGCCTCGTTGATGAGCACCTCGTCGGCGCCGCCGTCGTAGAAGCCGAGGGCCGCCGCGTTCACGTCGGAGGTGAAGAGGGAACGGCATCGCTCCCACTGCGGGGTGCCCGGCAGTACATCGGCCGGCCAGGTCACGCCGGTGGCGCCTTCCATGTCCGCGCTGATCAGGATCTTCATGTTGAGTCCGTCTTCTTACAGGTCAGGGGCTATCCGGGCCGGTCGTCCAACCAGTTGCTGACATCAGTTCCTGAAGAGCATCAGGCAGGCATCCAACTCGGCGCCCCCATACAAGCATCTTTGCCGGCCAGCCGTCCCCCCTCGTCCGTCACCGGGGTCGAAACGCCCCTTTCTCACGAGCCGGCATCGCTCACATCAGCCGCAAGCAGCGCCCCTACCCTGTCAAAGACCTCGCGCTGCGCCTGTAGCGCGGTGTGGGTGTGAACCGGCATCGTCGTTTCGAAGTGACTGTGCCCCAGGATGGCCTGGGTCTCATGAGGCTTGGCGCCGGTGTCAGCCGGCGGACTTGACGCGCTGTGACGGAGGTCGTGAAGCCGGATGGTTCGTAGCCCTTCGTAGCCCAAGTCTCACACTCACCTGGACCAGGACAGCCGAAGAGATCCTCGACCCACTTGCCCGTTTCTGCCGACGAATCTCCGGCGCAGGACACTGGCGCACCTCGGGGTGGTGCCACAGCGTGCATGGCCACCCTGTCAGTTGGGGAGTTCGCTGAGCCAGCGCAGGGCGCTCCGGCTCGGCAGGAAGCAGTACTCGCCGCCGCGGGTGACGACGAAGCGCGGCAGTGGGGTGAGGCGCCGTCGCAGCGGCCGTCGGGGAACGGTGAAGCCGGTGACGCCGTCGTGGGATCCGGTGATGGGGTCCTTGGTGTTGCCCGCGCCGAAGAAGGCGCCGTCGTTCATCCATTCCGACTGGACGAACTCGAACTGCCGCCCGAGGTGGGCTCCGATGAACGCGAACATCAGACCGCGGTCGGCCCCGTCGTCCTCCAGGACTCCCTCGGGCAGTGGTTGCCCGTAGACGGCGCCGCGTCTGATCATGCGGTGCAGTCGCACTTCTCCCGCCACCGAGGCGTCGCGGGGGTTGGCTCGGCGGATGTGGCAGCTGCCGGGGGTGATGAATCCCGCCGGATCGTCTCGCTCGTACAGGAAGGTGTTGCGGCGGTGCTGGTCGGTACCGAGAGCGGGGTCGTCGTGTTGCGGACTGAGTGCGAGGGGGGCTCCGCTGCGCCAGCGTCCCATGATCTTGGCCGCGAGCAGTTCCTCGTCTTCGGGGGAAGTGGCGTTGTCCCGCAGGTAGCGCCGGAACGCGGCAACGTCCTGGTGGAGCTTACGGAAGACCGCGTAGCTGCCGTTGCGCCCCAGCACCGTCGGCTGCGGGGTCTGGAGACCGCCGATCTCGTCCCGGTAGCCGAGCACGAACTCCCCGGCCTTCAGCGGCGACTCCAACCGGTTCGACCCCGCGATGCCGCTTCCTTCGACTGCTGGATGGCTGACGCCGTCGCGATAGCCGAAATGCTCGGCCTCGGTGGGCAGTGTGTAGCAGTCCTGCCGCCAGATCGCGGTCACACCGGAAAGGTGGTCGTACGCGGGGCGGGCCCCGTCGAGGGCCGCCTCCAACCGCGGGCGGTCGGGCGCGACCGCCGTGAGCACCACATGGACATCCGGCGTACCCAGCGGCGCTTCCCAGTTCTCGGGGCTGCTCTCGCCGACATCGCCCAGCGTTTTGGCCCGGGCGGCCATCCCCTGCCGGAACTCCCAGGCGAACGTGTCCAGTGATGCTCCCGGCACACCCAGGGCCTCCAGGCCGCGGCAGGAGACCGCGACACTGACCCAGGTGTCCCCCCGGGGGCTGACCGAGTCGGCGGCGGAGGTCGCGACCGCGCTCGCGCGCCGCATCAGCTCCCGCCCGTCCGACCGGTCATCGATGCGGAACACAAGGTAGGTCGCCGCGTAGGGAGTCGGCCGAGGGCTGAGAACCCCGCGCTGAATATCGTCGAGTTCCAACGCCACTTGTGTGGGCCCGCTCACGGTTCGCCTCCCTACGGCAGCACTACTTCGAAACGAGGTTCCGCCAGAAGTTCTGCAGACTTTCGTCGCCGCCGAACAGCGAACTGAAGATCGTGGAGTCCGCCAGCAGCACATCGCCGGCCCGTTCTCCGCTCGGAGGCATCCACAGGAACATGTTGAACTCGGTATTGCCGGCCTCGGTGAACGGATGCGGCTTGGAAGTGTCGATCGGCTGCCTGGCCAGCACATGGATGACATCCGACTCGTCGGTCGTCACGGCGTAGTGCGGCAGGTGCATATGGAAGTTGAAGTTCGTCACCCCTTCCAGCCACCCTTTCCCGTCCAGGTCCCTCACCGTGGAGAGCGGGGCGATCTTGTTCATTTCCCGCACCGCGGGGCGCAGTCCGTAACGGTTCTCGACCGGCACAGCGAGGCCCTGCATCAAGCCCCGGACGTAGGTGGCGAATCGCTGTTGGCGGGGTACCAAGGGATCGCCGTGATGGTGGTACTCCACGTCCCGCACGGCCAGATCGTCCGATGCCCCGACGTCATGGTGAGGCCCCAGGATCAGACAGGCGTCCTCCCGGCCGAGGAAGGCCCGCAGTGCCTCAATTTCCTCGGGCTGGGCCTCCTGCCCGGTGACCATGTGGTCCAGCCCGAACACGAAGAGAGTGTCGGTGTCGGCCAGTACGCGCTCATCGAGCGGGGTCCGGATACCGGCCTGGTCGACGCGCTGATACACCGGGACGGGGTGTCCGGTGACTTCCTCGACGAACTGCTGGAACGGCACCCAGGCCAGGAAGAACACTTCCAGTGAGCCGGCGATGCCCTGCTGGAAATTCGACGGGTCGGACCATTTCGGATCCTCGTAGGCAGGCCACGCCACCCGCCTGACCTCCGTCAGCGTGGAGAACCGGTTGTCCAGCTCAGCCGGATTTCTGCCCGCCTCGGCCGGATAGCTCCACGAGACGTAGATGCTCACCCGTCGCCGACCAGGGGTGTATTCGCGCGGGATGTGGTTCTGGTTGTAGGTGCGCGCGGTTTTGACCTCGCTCATCTCGTCTCCGATCCACAAGTGGGAAAAGCCCACGGAAGACCGCTCTCACTGCAGCTGGTCGAGCATCTCCGACAGGGCGCCCTTGATCCGCAGGGCCTTCTTGATCTCATCAGCGGACACGTACGGGTACTCCCCGTACTCCATGAAGCTCGGACAGTGGTGTTCGCGCACAAACCTGACGAACGCCTCAGGGTTGGTCCGCCAATCCTCGGGGAACCCTTCGAGGTTCTCGAAGGCCGTGTTCACCCCCGCCTTGCCGAAAAGTGCGACGGCGTCCTCGGTGTACTTGTCGAAGTCGGTATCGAAGATGCCCTGATACATGAAGCGTGTGTCGTCGTCGAAGAGCACCCAGCGCAGATAGTGCAGCTTCAGTGGCGCGAGGAGATAGGGGTCTTTCTCCAAAGCCTTGGCCAGAGAGTGGCCGTACTCACGCATCGCGTGAGCCCGGCCCGGCTTGACCTTCGCAACGATGGTGAACCCGTAACACGCTGGCGTCTTCGGAAAAACGGGACCGTATTTCCCCTGCTCAAGTCCGTCGATCGTGGGGATGACGGCCGCCTGCGGCTTGATCTCCATGTCCACTCCTCCCGCCACCTGCAGGCCGGGAACACTTCCCGTAAATTCTCCCACGCAGCAGGCCCATCCGCCTCGTGAGCAGCCCTGTCGTGATCCCGGCCGCGCGTGCGGGCACCATGTCGGCAGCCTGACCGGAGCCTGCCGCGAGGGTCGTACGGACCGCGCGTCCCACCTCTTCGGGGGCCTGGTAGGTGAGTGCTCGAGGCAGCAGGTGGGTGGCCGGGCGGCCGCTCTGTTGCGGGAGACCGCCCGGCCTGACCGTGGGGTTACCGCACGTCGTAGGCGCGCGTGATGGTCTGGGTGACCGCGTTGCCCTTGGAGTCGGTGAAGGTGGCCTTCAACGTGACCTGCTTGCCGGCGGCGCCGGTGTGGTCGAGGACCCCCGTCCACTTGCCGTCCTGCTGCTCGGTCGGCGCCTTGGTCCAGGTGGTGCCGCCGTCGTAGGAGTAGGACAGCGAGGCCGCTGTGATCGCGCCCGGGGTGTACCCGGCGTGGCCCTCGACCGACAGACCGACCTTGATGCCGCTCTGCGCGGGCAGGGTGTTCATGCCGTCCACCGGCAGGTCGTATGCCGGGAAGAGGATCGGCAGGCCGCGGGAGTAGACGTCCGGCTCCCGGTGGGAGCGGAAGCTCCAGGTGGTGGTGACAGCGCTGGAGCGCAGCCAGTTCCGGTCCGAGGTCGGGATCTTCTCCAGGTTCTGGGTGAGCTCGTATGCGGAGTCCTCGTCCGGCACCTTGAACGCGGCATACGGCCAGGCGCTGGTGGCGATCTGCTCACCGTTGCGCTTCAGCTTCAGGTTGCCGATGTCGCCGAAGGACCCACCGTAGGACCAGTGGTCGCCGGAACGGTCGACCCAGAACGCGCTCTGGATGCCGATCAGGTCGCCCTGCCGCTCGGCGGCCAGCATCAGGTTGCCATCGGTGTCGCGCGGCGCGGCCGGCCGCAGCGGGCCGCCGTACCACTCCTCTGTGCTCCGCTGCCCGGGCTGGTAGGTGCGGGCCTGGTCGCTCATGAAGGCGGCGAACGGGAAGCTGCTCATCGCGCCGTGGTACCAGGCGTCGTCGCCGGTCGTGTAGTAGGCAGTGCGGGTGGCGGGCACGTGAACCGTACCGAACGGGCTCACGGGGACGAGCGTGTTGCTGCTCCAGGAGGGACGGAGGAACAGTGCGTCGAGGTAGTCGGCCTCCTTGCCCACGGCGTTCCACGTCTCGGTGACCTGGGCCAGCTTCGAGTCCTTGGGCTGGTAGACCTGGTCGGACTTCAACGGGCCATCGGTCGGGAACGACAGGTTGTAGACGTAGGGCGAGCCGTCCTCGGAGCCGGTCGCGCGCCAGATGGGCCGGAACTCGAAGGTGCCGTTCTGGGCGCGCCCGTCCACGTCTGCGTAGAACTTCTGGACGGTGCTGCCGGCCATGAGCGATCCGCTCAGCAGCCAGGTGTCGTCCCAGGTGCGGGCGTAGCTGAAGGTGGTGTCGTTCACCGTCGAGGGGCGGTCGGTGCGCAGGCTGAGCCGGTGGGCCTTGCGGGCGTCGAGGACGACGGTGGTGTCCTGAGTGATCCGCGTCTGCGGGTGGGCAAGGTAGCTGATCGATTCGGGCGTGTTGTTCGCGTCGTACGTCCCCACGAAGCTGCTGATGGTGTAGTCGCCCGGGCGTACGCGGTACGTCTGCTCGGTCGCGCCCTGGTTGCTGCGGCGCTCGCCCTTGTCGGTGTCGAGGCTGACGAGGTCCAGGGAGGAGGGGCCGGTCGCGGGGTTGCCGTTGCGGTCGATGACCTTGACCCGGAGGGTGACCGTTTCCGGCTGGACGTAGAGCGTGACCGGCACGGAGACGTGCGCTTTGCTGCCGGTGGCCGTGATCCGGCCGGTGACGGCACCGTACTGGGCGGCCTTGAGACGGGCGGTGGGGTCGATCCGCACCGGTACCTGGACGGTGGCCCCTGCGGGAACGGTCACCTTGCCCTGCTCCAGCTTGATGACGCCGGAGTCGACGTCGCTGCCGTCGTTGCCGCGCACACCGCTGACCCTGAGACTCAGGGCGAGGTCGTCGGCGCTGGTGTTGGTGAAGGGCACCTGCACGGTGGTGCGGTCCGAGGTGCCCTGCGGCCAGTTGTAACTGCCGGCCTGGACGGCGGGCGCGGACAGCACCTTCTGGTGCACCGCCGCGGACACGTCGAGGACGCCGGCCCCGGTCTGGTCGGCGCCGGCGACCTGGCCGCCGGTGCGGGCGGAGGAGACCAGCGCGGCCTTGACCTGCTGCGCGGTCCAGTCCGGGTGCGCCTGACGGACGATGGCCGCGGCGCCCGCGACATGCGGGGTCGCCATGGAGGTGCCCGACATCGTCTGGTATGCGTACACGCCACGGCCACCCGCGGCCGCGGCCGATATACCGACGCCGGGGGCGGCGATCTCGGGCTTGAGGGTGTGGGTGACGGCCACGGGACCCCGACTGGAGAACTGCGCGGTCGTGTCGTCGCGGTCGACGGCGCCCACAGTCAGCACGCCGGGCACACAGCCGGGTGAGGAGACGGTCTCGGTGCCCGGGCCCAAGTTGCCGGCGGCAACGACGAACAGCGTGTGCGTGTTCTTCGACAGCTCCTTGGTGGCCTCGGCCATCGGGTCGGTGCAGTCGCCGACCGCAGAGTTGCCGAGGCTCATGGAGACGACGTCGGCCTGCTGGTCGACGGCCCACTGCATACCCGCGATGATCCAGGAGGCCTGGCCGTAGCCGGAGTCGTTGAGGACCTTGCCGATGAGCAGGTCACTCCCGGGTGCGACACCCTTCTTGCGGCCGTCACTGGCCGCCCCGGAGCCGCCGACCGTGGAGGCGGTGTGGGTGCCGTGCCCCTGCCGGTCGTTGGTGCTGTTGGAGTCCGTGAAGTTCTTGGCCGCGGCGACCCGGCTCACCAGGTCCGGGTGCTCGGCGTCCGCGCCCGTGTCCAGCACGGCGACCTTGGTGCCCTTGCCGTCGTAGCCCTCGGCCCAGGCCTCCGGTGCGTGCACCTGCTTGGTGGACTGATCCAGCGTGGCCTTGACCTTGCTGTCCAGCCACAGCTTCTTCAACGTGGAGCCAGAACGTGAGCGGGTGTTGGTGACGTCCTGCCAGAAGGTGGCGGCAGCGTCCTTGTCGGCCTTGAGCGCGACGCCGTCCACAGCCGGGAGGCTCAGGCCCCGCGCGGCCCCACGAGGGGCCGCCGGCACGCTGTCGACAACGTTCACACGGTCCTGATAAGTGGCAATGAGCGGCAGCGTGTCGGTGTGTGTGTCGTCGTATCCCTGGCGGATGAGCCCAGTGACGTTGAACAGCTGCTCGTCGACCTTGCCCTCGGCGATCGCTCGGGAGGCGTCCTCCGGGTAGACGTAGAGGTCCTTGCCCATCTGAAAGGTCTGCACAATCGGCTGTGTGCCGTCCTCGCGGGGCAGCACAGCCGCCGAGCTGCGGCCCGACTTGTCCGTGGTCACCAGCACCTTGTCGCCGGTGATGAGCGTGACCGCGACCTGCTTGCCACCCTTTGCTGCGGCCCCGCTGCCGATGACGGGTCTCTTTCCCGAGGCACCGTCAGGCGGCGTGTCCGCCGCGCCGGAAGGCGCGACCGCCGTGACGGCCAGGACGACGGCAGTCGCCGCGCCCAAGGCTATACGCGCTATGGGATGCATAATTCTCCCTGCTTAACGCCGTGGACATGCCATGCTGCGGCTGCATCCTGGCAGACATACGGATCGCATTGGGGCGCCACGCGTGGCGGATTCTGCACATGGCGGTATTCCGTCACGTGGTCACATTCATTGGTTCGTCGGCTCGGTGAATCTGCGGGCGCGGCAGGTGGGGATACGTTTCGCGGGCCCGTCGCTCGCCCGGATGATCTCGCCGAAAAGGGCGCGCGGGCACATTTCCCCGCTCCTTGATCAAGGGCCCCTGCGACCAGGTCGACGAGCAATTCCCGGACACAGTTCCGCACTCCGCCTTCGGGAACCCCTGCGGCTGCGGCAGCTCCTCGGCGAGCAACTCCTCGGCCAGGTCGAGGTCGCCGAGGCAGTGGATGTCCGGCAGGCCGATCCCGGTTGGGGGTGGCTGGTTCGCCCGCCGCCATCGCGATGTCGTTCCTCATCCCCAAGCCGCCGAGAGCCGATACGGAGAGTCCTCGGCCCTCAGGCAGAACAGGAGGTCAAAGCCAGCCCGCACGTGCAGCGTGCCATCCGAGTTGCAGGCGCGACTCCGCTCCGGCAAGGTCCATCAGACGGCGTATTCGCCGCTGCACGGTGCGTATGGAGAGACCGAGTTGGGATGCCGTCCGCTGGTCGGGGATCCCCGCCAGCAGCAGGGCGAGGACCTCCAGTTCCTCCTCGGTTGGCCGCTGATCGACTGCCGGCTCCTCGCGCACACCCGTGGTGGTGGTGTACATCGGCCGGGCCTGGGCCCATTCCTTCTCGAAGAGATGGACCAGGGCCGTCAGCAGTCCGCTGCGGTGCACCACGACTGCGCTGGGCTCACCGCCGGAGTCCGCCATGTCCAGTGGCACCATGGCACGCTCCCGGTCCGACACGACCATCTTCAGCGGAAGCGAGTCGACCAGGCGAAGCTCAAGGCCTGCCATGACGGACGCCCGCACGTCCCGCACAACGTCGTGACCGTCGAGATAGTCCTTGGCAGCCACGACCCGGAAGTCGACTCCGCGGTCCAGCGCGGAACTCTCCGACGTTTCGGCATCCTCGCGCGGCACCGCGATGGGCTCGCCGACGAGGAAGACGAGCAACTCCCGCTGAGCGCCGCACTGCAGTTGGTGGAACCGGCGTGCGACCTGCTCCGTGCCGACGACCACCTCCACGACACCGCCTGCAGTGTGTGCGGCAGTACTGCGGTACTGCTCGGTCAGCATCGAGAACGCGGTCTCGGCCTGGTGCAGCGCGTTGCGCTGCTCGACGAGGAGCGGGGCCAGGGCCACCGAGGGCGGTGCGAGCCGGTAGCGGACGGGCCGGAGGCCGGCCTCGCAGTCGGTCGAGCCGCCGGATGCCCCACTCTCGGCCTCGGTGGCGACGACCACCAGGCCGCGCGCCGCCAGGTCGAGCAGGATCCGGACGCTCTCGGCCTGCTCGAGTCCGGTCTGCCGGGCGAGGTCCTGCGCGGAGGCTGTCGGGCGGGCCAGCAGTGTCGTGTAGATGGCCTCTTCGGCCAGGCCCAATCCCAGCGCCTCCAGCATCCGGCTCCTCCTCGGGCGGCCACCGTGTCCGGCCCTGGCGCAGCTCACGTGCACCGAGCGGATTCTTTTCAGCCGCACCCTATCCCTCTGTCAGGATGCCGTCACTGGCTGTTTGCCTGTTCGGAACCCGGCCATGATGCCGATCACCGGCACGAAGTGGGCTCGGCGGGAGCGGCACCTGTCGGAAATCGTCGGGCGGGGTGGGCGGCGCAAAGAGGCACAGGAGGTGACCAACGGAATCCTGTGCCGGCTGCGGACGGGTGTTCCGTGGCCGGATCTGCCGACTGGCTATTCGGTTGCTGACCGAACCGACGTCGGCGCTCAAGGAGTTCACCGAGGCAGGCTGTTCCGCCTGCCTTTTACGTCAGCTCTGCCGGTGACAACTGCTGGGCTTCGGCAGAGCGTGTGACGCCCTTTCGGGGAAACCGGTCGTCGAAGACCGCGCACATGCTGTGCAAGAACGCGGCACCGGTGCGGCCTCCGCCGGTCCGAAACGCCACGGCGACGGAGCGGACCGATGTCAGGCTGGGGCAAGTGACACGGAGGTCCCTGCCCCCCGGGCCGGCGCGATGGCAGCACAAACCCCGGCCCCGGAACTCCACAGTGATCGCCTTCTGCACCACGCCTGTGAACAGGGCCTATCCCCCTGCCACCCCGCCTTGTAACCTCTGGTCATATTGTTCACGGAAGACGACGGTTCGGGCACGCCGTCGCCTGTCTCCGACAGTGGGGCGAATGTCTACCAGCGATTCTGACACACGCGACCTGCCGGCGATCGCATCACCCGGTTTGGTCGGACGCGAGCGCGAACTCGCCGCCTTGAAAGCCGCGTTGTCCGACCCGCCGGTGGTCGTACTGATCGAGGGCGAGGCCGGGATCGGTAAGAGCCTACTGGTTCAGGAGCTACTCGCGGCGCATACCCCGGCCCGGCAGCGGGTGCTGCTGGCAACCTGCCCGGCTGTTCGACAGCCTTTTACGCTCGGGCCGGTGGTGGACGCGATCCGACCGGCGACCGAGGACGTCGCCCGGCTCGGCCTGAGCGGGCTGGCGGGGGCGCTCCGGCCGTTGTTCCCCGAGTGGGCATCGGCGTTGCCGCCCACACCCGACCCGGCCGAAGACGCAGCAGCGGCACGACACCGACTGTTCCGGGCCATCGAGGAGATCCTCGAACGGCTCGAGATCGGGTTGCTCGCGGTTGAGGACGTGCACTGGGCGGATGAGGCCACCCTGGAGTTTCTGCTGTTCCTGGCATCACGTCCGCGACAACAGGTCAGTCTGCTGGTGAGCTACCGCCCGGAGGAAATCGCGCCGGATTCTCTGCTGCTGCGATTGTCGTCGCGGCAACCGGCGGGGGCGGCGCGGCTGCGGCTGTCGTTGGAGCCGTTGGATGTCCCCGGGACTGCCGCGATGGTGTCCTCGATGCTGGGTGGGGAACGGGTTTCCGACGAGTTCGCGACCAACCTGCACGACCGGACCGACGGGCTTCCGCTCGCGGTCGAGGAGTTTGTCCGGCTGATGTGGAACCGCGCTGATATGACCCGGCGGGGCGATTCCTGGGTGCGGCGGCGACTGAGTGAGATCGACGTACCACCGACAGTGCGGGACGTCGTACTGGAACGCAGCGCACGGCTCGGCCCGGCGGCGCAGGCTGCGTTGCGCGCGGCTGCCGTACTCACCGACCCCGCCCCCGAGGGCGCCGTCGTCGAGGTGATGACTCCGGAAGGTGATCCGGCGAGCAGGCTGGCAGGCCTGGCGGAGGCAGTGGGTTCGGGGCTGCTGAGGGAAGACCCGAGCGGGCTGGTCACGTTCCGGCACATGCTGGCGTGCCGCGCGGTGTACGAGGCGATTCCTGTGCCGCAGCGGCGGGCGATGCACCTGCGTGCCGCACGCGTCCTCGAAGGCGTCACCCCTCCCCCGGTCGCCCAGCTGGCGCGCCACTGCCGGGAGGCCGGCGACACGACGGCATGGTGCCGGTACGCGGAACAGTCCGCCGACCTCGCCGTCGCCTCAGGTGACGATGCGACGGCGGTCACTCTGCTGCACGATCTGCTCACCAACGCCGGCCTGCCGCCCGCCGACGTGGTCCGGCTGACCGGCAAGGTTCCGTTCGGTCTGCTCAGCGGGCACGAACGTTACCGCGAACTGATGGAAGCCCTCCGCCTCGTGCTGGACACCGGCGAGCCGGCGCCGAGCGAGGCGGCGGAGATCCGCTTCCACGTCGCCCGGCTGCTGCAGCAGATGGACGCGTTCGAGCAGTCCCGGATCGAGATGGAACGAGCGCTGCCCGACCTCGGGCACGACCCGGCGAAGGCAGTCCGCGCAATGATGTTTCTCGGCCTGCCCTACGGGACGACGACACCGGCGGCCGAACACCTCAGGTGGCTGCGGCGCGTGGCGCAGGTGCCGGTCTCGACGGCGCCGGTGGACCGGCTGAGCATCCGGGTCGGACGGGCGAGTGGGCTTTTGGTGCTCGGTGAGGAGGAGGGGTGGGCCGAGGCGGCGTTGATCGCCAATGACGCGTCAACCACCGCGGAGAGGCAGCAGATCATGATCGGCCATCTCAACGTCGGGCACATGGCGCTGATCTGGGGGCGGTATTCGGAGGCAAGGCGGGTGCTCACGCTGGCCGTAAGGCTGGCCGACAGGTACCAGTACCGGAAGTTTCGTCGGTTCGGGCAAATGACGCTGGCTCACCTGGACTGGCTCACCGGAGCCTGGGACGGGCTCGCAGACCGGGCCGGATTGCTGGCCGGTGACGAGGAACTGCTGCAGTCGGCGAGTCGCCTGGCGCCGGCCATGGTCACCGGCTTGCTGTATGCGGCTCGCGGTGATGACGACAGAGCGGACGAGTGCCTGCGGCTCGTCCTTGAACAGGCGGACCTGCACGGCGGGGCGGAGCACTCCGTCGAACCTGCCGGCGCCCTGGCCAGGCTCCGGCTCGGCGCCGGGCGGATCGACGACGCGCTGCAGCTGACCGACGAGCCGATCCGGTTCCTGGAACGCAAGGGCACCTGGATCTGGGCCACCGAACTCGCCCCCGTCCGGGCCGAGGCACTACTCATGGCCGGCCGCATCGACGAGGCCGGCGACTTGGTCGACGCATTCGCAGCGGGAGTGCGTGATCGCCGCGCACCTGGGCCGCACGCCGCCTTGTCGACCTGCAGGGCGATCCTGGCCCAGCATCAAGACGATCCCCTCAGCGCCGCCGAACTGTTCGCGCGTGCGGCCGACGCGTGGCAGGGCCTTCCGCGACCGTACGACGCCCTGCTCAGCCGTGAGCGACAGGCCCGCTGTCTGCTACGTGCGGACCAGTCCGATGCGGCCCTCTCCATCCTTACGGAAACCTTCCAGGGGTTGTCCACCCTCGGCGCTCGTGGCGACGCCGAGCGCGTCATGCACGCACTGCGTGCATCCGGTGTCGGGGTAAAGCGTCCGTCGTGGCACGGTGGACGACGAAGCTACGGCGATCAACTGTCTCCCCGTGAGCTCGACGTAGTCCGGCTGCTCGTCGGAGGCCGGACCAACCGGGAGATCGCCGGTGTCCTCATCCTGTCGCCGAAGACGGTCGCGCGGCACGTGGAGACAGCGATGCGCAAGTTCGAGGTGTCGTCCCGGACGGCGCTGGCCGTGAAGGTCGTCGAAGCCGGCGTCGTCGTCGACAGCCCGGCCGGCGCGCACCGTTAGGGCCGTTCTGCGTTGTCCCGTGGAGGAAGGAGCGGCGTTCGGTGCGTGCGATCGGCGTGCCGGACGAATGCCCTGGGATGGGGTCTCCCCTGCTCCTTGAGAGCTTGGGGAAGGAGTTACTCGGGCGTTCGGCCGGTGCGGCGAGCGTGTGTGCCGGGCCTCGCGACGCCGCGGGCCGACTCAGAACAGGCCTTACGCGGGTGCGGCAGCAAAATTGGGTCATCTGCCCAGTCGTTAGGTGGCCGGTGCGTGAACAACACTCAGCGTCATGGAATCACCGCCTCCGCCTGTTGCCACTCGTCCCCCCGTTTCCGCAGGACTTCTGCCGCACGGTCAGATCTGACGGATCGCCTCGACCGGCCCTGGTTTCCCGACGAGGTCAGGTTCCGGGACGAACCCGCAGGCCGACCGACCGGTGCCAGATCACTGCCGCCAAAGCGGGACGCGTCGTTCGCCGCCCGGCGCTGTACCACCGATCCGCCCGAAGCAGCACCCACCACATGCATCGCAGCCATTCGGCGCGATGCGCATTCCCCACAACCGCGCGGTATCCGCGCGCATTCTCCCCTCAGAAAAGGTCATTGCCGCATGAGTCAGTCACCACCGGCCGGGGCATCCGGGCTCCCGGACCACCTGACCACCCCCATACTCCGGCGCTCGCCACACCGTCCACATCGCGCGCTCACGGTGCTGCTGGCCACGGCCTGCGTGGCCGGGACGCTCGGCATCCCCGCCATCGCCGCCGCCGAGACGCCGGCCACCCGGGCGAGCCAGCCGCAGCAGAAGAGCCCCGTTGTCGCCGCGCACAAGCTCACCCTCGTCACGGGAGAGGTGGTGACGTTGGAGCGTCACGCCGATGGCTTGCAGTCGGCGACGGTGGAGCCCGCGGCCGACGGCACCCCGGCGGCGTTCACCACCCTGAAGGTGGGTGACGAGGTCTATGTCATCCCGGACAAGGCGCAGCCTTACCTCGCCGCGAACGAGCTCGACCGTGAGCTGTTCAACGTCACCAAGCTGGTTGAGTACGGCTATGACGACGCGCGCCGTTCCGCCGTTCCTCTGATCGCGACCTACGGGGGCGCGCCGGGCAAGGCCGGCAAGGTGCTCAAGCGGGACGCGCCGGCCGGCTCGGTGAAGAAGGATGAGTTGCCCAGTGCCAACGCGGTGGCGCTGCACGCCGGCAAGAAGAAGGTGTCGGCGTTCTGGGAGGCGGTTGATGACGACAGCGCTGCCGCGTCGAAGGCGCCGAAGCTTGCCGGTGGGATCAAGAAGCTCTGGCTCGACAAGCCGGTGCGCGTGACGCTGGATCAGAGTGTGCCGCAGATCGGTGCTCCGGAGGCGTGGGCGGCCGGCTATGACGGCAGCGGCACGAAGGTGGCCATCCTCGACACGGGTATCGACCCCGACCACCCCGATGTGGCGGGGCAGGTGAAGAAGGCGCAGAACTTCACCGATGACCCTGACGCGGTCGATCACCACGGTCACGGCACGCATGTCGCCTCGACCATCGCCGGCTCGGGTGCCGCGTCGGACGGCAGGCTCAAGGGTGTGGCGCCGGGCGCCGACCTGTACATCGGCAAGGTCCTCAACACGGCCGGTTCGGGCTCCGAGTCGATGGTCATCGCCGGCATGGAGTGGGCGGCGGCCCAGGACGCGGACATCATCAGCATGAGCCTGGGCGGTTCGACCCCCAGCGACGGCACCGACCCGATCAGCCAGGCCGTCAACCAGCTCACCGAGTCCTCCGGGTCCCTGTTCGTCATCGCGGCCGGCAACACGGGCCCGGGCAAGGGGACCGTGAGCTCGCCCGGTGCCGCCCAGGACGCACTGACCGTCGGCGCGGTGTCCAAGCAGGACCAGCTCGCGAACTTCTCCAGCCGCGGCCCGGTCAAGGAAACCTTCGCGGTCAAGCCGGAGATCACCGCACCGGGCGTGGGCATCGTCGCCGCGCGCGCCGCCGGCACCTCCATGGGCACCCCGGTCGACGCCAACTACACCGCGGCCAACGGCACCTCGATGGCCACCCCGCACGTGTCCGGCGCAGCGGCGATCCTCGTCCAGCGCCACCCCGACTGGTCCGCCGACCGGCTCAAGCAGGTGCTGGTCAGCACCGCCAAGCAGGGCTCGTACAACGCCTACCAGGGCGGTAACGGCCGCGTCGACGTGCCCAAGGCGATCAACGCCGAGGTCTACTCCAGCCCCGCCGTCATCAGCATGGGCAAGAAGTCGGCCGAGAGCGCACCGGTCACCAAGACGGTCAACTACGTCAACACCTCCGCGACGGACACCACGCTGTCGCTCCGCCTGTTCAGCGCCGGAGAGACGGCACCCCCGCCGGACGGCATGTTCACGCTCAGCGCCAACAACGTGACGGTCCCGGCGAACTCCACCGCCAGCGTGACGGTGACCTACCACCCCGAACTCGGCGCCGTGGGCGACTACACCGGCATCATCACCGCCACCGCGGCCGACGGCACCGCGATCCGCACCACCGTCGGCGCCACGAAGGACGTGCCCACCGTCGACCTCACTCTCAACACGATCGACCGGAACGGAGACCCGGCGTCCGGCGAACTCGTGATATTCGACCTGGACAACGGCGTCAGCCAACAGGTCTTCCCCCAGGGCGGAACCAAGACCGTCGCGGTGCCGCAGGGTCGCTACTCCGTCATGGGCTTGGTGTACACGAAGGACAAGGCCACGGGCCTGGCCGTGAGCAACACGCTTGCCGGTGAGCCTGTGGTGGATCTGAAGGCGGACCGGACGATCACGATGGACGCCCGGCTGGGCAAGGAGGTCAAGGTCGCGACCCCCAAGGAGTCGCAGTCGAGCCAGTACAAGCTCGGGTACCGCCAGCAGCTGCCCGGCAAGCGCGGGGTCGACTACATGAAGGGTACGTCGAGCCTGTTCGCGAAGCACGCCTATGTGGTGCCCACCGCGCCGGTGACGGACGGCACCTTCGAGTTCAATTTCCAGGACCGCAGGTACTCGCCGGTGATCCGGGCGTCCTATGCCGGGCAGGGAGGCGCACTCCCGCTCAAGCCGGTGACCTATGCGGCCCAGTTGTACGGCTCCAGCACGCTCCAGGCGGTCGACGCCAGCACGGGACGGCCGGAGGACCTGGCCGGCAAGGACCTCGATGACAAGCTCGCGGTCGTCACCCGCGACGCCACCCAGAAGGTTGTCGACCAGATCGCCGCAGTGGCCGGTGCCGGTGCGAAGGCAGCGATCATCGTCAACGACCGGCCCGGCGTCTACGCCACCAGCGTGCCGCGCGTCACCGGCACTGCCATCCCGGCCTGGAGCCTCACCCAGGACGAGGGCGCGGTGCTCTTCGGCCGGATGGCCGACGGTCCCACGCAGATCAACCTGCAGGGCATCGGCAACCACCCCTATGTGTACAACATCGCGCTGATGGTTCCCGGTGGAATTCCGGCCGACCCCACCGACGCGGTCACCGCGGAGAACTCGGCCGTGGTGAAGTCCCACTACCGCAGCACCAAGGGCACTCTGATCGGCGACACCACCTCGGCGATCCGCCCGGGAGAATCCTTCATCACCCAGTTCGTGGACTTCTTCGACGCGCCGGTGGACCGGGAGGAGTGGTACTCCACCGGCAGCAAGTGGCCGACGATGAAGGACATGGGGTGGTGGCACACGGTCTACCCGGACCGCAAGGACATCATCACCAGCATGAGGGACCTCATCCGCAACTACAGCCCGGGCGAGCAGCGCGAGGAGACCTGGCTCGGCGCGGCGAACGGCCCGTCCGGACCGGAGAGCACCCTCGCGTTCCGCGACGGTGACAAGGTCACCCTCAACATGATGGAGATGGGCGACAGCCAGCCCGGACACTACGCCTACTTCCAGGGCGACAACGGCACCACGTCGACGGTGCGGCTGTACCAGGACGGCAAACTCCTCAAGGAGCAGGGCTGGTTCTCGCTCACGACGCTGCCGGTCAGCCCTGACCCGGCGACCTACCGGATCACCATGGACACCGAGCACCCGGCGTGGTTCCCGCTGTCCACCAAGGCCAGCACCGCGTGGACATTCAAGTCCGCCCGGCCGGAGAACGGCAAGGAGGACCTGGCGCTGCTCTGGCCGAAGTACGGCCTGGACCTGGACGCGGAAAACACCACCCCGGGCGGCGACACCTACGACTTCGACCTGACGTTCCTCCTCCAGAACGGCGCCACCCCGGACATCGACGGAGTCGATGTGGAGGCGTCCTCCGACGAGGGTGCCACCTGGCAGCCCGCGAAGGTCAAGAGCAAGAGCGACGGCAGCTACAAGGTGTCCGTGAACAACCCGGATTCGGGCTACGTGTCCCTGCGCATCAAGGCACAGGACACCAACGGCAGCAAGATCGAGCAGACCCTGATCAAGGCCTACGCCGTTCGCTGACCCTCACAGCGGCCCATTCCTGACCGCACCCCTGGCACAAGGAACGCCCTTGTGCCGGGGGCGCACCCCGTTGTACCGGCGCTCACATACCTCGCCGGAACTCGGTATGGTCAAAACCAACTACTCGTCCCGCGCCTGCCACCAGACCTCGACGTCCTTGAACGTGCCGGACATACCCGAAAGTTCCCGACGTCCGAACCCACCCCGGCCATTTTCTGCGGCGGGTTCGGCGCTCATACCGCCGGCGTCGACGCGAAATCTGCTGCATTTCGGAACCGTTGGGGATCAAGCACCCACTCAAACTCAATCGAATGATGGAAGCGCTCCCAGTCGGTGCAGGGCCTAGTCTCTCCGCTAACACCCTGAGGTGAACCGGAAGCGAGGCGCGGATGGGGATTGGGCAGCCCAGAGGGGCGGTGCACGCCGACCCCGATTCTCCGGATCCCACAGCGCAGCAAGGTTCCCGTGCCTGACATACCCGGCGGCGCACGGCCGCCGCATCGACACGGCGCGCGGTCCGCCGTCCCCTGGTGCTGCTGCACCGCTCGCACCTGAAAGAGCAGCCCAACCACCCACCACATACGACGCATATACGACGCGGCGCCGCATCCACGCGACGGCGTGGTTCCGCGCGCCTTCATTCCCCCTCAGAGAAGGTCAACGCCTTGATGAGACAGTCGCAACCGGCTGGGCCGAACAGATCCTCAGCCAGCCCGAACACCCCCATAGCCTACCGGCTGACACGCCGTCCAGTGCGGACGGCCCTGGGGATTCTCACCGCGGCCTGTGTGGCCGGAACACTCACCACCCTCCCCGTCGCCACCGCCGCCGAGACGCCGGCCCCCCGAGCGAGCCAGCCACAGCAGAAGAGCCCCGTTGTCGCCACACACAAGCTCACCCTCGTCACCGGCGAAGTGGTGACGCTGGAGCGTCACGCCGATGGCTTGCAGGCGGCGACGGTCGAGCCCGCGGCCGACGGCACCCCGGCGGCGTTCACCACCCTGAAGGTGGGCGACGAGGTCTATGTCATCCCGGACAAGGCGCAGCCTTACCTCGCCGCGAACGAGCTCGACCGTGAGCTGTTCAACGTCACCAAGCTGGTTGAGTACGGCTATGACGACGCGCGCCGTTCCGCCGTTCCTCTGATCGCGACCTACGGGGGCGCGCCGGGCAAGGCCGGCAAGGCGCTCGAGAAGGCCGCGCCGGCCGGCTCGGTGAAGAAGGACGGGCTGCCCAGTGCCAACGCGGTGGCGCTGCACGCCGGCAAGAAGAAGGCGGCGACGTTCTGGGAGGCGGTCGACGACGACAGCACCGCCACGGCAAAGGCACCGAAGCTCGCCGACGGGATCAAGAAGCTCTGGCTCGACAAGCCGGTGCAGGTGACGCTGGACCAGAGTGTGCCGCAGATCGGCGCCCCTGAAGCGTGGGCGGCCGGCTACGACGGCACCGGCACCAAGGTGGCCATCCTCGACACCGGAATCGACCCCAACCACCCCGATGTGGCAGGGCGGGTCAAGAAAATGGAGAACTTCTCCGACGACCCTGACGCGGTCGATCACCACGGTCACGGCACGCATGTCGCCTCGACCATCGCCGGCTCGGGTGCCGCGTCGGGCGGCAAATTGAAGGGTGTGGCGCCGGGCGCCGACCTGTACATCGGCAAGGTCCTCAACACGGCCGGTAGCGGGTCCCAGTCGGCGGTCATCGGCGGTATGGAGTGGGCGGCGGCCCAGGGTGTGGACGTCATCAGCATGAGCCTGGGCTCGGCGGCCGGCAGTGATGGCACCGACCCGATCAGCCAGGCCGTCAACCAGCTCACCGAGTCCTCCGGGTCGCTGTTCGTCATCGCGGCCGGCAACACGGGCCCGGGCAAGGGGACCGTGGGTTCGCCCGGTGCCGCCCAGGACGCACTGACCGTCGGCGCGGTGTCCAAGCAGGACCAGCTCGCGAACTTCTCCAGCCGCGGCCCGGTCAAGGAAACCTTTGCGGTCAAGCCGGAGATCACCGCACCGGGCGTGGGCATCGTCGCCGCGCGCGCCGCCGGCACCTCCATGGGCACCCCGGTCGACGCCAACTACACCGCGGCCAACGGCACCTCGATGGCCACCCCGCACGTGTCCGGCGCAGCGGCGATCCTCGTCCAGCGCCACCCCGACTGGTCCGCCGACCGGCTCAAGCAGGTGCTGGTCAGCACCGCCAAGCAGGGCTCGTACAACGCCTACCAGGGCGGTAACGGCCGCGTCGACGTGCCCAAGGCGATCAACGCCGAGGTCTACTCCAGCCCCGCCGTCATCAGCATGGGCAAGAAGTCGGCCGAGAGCGCACCGGTCACCAAGACGGTCAACTACGTCAACACCTCCGCAGCGGACACCACGCTGTCGCTCCGCCTGTTCAGCCTCGGGGAGACGGCACCCCCGCCGGACGGCACGTTCACGCTCAGCACCAACAACGTGACAGTCCCGGCCAACTCCACCGCCAGCGTGACGGTGACCTACCACCCCGAACTCGGCGCCATGGGCGACTACACCGGCATCATCACCGCCACCGCGCCCGACGGCACCGCGATCCGCACCACCGTCGGCGCCACGAAGGACGTGCCCACCGTCGACCTCACCATCCACACGATCGGCCGGAACGGAGACCCGGCGTCCGGCGAACTCGCGGTGTTCGACCTGGACAACGGCGTCGTCCGCCAGGTCTACCCCGAGGGGGGAACCAAGACCGTCGCGGTGCCGCAGGGACGCTACTCCGTCATGGGTGTCGTCAACACGAAGGACAAGGCCACGGGCCAGACCCTGGACTACACGCTCGCCGGTGAGCCCGTCGTGGATCTGAAGGCGGACCGGACGATCACGATGGACGCCCGGCTGGGCAAGGAAGTCAAGGTCGCGACCCCCAAGAAGTCGGAGCCGAACGGCTTCAAGCTCGGGTACCGCCAGCAGCTCCCCGGCAAGCGGGGGATCGACTTCTTGAAGGGCGCATACAGCCCGCTGTGGGACCACGCCTATGTGGTGCCCACCGAGCCGGTGACGGACGGCACGTTCGAGTTCAACTTCCAGCAGCGCAGGTACTCGCCGGTGATCCGGGCGTCCTATGCCGGGCGGGGAGGCGCGCTCGCCCTTGAGCCGGTGATGTATGCGGCCCGGTTGTACGGCCCCAGCACGCTCCAGGCGGTCGACGCCGGCACGGGACGGCCGGAGGACCTGGCCGGCAAGGACCTCGATAACAAGCTCGCGGTCGTCACCCGCGACGCCACCCGGAAGGCCGTCGACCAGATCGCCGCGGTGGCCGGTGCCGGTGCGAAGGCAGCGATCATCGTCAACGACCGGCCCGGCCCCTACGCCACCATCGTGCCACGCGCCACCGGCACTGCCATCCCGGCCTGGACCCTCACCCAGGACGAGGGCGCGGTGCTCTTCGGCCGGATGACCGACGGTCCCACGCAGATCAACCTGCAGGGCATCGGGAACCACCCCTATGTGTACAACATCGCGCTGATGGTTCCCGGTGGGATCCCGGCCGACCCCACCGACGCGGTCACCACAGAGAACTCGGCCGTGGTGAAGTCCCACTACCGCAGCACCAAGGGCACTCTGATCGGCGACACCACTTCGGCGATCCGCCCGGGAGAGACCTCCCTCGTCGATGTGGTGGACTTCTACGACGCGCCGCTGGACCGGGAGGAGTGGTACTCCACCGGCAGCAAGTGGCCGACGATGAAGGACATGCGGTGGTTGCACACGGTCTACCCGGACCGCACCGACATCGGCCGCGCCATGCGTGACGTCATCCGCAACTACAGCCCGGGCGAGCAGCGCGAGGAGACCTGGCTGGGTGCGGCGAACGGCCCGTCCGGACCGGAGAACACCCTTGCGTTCCGCGACGGTGACCAGGTCACCCTCAACATGCAGGAGATGGGCGACAGCGAGCCGGGACACTACGCCTACTTCGTGTCCAATGGCGACAAGTCGACGGTGCGGCTGTACCAGGACGGCAAACTCCTCAAGGAGACCGACCGGTTCTCGCTCACGACGCTGCCGGTCAGCCCTGACCCGGCGACCTACCGGATCACCATGGACACCGAGCACCCGGCGTGGTTCCCGCTGTCCACGAAGACCAGCACCGCGTGGACGTTCAAGTCCGCCCGGCCCGCGAACGGCAAGGAGGACCTGGCGCTGCTCTGGCCGAAGTACGGCCTGGACCTGGACGCGGAGAACACCACCCCGGGCGGCGACACCTACCAGTTCGACCTGTCGTTCCTCCTCCAGAACGGCGCCACCCCGGACATCGACGGAGTCGAGGTGGAGGCGTCCTCCGACGAGGGTGCCACCTGGCAGCCCGCGAAGGTCAAGAGCAAGAGCGACGGCAGCTACAAGGTGTCCGTGAACAACCCGACTTCGGGCTTTGTGTCCCTGCGCGTCAAGGCACAGGACACCAACGGCAGCAAGATCGAGCAGACCCTGATCAAGGCCTACGCCATTCGCTGACCCGCACGACAGCCCTTTCCTGACCGCGCCCCTGACACAAGGCACGCCCTTGTGCCAGGGGCGCACTCTTGCGGTCGAAAGCGCCCCACACCCCGAACAGGTGCATTCCAGATACCCCGGAGCCCCGGGTCGCGCGGACCCGACGGCGCCTCCTTGACAGTCCTCCTTCACAAAGACCATGATTCCATTAATTGACTAATGGAATCGAGGCGAAGTGCATGGCAGACGCATTCACTCCGGGCGCCGCGTCCGGCGCATGGGCGCTGGAGGCCCGTGGCCTGGGCAAGCGCTACCGTCGCGGCTGGGCGCTGCGCGACTGCTCGTTCCGGCTGCCGGCCGGGCGGATCTGCGGTCTCGTCGGCCCCAACGGGGCAGGAAAGAGCACCCTGTTGGGACTCTCGACCCGGCAGGTGCAGCCGACGGAGGGTGAACTCCGCATCTTCGGCGTGCCGGTGGACGATCCCGCGACGATGCCGAGATTCGCGTTCCTCGGGCAGGACAAGCCGCTGTTCAAGCGGTTCACCGTGGCGGAGACGCTGCGTCTGGGCAGCGAGCTCAACCCCGGCTGGGACATGGCCGCGGCGGAGCGGATCGTACGGTCCGGTCAGGTGCCGATGAACGTCCGTATCGGTACGCTCTCCGGTGGTCAGCGCACCCGTGTCGCGTTCGCGCTCGCCTTCGGCAAGCGGCCCGACCTGCTGCTGCTCGACGAGCCGATGTCCGACCTCGATCCGCTGGCCCGCCACGACATGAGCGCCCTCCTGATGTCGGAGGCCGTGGAGCGCGGCACCACGGTGTTGATGTCCTCACACATGCTGTCCGAGCTGGAGGACATGTGCGACTACCTGCTGGTTCTCGCCGACGGCAGGATTCGGATAGCGGGTGACGCGGACGCGCTCGTCCCGGCGCACGCACTGGTGACGGGACTCGCCTCGGGTGAGGACCCGGCCGCCGCACTGGCCCCTCACACGGTGATCGAAACCCGTGTCCAGGGCAGGCAGTTCCAGGCGCTGGTGCGGCCGAACGGCCCGCTGCCGGGTGACTGGGTGGTCACCGAACCCAGCCTGGAGGAAGTGCTGCTGGCGCATCTCCGCTCGCCGGACGCACCCCCGTTGTTCACACCCGGTGCCCGTATCGAGGCCGAAGGGATCCCCACCTCATGAGCACCACCCTGACCGAGACGCCCCGAACCGGACGGACGCCCGGGCCCCGTCTACTGCGCGGGCTGAGCTGGCTCGTCGTACGTCAGCACCGGGCCGCACTGCTCACCGTGCTCGCCGTGATGGTTCTCGGCTCGATCTGGATCGCGTACCAGCGCAGCCAAATGGGCCAGACACTCGAAGCCGCGGGCTGGCCGGAAAAGGAGCTGGCGCAGCCGACACTCGACTCGAAGGCAATCGGTCTCACCCTCACGGCCCTGAGCGGGCTGCCCGTGATCCTCGCCGTCTTCCTCGGCGCCCCGCTGATCGCGGGCGATCAGGAACACGGCACCGCACAGCTGGTCACCACCCAGTCCGTGTCCCGCCGTCGTTGGCTGGCGACGAAGCTCATCTGGTGCTACGCCGCCGTGGTCGTGTCCGGCGCGGTGCTCTCGGCGTTCTTCACCTGGTGGTGGAAGCCCTACCGTTCGGTTTTCCCCAACCTGTGGCCGGAGGGGCCGGTCTTCGACAACACCGGTCCGATGCTGCCCGCGCTCTGCCTCTTCCTGACCGCCGCCGGCATCACCATCGGCATGCTGCTGCGCCGGGTCCTCGCGTCCATGGTGGTCACGTTCGTCTTCGCCGCGATCGTCGAGGTCGTCTGGGGCGAGATGCGCGCATATCTCGCGCCGTCCCGCATGCTCACCTACCCGCTCGACGGCGACATGCCCGCACGGCTGAACGAGTCGCTCGAGCTGGACCGCTGGATCGGCTCCGCCGACGGCCATCGCTACGGCTGGGGGCTGTGCGCCAAGAGCACCGAAGCGGCCTCGGACGCCTGCATCAAGGAGCACGGCATCGTCAACAATGTCGTCGAGTACCTCGGTTACGACCAGATGCCGTCCATGCAGTGGACCGGGGCGGGCATCCTGCTCGCGGCCACCGCCGTGCTCACCGTGTTCACCCTGTGGCGGGTGTCCCGGCGCCCTCTTTAGGACATACCGCCGCAGGTACGATCGTTTCGGCAGTCCAACGGGAGGTGACGACAGTGGTCGTATTCCGCATCGACAAACGCAGCGGAGTGGCAACGTACCTCCAGATCGTGCGACAGGTCGAACAGGCGCTGCGGATGGGCGCCCTGGAGAAGGGCGACCGGCTGCCCACTGCCGCGCAGGTCGCGGCGGAGACCAAGGTCAATCCGAACACGACCCTCAAGGCGTACCGCGAGCTGGAACGCGCGGGCCTCGCCGAGGTCCGGCAGGGAGCGGGCACCTTCATCACCCGCTCCCTGGTCCCGGCCCAGGAAAGTCCGGACTCCCCGTTGCGCGCCTCGCTCGCGCAGTGGCTGGACGAGGCACGTTCTCAGGGTCTCAGCGGCCAGGAGGTCACCGCCCTGTTCCGCTCAACCTATGCGGCGGTGTATCCGTCCGAGACGGACGACTGAGGGGCGGTTTCGTGCTCCTCGCACCGAGGAGCACGAAACCGCGCTCAACCCAGCGCCGGATAGTCGCCCGTGGCGCCGTCGGTCCGTTCGCGCAGCAGGTCCGCGTGGCCGTTGTGGCGCGCGTACTCCTGGATCATCACCAGGTACACCCAGCGAAGGCTGACGAGCCGGCCGCGGCTCATCGACATGAATGTCTCGTCGAGACCGCGCCCCGCCACGGCGGCCTTGCACGCCTCGACCTCGGCGCGGTACGCGGCGAAGTCACGTTCCGCGTAAGCGGGGTCGACGCCGTCGATGCCTTCGTCCCCGTCGTCGGGGCCGGTGAAGATGTCGCCGATCGACTCACCCGCGAAGCTTCGCCGAAACCACCAGCGTTCGATCTCCGCCATGTGCCGTACCAGGCCGAGGAGAGTGAGGTTCGACGGTTCGGCGGCGGTGCGCGCCAGCTGCGCCCGGTCGAGTCCGGCGCACTTGGTGAGCAGCGTCTCCCTGTGCCATCGGAGCCAGCCCTCCAGCATGGCTCGCTCGTCCGCGGTGCTCGGGACGTTCAGCTGGTCGCCGTCGGCTGTCGTACGTTCGATGCGGGGTGCCGTCCATGTCATGGCAGCCATCCTCACACCGGTCGCGACGCGGCTGGAAGCATGCCTGGAGTCGGCTGATGCGTCCGACCCCGTGGGGACGAAGGGGCGGCGTGGAGCAAGTGGGGCGTGCGGGGCGCCGCTTCAAAAGGGCACCCCGCACGCCGCCGCCTCACGTCGCGTTCAGAGCCACCGCCGGGTGGAGACGGGAGGCGTGGATCGCCGGATAGAGGCCCGCCACCACGCCGATCAGGCGGGTGGCGGCCAGGCCGCCGCCCGCCAGGGACCAGAGCGGGACCATCGCCGTCCACCCCTGGACCCGCGCGAAGCCGTACGTCGCCGCTGCGCCCAGCAGCGCGCCCGTCGCCCCGCCCAGCGCCGACAGCAGCAGCGACTCGGGAACGGTCAGTCCTCGTGCCCCAGTTGGAGGTCGCGTTCGGTACGTCCGCCACCCGCGACCTGGAGCACGGTGGCCACCGGCGGGTACCCGGCCGCGATGACCGTGTACTCACCGGTGGACAGGTCCACGAACCGGAATGCGCCGTCGGGCCCGGTGGTGAGGGTGTCGACCACATTGCCCGCCGCGTCCAGGAGCGTGACCCGGGCATCCTCGACGGGCCGGCCGCCGCTCGCCCGTACGATGCCGCGCAGCACCGCTCCACCGGCGAGTTCGATGTCCTGCCGGGTCTCCCTGGCCGCCTGCACGCTCACCGGCAGCGCGGCGGGCCGGAATGCGGGGGCGCTGGCGGCGAGGGTGTACTCGCCGGCCACCAACTCCGTGATCACATAGCCGCCTTCGCGGCCGCTGCGGGTGGAGGCGACCACTTCGCCGCGTACATCGGTGAGGGTGACGGCGGCGTCGCGCACCGGGATGCCGTCGGCGGTGACGACGGTCCCGGCGAGGCGTCCCGCACCGCCGAGCACCACATCGAGCTCGACAGGCCGTTCGCCCACGGTGACGCTGACGGCCTGCGGCTGGTGGCCGCCGGCCGCGGCGATGAGGACGTACGAGCCGGCGCCCGGCACACTCAGCGCGTACCGCCCGTCGTCGCCGCTCGCGCCCCGTCCGACCTGCTGTCCTTGGACGTCGATGAGAGTGAGGGCGGCGCGCGGGACCTTCGTACCGTCAGGGTGCTGGACGCTCCCGCACACCGGCACGCCCGACAGGTACACGGGTGACGGAGCGGCAACGGTGGTGCGGGCTGCGGGGATCGGTGCGGACTCGGCGGCGGTTTCGGGGCTGTGATGGGACACCAGCGGTTTCTCCTTGAGGAAGAAGGCGAAGAACAGGCCGAGCACGAGCACCGGCACGAGGTAGAGGAAGATCCGCGGCATCGCGTCGGCGTACGCCTGGATGTAACTGTCGCGCAGCGCGGGTTCCATGGCATGGACCAGCTGCGGGGTGATCGACTCGGGGTCGGGGAGGTCGGCGCCGGACGGCAGGCGGACGGCGAGCGCGTCCGCGAGGCGGCCCGCGAAGAGCGTCCCGAAGACGGCGGCGCCGACGCTGCCGCCGATCTGCCGGAAGTAGTTGTTGGCGCTGGTGGCGGTGCCGAGGTCGGCGGGCTGTACGGAGTTCTGCACGGCGAGGACGAGCACCGGCATGACCAGTCCGATCCCGATGCCGAGCACGGCCTGCGCGATGCTGTATTCGAGGCGCGAGGTGTCGATTTCGAGCCGGGAGAGCAGCCACATGCCGATCGCCGAGACGGCGCCGCCGAGGATCGGGTGGACGCGGTAGCGGCCGGTACGGGAGATCAGCTGACCGGAGACGATGGACGCGGCGACGATGCCGCCCATCATCGGGAGCATCAGCAGCCCGGATTCGGTGGCCGTGGCCCCGTCGACCATCTGGAGAAAGGTCGGCAGATAGCTGGCGGCGCCGAACAGTGCGACCCCGGCGACCGCGCCGACGAGTGCGGTGACATTGAAGATCGAGTCACGGAACAGCCTCAGCGGAATGATCGGTTCGGCCGCCCGGTGCTCGACGACGAGGAACAGCAGGGCCGTTCCGGCGGCTCCGGCGGCGAGTCCCAGGATGGTGCGCGATCCCCAGGCGTACTCCGTACCGCCCCAACTGGTCAGCAGCACCAGGCAGGTGGAGGCGGCCGCAAGCAGCAGCGCGCCGAGGATGTCGAGGCGAGGCCGGACGGTGGGCCTGGGGAGTTTCAGTACGACGGTGATGACGGCGAGAGTGGCCAGACCGAACGGAACGTTGATGTAGAAGCACCAGCGCCAGGAAGCATGGTCGGTGAAGAAGCCGCCGAGCAGCGGGCCCGCGACGGAGGCGAGGCCGAAGGCTGCGCCGATGAGCCCCATGAACCGGCCGCGTTCCCTGGGCGGTACGACATCCGCGATGATCGCCTGGACACCGATCATGAGCCCGCCGCCGCCGATGCCCTGAACGGCGCGGAAGGCGATCAGTTCGTCCATGGTGCGCGACCAGCCGGCCAGCGCGGAGCCGATGACGAAGACGACGATCGCGAACTGGAAGACGCCCTTGCGGCCGAAGAGGTCGCCGAGCTTTCCGTAGATCGGCAGTCCGATGGTGGAGGCGAGGAGGTACGCGGTGACGGCCCAGGACATCTTCTCCAGGCCGTGCAGCTCACCGACGATCTTCGGCAGCGCGGTGGCGACGATCATCTGGTCGAGCGCCGCAAGCAGAAGCGTGAGCATCAGCCCGAGGAAGAC
Source organism: Streptomyces sp. NPDC002958 (assembly GCF_055563255.1). Classification (NCBI taxonomy): domain Bacteria; kingdom Bacillati; phylum Actinomycetota; class Actinomycetes; order Kitasatosporales; family Streptomycetaceae; genus Streptomyces; species Streptomyces sp. NPDC002958. Next base: position 40,041 of record NZ_JBVHDS010000012.1, on the reverse strand, counting down.
CAGCCGGATGTGACGGGGGCTGATCTCCGGTACGGCGGACGGAGCGGGTGCGACTTCCTTCGCGACGGGGAGCGGCAAGGGCGTCCCGGAGGGTGGCGTGGTCGCCGCCTCGGCGGCCCCCGCACCGCTCGGATCGTCCTCCAACAGAGTGATCCCACCCACCACGTGCCGCTCCCCTCGTCGCATCTGCGCCGCCCATTTCTCGCATTGCGCGACAGGGGAGGCAAACGCGACGGGGGGCGCTGACGGCGCACTCGGGGGGCTTAGCCCCCGGTGGGAGCCATTACGGCGCACAACCGACGGGCCGAGAGAACCACCCGAACCGGTGAGGCCGGTCAAGAGAGGGTGAGCTACTTCTCGACCTCGGTGGCGAGGTTCTGCAGCAGCTCGTCGTAGATCCGCCCAAGTCCCTTGGGTGCAAAGGTCTTCTCGAAGAATCCGCCGATGCCGCCGGCACCGTTCCAGACGGTCGACACGACCGCCTTCGACTTGCCCTCACCGGCCGGAGTGACGGTCCAGGTGGTGACCATCGAGGAGTTGCGGTCCTTCTCCACGAGTTGGCCGTCGGTGGGCTCGGTGACCTCCAGCAGACAGTCGCGCACCCGCTTGCGGGTGGCCTGGAGCTTCCAGTGGACGAGGGTGCCCTCGCCGTCACCGCCCTCACGCACCTCGTACTCGCTGAAGTGTCCGGGCAGCACCTTGCCCCGGACCTCCTCGTAGTCGGCCAGCGCGTCGAACACCGTCTCCGCGTCCGCCGCGATGACTCGCTCCGTCGTTGCCTCGACCTGCGCCATGGCTGTTCCTCCAGCACTCGGTTGTTCGGGGGTGTGCTGAGCCAACCACCTCCGGGACGCCACTCAAAATCCGGGCCTGGACGAAGGGGAGAAAACAATCAAGGGAACAAGCGCTCTATTCATTGTCCAGCGCTACCGAGGAGGCGTATCGCCGCCGCCGGGGGCGAGCTCGGCGACGCCGCTCATGCTCCATCCGCGGCCCGGCACCCGGGAGTGGTACATGCAGTGGCCCGCGCACCATCACCCGCATCCGGTGCGACGGTACGAGCGGTTGCACGCCGAGGGGGCCTACGCGCCCAAGTGGTACCAGCGGCCCATCACGCGGTACGTCCACGAGCCGACGGCCGAATTCGGCATCGGCCCCTCGCACCGCGGGACGACCCCTCGGCTGCCCGTGCGTCAGGAGCAGCACTCTCCGCTCGACAGTCCCGAACCCACCCAGCTCGACCCTGCTCCGACCTGGCGTATCCGACGCGCGCAAATGGGTCAACTCTCACTGCAACAGGTCCTTCCGGGCGTGAATGTGGGGAGCATGCGGCGGGGGCTGCGCCACGCGCAGCCGTGTTTCCCCCACCACGGGAGGCCATATGACGAAACGTCCAGTAATTCTGCTCGCCGCCGGTGCGACGGTCGCCGGTCTGGTGACCGCCGCACCGTCCCCGGCGACCGCCGACACCGGTGTGCAGCGCGCCGCCGCTCAGCTCAGATGGACCGACTGCGGCACCAAGTCGTACCCGAGGCTGCAGTGCTCATCGGTCAGTACGCCACTCAATCATGATGATCCGTCAGGTCGGCGCATCACGCTCGCTCTGTCCCGGATCCCGCACACCGCGAAGACCTTCCAGGGCCCTCTGTTCGTCAATCCGGGCGGCCCCGGGGGCAGCGGCCTCTCGATGGCCGGCTTCGTGGCGTCCTCGCTGCCGAAGGCGGTTGCCGCACAGTACGACGTGATCGGGTTCGACCCGCGCGGCGTCGGGAAGAGCGAGCCCGCGCTGGACTGCGTACCGGGCCACTTCGACAAGCTGCGCCCCGATTCGGTGCCGGACTCGCTCGACGTCGAGCAGGCCAACCGGAACCGGGCCCGTTCGTTCGCGCAGGCATGCGGGGAGAAATACCCGGATCTGCTGCCGCACATGGACACGGTCAGCGCCGCCAAGGACCTCGACGTGATCCGGCAGGCGACCGGCTCCGAGCAGCTCAACTACTTCGGTTACTCGTACGCCACCTACCTGGGCGCGGTGTACGCCAAGCTCTTCCCGGAGCGGGTGCGGCGCCTGGCACTCGACTCGAACGTCGACCCGGAGGGCGTCTGGTACGACGACAACCTCAGCCAGAACTACGCCTTCGACGCCCGCCACAAAGCGTTCGCCGCCTGGGTGGCGAAGCATGACGCCACATACCGGCTCGGCAGCGACCCGGCGGAGGTCGAGCGCGCCTGGTACGCGATGCGTGACGCCGTGAAGGCACACCCCGCGGGCGGGAGGGTCGGGGCGAGCGAGCTGGAGGACACCTTCCTGCCGGGTGGCTACTACAACGGCTACTGGCCCTACCTGGCCGATGCGTTCGCCGCGTATGTGAACGACCAGGACCAGGACGCGCTCGTAACGGCGTACAAGAGGTTCGGCGCGGTCGACGCGGAGGGCGACAACGGGTACTCGGTCTACTCGGCCGTGCAGTGCCGGGATGCCCAGTGGCCCCGTGAGTGGAACATCTGGCGCAACGACAGCTGGAACGTACAGGCCAAGGCGCCCTTCTTCACCTGGAACAACACCTGGTACAACGCCCCGTGCGCCGACTGGCCGGTGGAGCCGCTGAACCCGGTACGGGTCTCCAACAACAGCCTGCCGCCGGTGCTGCTCTTCCAGGCCACCGAGGACGCGGCCACACCGTACGAGGGCGGAGTCACCCTGCACCGCAATCTGCGCGGCTCCAGCCTGGTGGTCGAGCAGGGCGGCGGCAATCACGGCATCACGCTGAGCGGCAACGACTGCCTGGACGCCTACCTGGCGGACTATCTCGCCAAGGGCACCGTCCCGCGTGGCAAGGACAGCCGGACCGAAGCGGACGCGGTCTGCGCCACCTCCCCCGACCCGAAGCCGCTGACCGACATGGCGGCGGCGAAGTCGGCCCAGGGAACGAATTCCGGCAGCAGGGGCAGCATCCTGCACGGGCTGCTCGGATTCCGCGGCTGACGGCCCACGGCCGGGCCTGATCACACGTACGGGCCGTCCTGGCGCATGCGCCAGGACGGCCGGTACGACGCCATGCACGCCCACGCCGGCTCTGCGCCCCTTGAGCGCGTCGGCGCCGGACCGGTGGGCAGGGGTCCACGCCCTCAGACCCGCCGCAGCCGGCTGAGCGCATCCCGTGCGGCGTCGCCCAGCCTCGGATGCGGCAGCGCCGCCTCCAGGAGCGGGCGGGCCTGTTCGTCGCCGAGTTGCCCGAGGCCTTCCACGCAGGCGAGGGCCACCCGCCAGTGCGGGTCGTCAGGGGCCAGAAGGCCCTCCAGGGTGGTCATCAGCGCCGGTACGGACTCCGGGGCCCGAAGCTCGGTGAGCAGGCGCACCGGATGCAGGGCGTAGGCGGTGCGCAGGGTGTTGGTCGCCAGGGCGGCGGCGGCCCGGGGTGTGCGCGGGTCGCCGAGGCGCGCCAGGGCGTGGGCGGCGGAGACGCAGCGCTCCGGGTCGCGGTGATTGAGCAGCAGGACCAGCGCCTCGAAGGCCCGCCGGTCGCCGCCGCAGCCGAGCCGGAACGCGGCGATCTCACGTGCCCAGAGCGGGCGTTCGCGTTCCACGAGAACGCGGGCCAGTTCCTCGTCGTCATCGGTGGCGAGCAGTCTGCGGTACGCCGCCGACTCTCCCGTCTCGTCCGCCAGCCGGTCCGTCAGCGACCGGAACTCCTCGTCCATGACCGTCAGCGTATCGACGGGAACTCTGGGTATCGAGAGCCGGGGTGAATGTGACATGACGCACGACATCCCGGGGCTGGCGTGCTCGTTACCCACCGGTTAAGCTCATGTGAGCGGGACACACTCCCCGCAGGCTCCGGTGGCCTGGTGACGCAGCCACCCGGAGTGCTTGTCGGTTCGGCAGCTTTGCGAGACGCGACTTCGGGACAGAGTCCGTCGCCCCTTCCCGGTCCGAGCGCGTTCATCACGCCTCGGCCCTGAGCACCACGACACGCAACTCCCGCACGCCTTGCGCAGGTTCACCCTTCAGCGCACACCGTGCCTCCTCCTCACAGTCGTCACTCATTCTCTGGAGTCCCGTGATGGACACCCCGCTCAGCACCATCGCCGTCGTCGGTCTCGGCACCATGGGCACCGGCATAGCCGACGTCCTGGCCCGCGCCGGCCACGAGGTCATCGGTATCGACATCAGCGAGGCGGCGGCCCGCCAGGCCGTCGCCGCCCTGGAAGCCTCGACCGCCCGCGCCGTGCGGCGCGAGCGGATCACGGAGGAGGAGCGGAGCGACGTCCTCGCCCGGTTCCGTACCTTCGGTGACCTTCAGGCCGCCGCGGAGGCGGAGCTGGTCATCGAGGTCGTGCCCGAGTCGTACGAGATCAAGCAGCAGGTCTTCCGGGAGCTCGACGCGGTCGTCTCCCCCACCACGATCCTGGCGACCGGCACCAACGCCCTGTCGGTCACCCGGCTCGCCGCCGAATCGCTGCACCCCGAGCGCGTGCTCGGCCTGCACTTCTTCAACCCGGCGCCCGCGATGAAGCTGGTCGAGGTGGTCTCCTCGGTGCTGACCGCGCCGCCGGCCGTCCAGGCGGTCACCGCGCTTGCCCGCAGGCTGGGCAAGGAGCCGGTCGCGGTCGGCGACCGGCCGGGCTTCGTCGCCGACGGGCTGCTGTTCGGGTACCTCAACCAGGCCGCCGCGATGTACGAGGCGAACTACGCCTCCCGCGAGGACATCGACGCGGCGATGAAGCTGGGCTGCGGCCTGCCGATGGGCCCGCTCGCCCTGCTCGACCTGATCGGGATCGACACCGCCCGTACCGTCCTGGAGGCGATGTACTGCGCGTCACACGACCGGCTGCACGCCCCCGCCCCCATCCTCGGTCAGCTCAGCGAAGCGGGGCTGACCGGCCGCAAGTCGGGCCGCGGCTTCTATACGTACGAGGAGGCCGGCAGCCAGACCGTGGTGCCGGACGCGCTGACCCCGCGGGAGAGCGCGGGAACGGCGACCGGGCGCACGGTGCGGTCGGTGGGTGTCGCGGGCTCCGGAACGATGGCCTCGGGGATCGCCGAAGTCTTCGCGAAGGCCGGCTACGACGTGGTGCTCGCCGCCCGCGGCCAGGAGAAGGCGGACACGGCGAAGGGCCGGATCGCCAAGTCCCTGGCGCGTTCGGTCTCCAAGGGCCGGCTGACGGCCGAGGCGCGGGACGAGACCCTGGCCCGGATCACCGCGGCCGGTTCGCTGGACGCCTTCGCCGATGTCGATCTCGCGGTCGAGGCGGTCGCCGAGGACCTCGCGGTCAAGCAGCAGTTGTTCGGGACGATGGACAAGGTCTGCAAGCCGGGTGCGGTGCTCGCCACCACCACCTCGTCACTGCCGGTCGTGGCGATCGCACGGGCCACCTCGCGCCCGCAGGACGTCATCGGGATGCACTTCTTCAACCCGGCGCCCGCGATGAAGCTGGTCGAGGTCGTCCGTACGGTGCTCACCGCCGACGACGTCCACGCCACCGTCCGCGAGGTGTGCGTCAAGGTCCGCAAGCACCCGGTGGACTGCGGGGACCGGGCCGGCTTCATCGTGAACGCGCTGCTGTTCCCGTACCTCAACAACGCGATCAAGATGGTCGAGGAACACTACGCGAGCCTCGACGACATCGACGCCGCGATGAAGCTGGGCGGCGGCTACCCGATGGGCCCGTTCGAGCTCCTCGACGTCGTCGGACTCGATGTCTCGCTCGCCATCGAGAAGGTGCTGCACAGCGAGTTCCGCGACCCCGGCCTGGCCCCGGCACCGCTGCTCGAGCATCTGGTGGCCGCCGGCTGCCTCGGTCGCAAGACGGGGCGCGGCTTCCGCGAATATGCCCGGCGCTGAGCCGGGAGCCGGGTGGGGAGGGCTGCTCGATCCGTCGGGCAGCCCTCCCCCACAGGCGCGTTCCCCTGCACAGATGCAGTACGTTCACACCATGTCCCAGCCCGCCAGGTCCCCCCGTGTCTCCGCCGCGCCCGACACCCAGGAGAGTGCCACCGGCACCCGCGCCGCCGCCCAACGGCTCAAAATGCGCCGCGAGCTGGCCGCCGCGGCGATGGAACTCTTCGCCACGAAGGGGTACGAGGCGACGACGGTCGACGAGATCGCGGGCGCCGCGGGAGTCGCCCGGCGGACTTTCTTCCGGCACTTCCGCTCCAAGGAAGAGGCCATCTTCCCGGACCATGACGACACCCTCGTCAGGGCCGAGGCCGTCCTCAATGCCGCCCCCGCGCACGAGCACCCGCTCGACACCGTCTGCCGCGGCATCAAGGAAGTCATGAAGATGTACGCGGCCAAGCCCGCGGTCTCCGTGGCCCGCTACAAGCTGACCCGTGAGGTCCCCACACTGCGCGAGGCCGAGATCGCCTCGGTGGCCCGCTACGAGCGGCTGTTCACACGCTATCTGCTGGGCCACTTCGACGAGCGCGACCACCATGTCGGCAATGACGACCCCCTGCTCGCGGAGGTCGCGGCATCCGCCGTCGTCACCGCGCACAACCATGTGCTGCGCCGCTGGCTGCGGGCGGGCGGCGAGGGCGATGTGGAGGCCCAGCTCGACCATGCCTTCTCGATCGTCCGCGACACGTTCGGGACCGGTATCGGCGCGGGCCGGGTCGCCGGCACCGAGCCGGCGAAGCAGCCGGCCGCTTCGGTGGCGTCCCAGGGCGAGGTACTGGTCGCGGTGGCGCGGACCGACGCGCCTCTGGACGAAGTGATGCGCACGATCCAGCAGGCGCTCAAGGACCGCTGAACGGGGGCGAGTCGGCCGGTTCCGCCCCAGCCGACCGTCCCCGTCCGCCCGGGCGTCGGAAAACCGGTTGCCGCGCCCGCACCCCGGTACTGTGCTGTGCGGATGCATCACGATCGCGACACACTGCTGACCCTTTTCGACCGTGAGATGCGCGAACACGCCCGCCCTGACGGCCCCGGCGTCCGGGTCGAACGCACCGGTGATGTCGTACGACAGGTCGGCACGGCCGACGACTGGAACGGTGTCGTCTGGTCGGCCCCGGACCTGGATGCCGCACGGGCGGACGCGGCGATCGCGGCACAGGTGGCGCACTGCACGGCCCTGGGGCACGACGAGTTCGAGTGGAAGCTGTACGCGCACGACCGGCCGGCGGATCTGGCGGAGCGGCTGCTGGCGGCCGGTTTCGAGGCGGAGGAGCCGGAGACCTTGATGGTCGCCCCGGTGACGGACCTCTCGACGGCGGTGGAACTGCCCGAGGGCGTCCGGCTGCGCACCGTGAGTGACGCCGACGATGTGGAACTGATGGCCCGCGCCCATGAGCAGGCATTCGGCTCGGACTGGTCGCGGCTGCGGCATCAGGTGCTGGCCAGGCTGACCGAGGACCCGGACAGTTTCGTCGGCGTCCTCGCCATGGTGGGCGACGAGCCGGTGAGCTCGGCCAGGATGGAGCTGTACCCGGGCACGGGCTTCGCGGGGCTCTGGGGCGGCGGAACGGTCCAGGCGTGGCGCGGGAGGGGCATCTACCGGGCCCTGGTCGCCTTCCGCGCCCGGATCGCGGCGGAGCGCGGCTACGGCTACCTGCAGGTCGACGCCTCCGACCAGAGCAGCCCGATCCTCCAGCGACTCGGATTCCTGGCCCTGAGCACCACGACTCCTCACGTGTACCGGCCCTCGCACTGACCGCATCCGGCGGGACAGAACCGCCCCGAAACACCTCTTGCGTTGCTCATGCGTGCCCGGCGGGTGACAAGTGAGAGAAATTGTTGGCACCGAGTGCCTTGCCAGGTGTCACGGGGTGCCATACCTTGAAGTTGTCCGGGCGGCCGGCGTGCTGAGACCTCACGTACGCCGGCTGTCCCCGCAAGCCATGTGCCTGCGCGCCCGGACGCCTGCGTCACAGGCAATCCCTTCTGCTCCACAGAGCAAGCCGAAGCTTCACCAGCCGAACCGACGGCAGCCACCTCCACACCACACTGCTCCCCCTCTGCTTGCAGGGACCCTCAAGCGTTCCCTCAGCGCCCCCATCCGCCGGAGGCACACCGTGAAGGAAATCCTGGACGCGATCCAATCGCAGGACAGCACAGCCGCAGACTTCGCAGCCCTGTCCATCCCTGAGTCGTACCGCGCGATGACCGTGCACAAGGACGAGACGGAGATGTTCGCCGGGCTCACCACCCGCGACAAGGACCCCCGCAAGTCGCTGCATCTCGACGAGGTTCCGGTGCCCGAGCTCGGGCCCGGCGAGGCACTGGTCGCCGTCATGGCCAGCTCGGTGAACTACAACTCGGTGTGGACCTCGATCTTCGAGCCGATGGCCACCTTCGGCTTCCTGGAGCGCTACGGCAAGCTCAGCGAGCTCACCAGGCGCCACGACCTGCCGTACCACATCATCGGCTCCGACCTGGCGGGCGTCGTCCTGCGCACGGGCCCCGGCGTCAACGCCTGGAACCCGGGCGACGAGGTCGTCGCGCACTGCCTCTCGGTCGAACTGGAGTCCTCGGACGGCCACAACGACACGATGCTCGACCCCGAGCAGCGCATCTGGGGCTTCGAGACCAACTTCGGCGGCCTCGCCGAGATCGCGCTCGTCAAGTCCAACCAGCTGATGCCGAAGCCGCAGCACCTCAGCTGGGAGGAGGCCGCGGCTCCGGGCCTGGTCAACTCCACCGCGTACCGCCAGCTCGTCTCGCGCAACGGTGCGGGCATGAAGCAGGGCGACAACGTGCTGATCTGGGGCGCCAGCGGCGGACTCGGTTCATATGCCACGCAGTTTGCGCTGGCCGGTGGCGCCAACCCGATCTGTGTCGTCTCCAGCGACCAGAAGGCGGACATCTGCCGGAAGATGGGCGCCGAGGCGATCATCGACCGTAACGCCGAGGGCTACAAGTTCTGGAAGGACGAGCACAACCAGGACCCGCGCGAGTGGAAGCGGTTCGGCAAGCGCATCCGTGAACTCACCGGCGGCGAGGATGTGGACATCGTCTTCGAGCACCCGGGCCGCGAGACGTTCGGCGCCTCGGTGTACGTGACCCGCAAGGGCGGCACGATCGTCACCTGCGCCTCGACGTCCGGCTACAACCACGAGTACGACAACCGCTACCTGTGGATGTCGCTGAAGAAGATCGTGGGCTCGCACTTCGCCAACTACCGCGAGGCGTGGGAGGCCAACCGGCTGGTGGCCAAGGGCAAGATCCACCCGACGCTGTCGAAGGTCTACTCCCTGGAGGAGACGGGTCAGGCCGCGTACGACGTCCACCGCAATCTCCACCAGGGCAAGGTCGGTGTACTGGCGCTGGCGCCGCGCGAGGGTCTGGGCGTGCGCGACGAGGAGCTGCGCGAGAAGCACATCGACGCCATCAATCTGTTCCGTGACGCGTCGGCGGAGCGGACCGGCAAGCACAGCAGGAATGTCTGACATGACGGGCCGCCAGAAGGACCGCCCGTGGCTCATGCGGACGTATGCCGGTCACTCGACCGCCGAGGCTTCCAACGAGCTCTACCGGCGCAACCTCGCCAAGGGCCAGACGGGTCTGTCGGTCGCCTTCGACCTGCCGACACAGACCGGGTACGACCCCGACCACATCCTCGCCCGCGGCGAGGTCGGCCGGGTCGGCGTGCCGGTCTCGCACCTCGGTGACATGCGCCGACTGTTCCAGGACATCCCCTTGGAGCAGATGAACACCTCGATGACGATCAACGCCACCGCGATGTGGCTGCTGGCGCTCTACCAGGTGGTCGCCGAGGAGCAGGGCGCCGCCCCCACCCGGCTCCAGGGCACCACGCAGAACGACATCGTCAAGGAGTACCTCTCGCGCGGGACGCATGTCTTCCCGCCCGGTCCTTCGCTGCGCCTGACCACCGACATGATCACGTACACGGTCAATCACATCCCGAAGTGGAACCCGATCAACATCTGCAGTTACCACCTGCAGGAGGCGGGCGCCACTCCGGTCCAGGAGATCGCGTACGCCATGTCGACGGCCATTGCGGTCCTGGACGCCGTGCGCGACTCCGGTCAGGTGCCCGAGGAGAAGTTCGGTGATGTGGTCGCGCGGATCTCCTTCTTCGTGAACGCGGGTGTCCGGTTCATCGAGGAGATGTGCAAGATGCGCGCCTTCGGCCGCATCTGGGACCAGGTCACCCGCGAGCGGTACGGCATCACCGATGCCAAGCAGCGCCGCTTCCGCTACGGCGTGCAGGTCAACTCGCTCGGCCTGACCGAGGCGCAGCCGGAGAACAACGTCCAGCGCATCGTCCTGGAGATGCTGGCCGTCACCCTGTCCAAGGACGCCCGCGCCCGGGCCGTCCAGCTGCCGGCCTGGAACGAGGCGCTGGGGCTCCCCCGGCCCTGGGACCAGCAGTGGTCGCTCCGTATCCAGCAGGTGCTCGCGCACGAGAGCGATCTGCTGGAGTACGAGGACATCTTCGCCGGATCGCATGTCATAGAGGCCAAGGTGAACGAGCTGGTCACCGAGTCGCTCGCCGAGATCGACCGGATCCAGCAGATGGGCGGCGCCATGGCGGCCGTCGAGTCCGGCTATCTGAAGTCCGAACTGGTCTCCTCGCACGCCGCACGCCGGGCGCGGATCGAAGGCGGCGAGGAGAAGATCGTCGGCGTCAACGTCTACGAGACAACCGAACCGAACCCGCTCACCGCGGACCTCGACGGGGCGATCATGACGGTCGACCCCGCCAATGAGGCCCGGGTCGTCGCAGCGCTCCACGAGTGGCGCGACAACCGCGACGAGGCCCGTGCAGGCGACGCACTGGCCGCGCTGAAGAAGGCCGCCGCGGGCACCGAGAACTTGATGGAAGCGACCGTGGAGTGTGCCCGCGCGGGTGTCACCACCGGCGAGTGGTCCTGGGCGCTGCGCGATGTCTTCGGCGAGTTCCGGGCTCCGACGGGCGTCTCCTCCGCTCCGGTCGCGGTCACCGCGGAGGCCGGCACACCACTCGCCCTGGTCCGCGAGAAGGTCGCCCGCACCGCGGCAGATCTGGGCGCCGGACGGCTGCGGCTGCTGGTCGGCAAACCGGGCCTGGACGGTCACTCCAACGGCGCAGAGCAGATCGCCGTACGGGCCCGTGACGCCGGTTTCGAGGTCGTCTACCAGGGGATCAGGCTGACCCCCGAAGAGATCGTCTCGGCCGCCCTGGCCGAGGACGTGCACTGCGTCGGTCTGTCGATCCTGTCCGGCTCGCACGCCGAGTTGGTGCCGGACGTGCTGAACCGGCTGCGTGAGGCGGGCGCCGCCGACATCCCGGTGATCGCGGGCGGGATCATTCCGCCCGCCGACGCCGCCGCGCTGACCGAGGCGGGCGTCGCCGCCGTGTTCACCCCGAAGGACTTCGGTATCACGGAGATCATCGGCCGTATCGTCGACGAGATACGGAAAGCGAACAAGCTCGACCCTGTGGAGGTCCTTGCATGACTGCCGTCAACCGCCTGCGCCCGCGCCGCTCATGTCTGGCCGTGCCCGGCTCGAACCCGCGGTTCCTGGAGAAGGCCCAGGGCCTCCCGGCCGACCAGGTCTTCCTCGACCTGGAGGACGCCTGCGCACCGCTCGCCAAGGAGGGCGCCCGGCACACCATCGTCGATGCGCTGAACAACGGCGACTGGACCGGCAAGACCCGGGTCGTGCGGGTCAACGACTGGACGACCCACTGGACGTACCGCGATGTCATCACGGTCGTCGAGGGCGCCGGTCAGAACCTCGACTGCATCATGCTGCCCAAGGTCCAGGACGCCCAGCAGGTCGTCGCTCTCGACCTGCTGCTGACCCAGATCGAGAAGACGATGGGCTTCGAGGTCGGGAAGATCGGCATCGAGGCCCAGATCGAGAACGCCAAGGGCCTGGTGAACATCGACGACATCGCCGCCGCCTCGCCCCGTCTGGAGACGCTGATCTTCGGCCCGGCCGACTTCATGGCGTCGATCAACATGAAGACCCTGGTCGTCGGTCAGCAGCCGCCCGGGTACGGCGCGGACGCGTACCACTACATCCTGATGCGCATTCTGATGGCGGCCCGGACCCACGACCTCCAGGCGATCGACGGTCCTTTCCTGCAGATCCGTGACGTGGACGCGTACCGCGAGGTCGCGGGCCGTGCCGCGGCGCTGGGCTTCGACGGCAAGTGGGTGCTGCACCCCGGTCAGGTCGACGCGGCCAACGAGGTGTTCTCGCCCTCGCAGGACGACTACGACCACGCCGAGCTGATCCTCGACGCGTACGACTGGTGCACCTCCGAGGAGGGCGGCAAGAAGGGCTCGGCGATGCTCGGCGACGAGATGATCGACGAGGCCAGCCGCAAGATGGCCCTCGTCATCGCGGGCAAGGGCCGCGCGGCCGGGATGCAGCGCACCTCCAAGTTCGAAGCGCCGGAGGCCTGATCATGCAGTTCGGACGCACATACGAGGAGTTCGAGGTCGGTGCGGTCTACAAGCACTGGCCCGGAAAGACGGTCACCGAGTACGACGACCACCTTTTCTGCCTGCTGACCATGAATCACCACCCGCTGCATATGGACAGCAACTACGCGCAGAAGACGACCGACTTCGGAAAGAACGTTGTCGTCGGCAACTACATCTACTCGCTACTGCTCGGCATGTCGGTTCCGGATGTCTCCGGAAAGGCGATCGCCAATCTGGAGGTCGAGTCGCTGAAGCATGTCGCGCCAACCTTCCACGGCGACACGATCTACGGCGAGACGACCGTTCTCGACAAGATTCCGTCAAAGTCCAAGAGCGACCGCGGAATCGTCTACGTGGAGACCAGGGGGTACAAGCAGGACGGCACGCTGGTCTGCGTGTTCCGTCGCAAGGTGATGGTGCCCACCGAGACGTACGTCAAGGAGCGCGGCGGCGAGCAGCCCGGCCGCCCCGAGCTGAACCAGCCTTCGCAGAAGAACGTGGAGAAGTAGCCATGAAGCGACTCGCCCAGACCGCCGGTCTCAATGATGTCCAGCAGGAAATCCTCTCCACGGTCCGGGATTTCGTCGACAAGGAGATCATTCCGGTCGCGACTCAGCTGGAGCACCGTGACGAATACCCGACCGAGATCGTCGAGGGACTCAAGGAGCTCGGCCTGTTCGGACTGATGATTCCCGAGGAGTACGGGGGTCTGGGTGAGTCGCTTCTCACATACGCGCTGTGCGTGGAGGAAATCGCCCGCGGCTGGATGAGCGTGTCGGGAATCATCAATACGCACTTCATCGTGGCGTACATGCTCAAGCAGCACGGCACCCAGGAGCAGAAGGACACGTTCCTGCCGCGGATGGCGCTGGGCGAGGTCCGGGGCGCATTCTCGATGTCCGAGCCGGCGCTGGGCTCGGATGTCTCGGCGATCACTTCCAAGGGCGTCAAGGAGGGCGACGAGTACGTCCTGAACGGCCAGAAGATGTGGCTGACGAACGGCGGCACGTCCTCGCTCGTCGCTGTCCTGTGCCGAAGTGACGAAGGCCACCCCGAGGGGACCGCCCCGCACAAGTCGATGACGACCTTCCTGGTGGAGAAGGAGCCCGGCTTCGGCGAGGTCCGACCCGGTCTCACCATCCCCGGCAAAATCGACAAAATGGGCTACAAGGGCGTCGACACGACCGAACTCATCATGGACGGACTACGCATTCCGGCCAATCGGGTACTGGGGGGCACCACCGGCCGAGGTTTTTACCAAATGATGGACGGCGTCGAGGTCGGCCGGGTGAATGTGGCCGCACGCGGCTGCGGCGTCGCACAGCGCGCATTCGAGCTGGGCGTTTCCTACGCCCAGCAGCGCCACACCTTCGGAAAGCCGATCGCTCAGCACCAGGCGATCCAGTTCAAGCTGGCCGAAATGGCCACCAAGGTCGAGGCCGCCCATGCAATGATGGTAAACGCAGCCCGCAAAAAGGACTCCGGGGAACGAAACGACCTGGAGGCAGGGATGGCGAAGTACCTCGCCTCCGAGTACTGCAAGGAAGTCGTCGAGGACGCCTTCCGGATCCACGGCGGTTACGGCTTCTCCAAGGAGTACGAGATCGAGCGCCTCTACCGGGAGGCACCGATGCTGCTGATCGGTGAAGGTACCGCCGAGATCCAGAAAATGATCATTGGACGCCGACTCCTTGAGGAGTATCGATTCCAGGGCTGATTGTCCCTTTCAGGGCGATTTAGTCGCGAAGAAGATCACACTCTGTCATCCTCAGCCGACGCCTTCCAGCCGTCCGACTCGGCTGCTGGCTTGCCCAGTTGTTGCCCGCAACCGATAGCATCGCCGGAAAAGCCGCCGTCCCCCGTTGCCAGCGCGGCATCATCCGCTACGAAGGTCATCCATGCCCGACAGCCAAACCTCTGCACCACGCGGCGGAGTCCGCCTTGCGCGCGGAGCTTCGCCGTGGCTCCTCCCGACCGTCGCCACCGCGGCGCTCAGCCTCACCCGGGCCCGCAGGTCCGGACGCTGGGCCGCGGTGGCCGTGCCCACCACCGCGCTCGCGGCGGGCATGCTGTGGTTCTTCCGTGACCCCGAGCGTGAGATCACCCGGGGCCGAGTCATTTCGCCGGCCGACGGCGTGGTGCAGAGCATCATGCCGTGGAAGGACGGGCGTACCCGCGTCGCGATCTTCATGAGCCCGCTGAATGTCCACGTCAACCGCGCGCCCCTGGCCGGCACGGTGACCTCGGTCGAGCACATCCCCGGTGGGTTCGTCCCGGCATTCAATAAGGAGAGCGAGAACAACGAGCGCGTTGTCTGGCACTTCGACACCGAGCTCGGTGACATCGAGATGGTGCAGATCGCGGGTGCGGTCGCCCGCCGCATCGTCCCTTACATCCCGCAGGGCACAAAGGTGGAACAGGGCGAGCGCGTCGGCCTGATCCGCTTCGGCTCCCGGGTCGACATCTACCTTCCGGAAGGTATCGATGTCGCGGTCGAGGTCGGCCAGGCCACCACCGCGGGGGTGACTCGAATTGACCGTGATTGATCCTGATACTCAGGCCGGCTGGGTGCCCGAGGCCGAGTCCGAGGACGACGCCGAGGACATGCCACTCTCTCTGCGGCTGTCGATAGCGGACACCCTCACTCTCGGTAACGCCACGTGCGGCTTCATGGCGGTGTACTTCACCACCACCGGAATCCTCATCCCGCACCTCACGGGCAGCGATCAGAGCGGCATGGCCAGGCACTCCGCAGCGACTGCGGTGATCCTCATGCTCTTGGCCGCGGTGTTCGACCTCTTCGACGGGCTCGTGGCACGCAAGCTGCGCTCCTCGCCGATGGGTGCCGAGCTGGACAACCTCTCGGACCTGATCAGCTTCGGGCTCGCCCCGGCGTACTTCGTCCTCGTGTACGGCATGGTCGCGGACGACGCACACCAGCGGGTGTCGGCGCTGGCGGCGATCGTGGTGCTGCTGGCGGTGGTGCTCAGGCTTGCGAGATTCTCCTGCGTGACCATGAAGGACGGCATGTTCCAGGGCATGCCGAGCCCCTTCGGAGCACTCACGGTCGTCTCGATCGTGCTCTTGGAGCTGCCCTTCCCACCGACGCTGCTCGCGATCGTCGGCGTGGCGTGGCTGATGGTCAGCCGGGTCGAGTACCCGAAGCCGCAGGGCGTCCTCGCGGTGGCGATACTCAGCTGGATCGTGGCCGCGATGGGACTCCTGGCCGCGTGGGCGTTCGACGCCCCCGGCGGTCAGCTGCTTCTCCAGACCGGCTGCGCGCTACAGGTGGTCCTGGGAGCCGTCATCCCGCTCTTCGCGACGGCACGGCGGGTGAACACCTTCCGCTACAACCGACGCGAGGCACGGGCGGCTCAGCTGCCGTAGCGGCACAGAAGACACGTCAGAGGGCCCCGGGTGCTCCCCAGCACCCGGGGCCCTCCCGCGTCGGCCGCAGCGGCAGCGACCTGCGCCACGACATCGCCGACCCCGCGAAGATCGCCGCCCTGCCGCAGAGGACCGGCCCCCATCGGACACCGTCGGCTGCCATGTTGCCGGCCACGTGGTCCCGGTGCTTCCCGCCCACTCCTCACCGCTCGGACATCAGCCGGGTACGAGCACGGCGGCGCCGTTCACCCGGTCGCCCGCCAGATCGGCCAGTGCCTGGTCGGCCCTGCTCAGCGGGTAGGTGCTCACCGTGACACGGATGGCCACGCGTTCTGCCAGGGCGAGAAAATCGCGGCCGTCCTCGCGGGTGTTTGAGGTGACGCTGCGCAGGTTGCGCTCCTGGAACAGATGGCGCTGGTAGTTCAGTGCGGGAATGTCCGACAGATGGATTCCGGCGATGGCGAGCGTGCCGGACCTGTCCAGCGCCTCCATCGCCACCGGCACCAGGTCGCCGACGGGTGCGAACAGGATCGCCGAGTCCAGAGGCTCCGGCGGGCGGTCGTAGGCGCCGCCCGCCGATGCGGCGCCGAGGTCCAGCGCGAGCGCACGTGCCTGCGCCGAGCGTGTCAGCACATGAACGGTGGCGCCCTCGGCGAGGGCCACCTGGGCGGCCAGGTGGGCCGAGGCGCCGAAGCCGTAGATTCCCAGCCGCCCACCCTCCGGCAGCGCGCTGCGCCGGAGGGACCGGTATCCGATGATCCCTGCGCAGAGGAGAGGTGCGAGCCGGGCGGCGTCCTGATCCTCCGGGAGCCGGTAGGCGAACGCCTCCGGAACCAGCGCCGTGTCAGCGAAGCCGCCGTCCGCGTCCCACCCCGTATAGGTGGACCGCGGGCAGAGGTTCTCCCGGCCGCCACGGCAGTACCGGCAGCTCCCGCACGTACCGCGCAGCCAGGCTCCACCCGCCCGGTCGCCGACGCGGAAGAGGCCGGCCCCATCACCGACCGCCGCCACCCGGCCGACGATCTCATGGCCGGGGACCGTGGCGGGACGGCGCGGCAGGAGATCGCCCTCGGCCAGATGGAGATCCGTGCGGCAGACACCACACGCTTCCACCTTCAGCAGCAGCTCCCCCGGACCGGGAGCAGGCAGCGTGCGGTGCACGCGCGCCAAGGGCCCGGTACCGATGGGACCGGGTGTCTGGACGGCCCAGCCGCTCTGCTCAGCCGGGGCGGACGCGGAGACAGCCACACATCCAGCGTGCGGCGACGGAGTGGAACGGGCAACCACCCCGTACGTCGGCCACCGCGGCCCGCACGCGGCACCGCACAGCGCTGCTCCTGGCGGCGGTCGTCACCGAACGGAACCGCACATACCAGGAGATCAAGCAACTCTGTGCGCAACTCGCCGAGAAGGTGGCGCGGCAAAACCTCTGATTCACTCCATCGGTCGAGCGAAGCGTGCGCGGACCTGCGATCCGAAGCATGCTGATGGGCGACGGCACCGCGACGAGGGCTACCGGACGCCGAGAGTCAGGCGGACGGGAGCCGTAAGAGGTGGAGCCATGCCCCATGTGTCTGCGCATGTCCACGTATCTCGCCCCGCCGACGAGATCTTCTCGTTTCTCCGAGATCCGCGGAACCTGGCGGTGTGGTCATCAAGCATCGATCAGGTGATCGAGGGCCCGATCGCCGCAGAACTGGGCGACGAATACACCTGCAAGTTCCCTGGCAGACGGCGTGTGCATCGCCTCACGTGCACCGCGAGCACACCTGTCGAGTACCTGGTCTTCCGCGGAGCGCGCATGTGGACCCCACTGGGCCGCCACTCCCCGGAACTCGAGTTCCGGCTGATACCGAGTCGGCGGGGAACGATGGTGCATGTGTCGGTCAAACCTCATCTGGACGGCGGCATGATCATCCTTGCCCCGTTCGTGACCATGGCGTGGCGTCGTGACCTGCCGTCGGAGCTCCGGTGTCTGGCGGAACTGCTCGCCGACGGCACGGATACGAGTGGCGGGCAGGACACGGCGCCGACTGCGGGGTGATGTGGGTGGAGGGCGCGGGGTGGGGGTGGGGCGCTCCGCTGCGCAGGGCCGTCCCCTACCCCCGCCCGAAACCGGGGATCGGCCCGGACCCCCGCTTCGGACGGCCCCGGACCCCCACTTTTGTCCTCGATTGCCGGACGGGCTTGGCTTTCACACGCCGGACGGGCTTGGCTTTCGTGCCCGTCCGGCGTTTCGAGGGCCGCAACCGGGGCGGACTACAGCAGGAAGTCGCGCGCGATCGCCTCGGCTGCCCGTTCCAGTAGCGGTCCCGCCTGAGCCACGGAAACCGCGGGGTCCGGTTCCAGGTCCGTGAGGGCGTACGCGCGGCGGATGCCCGCGCCGGCGAGGGCCTCCGGCGGCAGGGCCAAGCGGCCGCAGACCGCCACGACCTCGATGCCCGCGGCGCGGGCGGCCGCCGCCACGCCTGCCGGGGCCTTGCCGTGGAGGGTCTGCTCGTCGAGCGAACCCTCCCCGGTGATCACCAGGGTGGCCCGAGCCAGCGCCGGGGCGAAGCCGAGGACGTCGAGCATGACCTCGATACCGGGGCGGAACCGGGCGCCGAGGGCGACCAGTGCCCCGTAGCCGATGCCGCCCGCCGCGCCCGCTCCGGGCAGCAGGGCGTGGTCCGGGCCCAGGATGGACGCGTAGTGGGCGAGCGCTGCGTCGAGGGTTGCGATGTCGTCCTCGGTCGCGCCCTTCTGCCGGCCGTAGACCTCGGGGGCACCCTCCGGCCCCCTCAGCGGGTTGTCCACGTCACTGGCGAGGATCAGGTCCACGTCGGCCAGTCGGGGGTCGAGGCCCGACAGGTCCGCCTCGGCCAGATCTGCGAGGCCGCCGCCACCGGGGCCGACAGGCTTTCCGTCCGCGTCCAGGAAGCGGGCCCCCAGCGCGGCCAGCATGCCCGCGCCGCCGTCCGTGGTCGCGCTGCCGCCGACGCCGAACACGATCGTCCGGGCACCCGCGTCGAGCGCCGCGGCCAGCAGTTCGCCGGAGCCGTACGTGGTGGCCGTGAGCGGGGCGAACACCCCTGCGGGAAGGTGCTGGAGGCCCGAGGCCTCGGCCATCTCCACCACCGCGGTCGCGTCGCGCAGCGCGTACGCCGCGGTCACCCGGTTTCCGAGAGGCCCCGCCACCCGCACCTCGCGGCGCTCGAACCCTGCGGCGACCGCCGCGGCCACCGTGCCGTCGCCGCCGTCCGCCACGGGCAGGGTCTCAACCCGCACCCCGGGGAGGACGCGCCGCAGCCCCGCCGTCACCCGCTCCGCGACCTGTACGGCCGTGAGCGAGCCCTTGAACTTGTCCGCAGCGACGAGCACGTGTGCGGTCTCCATCACTGCTCCGTCCGCCACCTTGAATCCCTTGCTTTCGAACAGGCAGTCGCGTCGCCCCTGACCCTATCCGCAGCGGATACCCGCTGCCCAGAGCCGTCGTCGCTCCGACTCCACCCCTACTACGCTGCCCGCGTGACCACCACTGATTACGCCACCTACATCGCGGGCCTCCCTCGGGTGCTGGCCGCCGCGGCCACCGTGTTCCGGGACAACCGGGGGCGCGTGCTGCTCGTCGAGCCGAACTACCGGGACGGCTGGGCGCTGCCCGGCGGAACGATCGAGTCCGACGAGGGCGAGAGCCCTCGACAGGCCGCGCGACGCGAGACGACCGAGGAGATCGGTCTCGACCTGGAGCCGGGACGACTGCTCGCGATCGACTGGGCACGTGGCCCGAAGCGGCCACCGATCGCCGCGTATCTGTACGACGGCGGAGTGCTGGACGAGGCGGAATTGAAGGCGATCCGGCTGCAGGACGAGGAGCTCCTGTCCTGGGAACTGGTCGAGCGCGACGACCTCGACCGCTATCTGCACGGCGGTCTCGCGCTGCGTCTGAGAGCGGCCCTGGACGTTCTCGATTCCGGAAGCGGCGCAGTGGAGTTGGAGGACGGCCACCCGGTGACCGACTGACGGTTGGAAGACGGCCGCCCGGTAACCGACTGACGGTTGGAAGACGGCCGTGCGGTAACCGACTGACGGTTGGAGGACGGCCGTGCGGCGGCCGGATGACATGTGGGCCCACTCGCACCCCGCGCCCATCACCCGTGACCTATAGCCCGTATTCCCGTTGTGTCCCGTTGCATTGACAGGTCGTCAGCTGATAGTCCGGTCGACGGCTGCCGGACGCCCGAGTTCATGTGTCATTCGTCCGCAGTGCACGCTCGACCGGCATCATCCGAACTCCACAACAGCGGAGGGATCATGCGTACGCACACGGGACACCTCGGCGGGCTGCTGGCCACGATCGTTGCAGCGTTCGCCTGTACGGCGGTTGTCGCCACGGCGTCGACCGCGATCGCGGAGCCGACGTCGACCCCGGCCGCGCACGGCACCGTGCCGTCGGTGGTCGACGGCGGCGCCTGGCAGTCGGGTCATGTCCAGGGTATGGCCATCGACCGCCGCAAGGGCTTCATGTACTTCTCGATGACCAACCTGCTGGTCAAGACCGACCTCAGGGGCAACCCGGTCGGCTCGGTCACCGGATTCACCGGCCACCTCGGCGATCTGGACTTCAACGAGAGGGACGGCCGGGTCTACGGCTCGCTGGAGTACAAGGAGGCGAAGTCCTTCTACATCGCGATCCTCGACGTCGACCGCATCACCCGGATGGACATGGACGCCCATTCCACGGGTGTCGTCTCGACCGTCTATCTCAAGGAGGTCGTGAAGGACTTCACCGCCGATATGAACGGCGACGGCGTCTTCGACGGCGACACGGCCAATACACCCGACCACCGCTACGGCTGCAGCGGCATCGACGGCGTCGCGTTCGGCCCGGCGTTCGGTGACCGGCACGGCAAGCGCGGTGAGCGGAAGCTGACGGTCGCGTACGGCGTGTACGCCAACAAGAGCCGCACGGACAACGACCACCAGGTGCTGCTCCAGTACGACGTCTCCCGGTGGACGAAGTACGAGCGCCCGCTGACCGAATCGGCCCCGCACACCAGCGGCCCCCCGCATGTCGACGGCAAGTTCTTCGTGTACACCGGAAACACCACGTACGGCGTGCAGAACCTGGAGTACGACGGGTACAGCGGCAACTGGCTGATGGCCGCCTACAAGGGCACCAAGCCGGGCTTCCCCAACTACTCGGTCTTCGCGCTGGACGGTGCGCGGAAGCCGGAGCGCGGCCCCGTCCGCGGGCAGCAGAAGCCGGAGCGCGGACTGCTGCTCCCCCTGCTACGCGAGGGCGCGCACGACGCCGCGACCGGTACGTACGGGTGGCCGGCGCCGGGGCAGTACGGACAGTACGGGCTCATCTCGCTCGACGACGGACGGTTCTACGTCGCGCAGAGCGGCAAGGTCCAGGACGGCGGTGTCACCAAGCAGACCGCCCGCGCCGTGCTGAACACCTGGACGGGCCGGACCCCGTCACCGTTCAGCCCTGTGGGTCCTGCCGCTTGACGTCCACCCCGCGCTGCGCCTCCTCGCGCGCGGCGGTCGCGGCGCGGTGGCCGCGCGCGATGTAGTCGCGCACGACGAGTTCGACGGCATCCCGCGGGCTGCCGACGCCCGCGAGCACCATCACTTCCACCACGAATTCCACGTCGAGACCCACCGTGACCTCGGCCATGGGCCCGGACCCCGACACCGGGCGAAATAGCCTCGCGGGGGTCGGCCGACGCTGCGTAGGCTCGTGCCATGACTCTCGTCGCGATCCTCAGCGGCGCCGGTATCTCCACGGACTCCGGCATCCCCGACTACCGCGGGCCCCGTGGGCTTTGGCGCAGGGATCCGGAGGCGGAGAAGCTCGTCACGTACGACTTCTACATGGCCGATCCGGAGATCCGCCGCCGCTCCTGGCAGATGCGCCGCACCAGCGCGACGTGGGGCGCGGAGCCGAACGCGGCCCACCGTGCGGTGGCGGAGCTGGAGCGGACCGGCGTTCCCGTGCGGGTGATCACACAGAACGTCGACGGTCTGCACCAGCTCGCCGGGCTTTCCACCCGCAAGGTTCTCGAACTGCACGGCACCGCACGCGAGGTGGTCTGCACCCGTTGCCATGCCCGTTCCCCGATGGCCGAGGCGCTGGCCCGGGTCGAGGCGGGCGAGGCGGACCCGCCGTGCACGGTCTGCGGGGGCATCCTGAAGTCGGCGACGATCATGTTCGGTGAGCGGCTCGATCCGGTGGTGCTGGGCGAGGCGATGTCGATCGCGAAGGCCTGCGAGGTGTTCATCGCCGTCGGTACGACTCTGCAGGTGCAGCCCGCTGCCTCACTGGCCGGAATCGCGGTGGACCACGGGGCACGGCTGATCGTGGTGAACGCGGAACCGACGCCGTACGACGAACTGGCCGACGAGACCATCCGCGAGCCCATCGGCACGGCGCTTCCAGCGCTGCTGAAACGACTGACCGCGGCCCCGGACGCGAGTACGGGCTCCTCCGGTACGGACTCCGCGGGCTGAGGGTCGGTACGACCGTAAGGCGCTCAACCCCGCCGGGGGTGTCGGCGGGGGGTGCACGGTCCCTGGATGACCGAGCATCTCCCTCCGCACCACCCGGACCTCGTACGACACCGTCGCCGTCGGCTTTGGCCGCCCTGTCGGCCGACGAACTGGCGAACAAGCCCCACGACCGCGCCATGTCGGCCGCCTTCGCCGATCTCGTCACAGCAAGCGGCGGCGCGGACCGTGGCGACCTCGCCGGGCGAGCGGCGCAGCTCGGCGAGCTGACCGCGTGGTCCACGTCCGGGATCTTCGGTGTCCCGCAGCAGCAGCCGCGGCAGACGCTGACGGTTGGCCGGGGCGTGCCCTGGCCGGGGGCCGGCCCTGTGTGTACGGGGCAATGCATACGGGGACGCTCCCGGTGCTGACGCGGATGGTCGCCATGGGACTGTACCGATCCCGCACCGGTTCGAACATCTGCGCTGCCCCCGTCGGCCGGTGGGGTACAGTTGGTGGCTGCGAAGGGGAGTAGCCCTGCAAACCGGTCGTCGACACACTGGAGCCCTCGGGTTCCCGGTGGCCGGGC
Organism: Streptomyces sp. NPDC002958; assembly: GCF_055563255.1. Classification (NCBI taxonomy): domain Bacteria; kingdom Bacillati; phylum Actinomycetota; class Actinomycetes; order Kitasatosporales; family Streptomycetaceae; genus Streptomyces; species Streptomyces sp. NPDC002958. The sequence continues at coordinate 17,209 of NZ_JBVHDS010000012.1, read as the reverse complement.
TCGTAGATCCTTACGGGCGGGCGAGACCTTCGGTCAGGTATGACACGCCCGCGCCCCGTGGGCGCTGACGTCATGCCGGGCCGATTGGTTCTCCGAAAAGCCCGAGTGGCGCTTCGCGAAGGCCCGGGGCCCGGCTCTCACAGAAAGCCACCCGGAATGCACCTCGACCCCCTGGCGATCGTCACCGCCTTCGGGCTGATCTTCCTCGCGGAACTCCCGGACAAGACGATGTTCGCGTCGCTTGCCATGGGCACCCGTATGCGACCGCTGTATGTCTGGTTCGGTACGTCGACCGCGTTCATCGTGCACGTCGCCATCGCCGTCGGGGCGGGCAGCCTGATCGGGCTGCTGCCCGATTGGACCGTCAAGCTCGTCTCCGCGTCGCTTTTCGCGTTCGGAGCGTTCATGCTGCTGCGCGCCGACGACGGCGATGACGAAGAGGAGGGCGGCGCCAAGACGGTGACCGGCTTCTGGCCGGTCTACTCGACCGCGTTCATGGCTGTCTTCATCAGCGAGTGGGGCGACCTCACCCAGATCACCACAGCCAATCTGGCCGCGAGCAACGGCACTTGGTCCACGGCGATCGGGGCCGCGGCCGCCCTGATGTCCGTCTCGGCGCTGGCGCTGCTCGCGGGGCAGTTCATCGCGAAGCGGGTGCCGCTCAAGACGGTTCAGCGGATCGGCGGGCTCTGCATGCTGGGGCTGGCGATCTGGACCCTTGTGGAGGTCTTCACCGGCTGAACTCGGCCGGAGACAGGTCCCACCGGGTAACCTCCTTGCCTTTTGTCGTCCGCTGCGGCCCGTCCTCGCGTTTGCTCGCGCGGGCGGCTTCAGAAAAGCGCGGGGGTGTCGTCCCGCGCACCGTTCTCGAAGGCCAGCAGCCGCTGCTTGCGGTCGAGCCCGCCGCCGTATCCGGTGAGGCTCCCCGAGGCGCCGATGACGCGGTGGCAGGGGACGATGATGCCCACCGGATTCCTGCCGTTGGCGAGGCCCACCGCACGTGAGGCGCCCGGTTTGCCGAGGAGCTCGGCCAGTTCGCCGTACGAGCGGGTCTCGCCGTACGGAATCAGCTGGAGCTGCGCCCAGACACTGCGCTGGAACGGGGTACCGTCCAGATGCAGCGGCAGGTCGAACTCCCGCAGCTCACCGGCGAAGTAGGCGTCGAGTTGGCGAATCGCCTCCGTGAAGGGGCGCTGGTCGGGGGCGCCGAAAGTCTCTTCGGGCGGGCGGTGCCGCTGGCCCGTCATATAGAGGCCGGCGAGTACGCCGTCGGTGGCGACGAGGGTGAGCGGACCGTATGGGCTGTCGACGACCGTGTGCTGCCGGGTCGCCTCACGCGTATGCGTCGCGGTCATGAGTGAATTTCCCAACTTCCTTATATGGGCAGGTGGTTGATGGGGTGGTCGTCCACGGTCCACAGATATTGAACCGCGTACGCCCGCCACGGGCGCCAGGCCGCCGCGCGGGCGGTGAGCGCTGCGGGCGTCGACGGGAGGCCGAGCTTCTCGGCCGCTCGCCGAATACCGAGGTCGGTGGGGAGGAAGGCGTCCGGGTCGCCGAGCGCCCGCATCGCGACCACCTCGACGGTCCAGGGGCCGAAGCCGGGAAGGGCGGCCAGTTCGGCCCGCGCCTTCTCCCAGTCGCTGTCGGTGCCGAGCCGCAGCGGTCCGTCGACGAGTGCGTCGACGAGTGTGGTGAGGGTGGTGCGGCGGCTGCGCGGCAGGGCGAGCTGTTCGGGGTCGAGCCCGGCCAGGGCCTCGGGCGTCGGGAAGAGGTGGGTGAGGCCTCCCTCCGGGTCGTCGACGGGGATGCCGTGGGCGGTGACCAGACGGGCCGCGTGGGTGCGGGCGGCCGCCGTCGAGACCTGCTGGCCCAGCACGGCCCGTACGGCGAATTCCGCACCGTCGACGGTACGCGGCACCCGTCGGCCCGGCGCCTCGTCGACCAGGGGGGCGAGCAGCGGATCGGTGCGCAACTGGTCGTCGACGGCCACCGGGTCGGCGTCCAGGTCGAGCAACCAGCGGCAGCGGCTGATCGCGAGAGTGAGATCGCGTGGATCGGTGAGGGAGAGCCGGCAGGCGATGTGGTCGGGGTGCGGAGTGAGGGCGACGATGCCGTGTCCGTACCGGAGGGTGAGCGTGCGGCGATAGGCGCCGTCGCGCCACTCCTCGACACCGGGGACCGCGGTGGTGGCGAGGTGACCGAAGAGGTTGGTGGGGTTGAGCGGGGCTCGGTACGGCAGCCGGAGCGCTATCACGCCCGGAGTGGGCGAGGGCGTCGTGGCCCGGGCTGCGCGGCTGCGCAGCTCGCCCGGGGCGAGCGCGAAGACTTCACGGACGGTTTCGTTGAAGGTGCGGATCGAGGAAAACCCGGCGGCGAACGCGACCTCGGCCATGGGGAGTTCGGTCGTCTCGATGAGCAGGCGCGCGGTCTGGGCGCGCTGCGCGCGGGCCAGGGCGAGCGGTCCGGCGCCCAGCTCGGCGAGCAGTTGGCGCTCGATCTGCCGGGCGGAGTAGCCCAGCCGGGCCGCGAGACCGGGAACGCCCTCGCGGTCGACGACACCGTCCTGGATGAGCCGCATCGCACGGGCGACGGAGTCGGCCCGGGCATTCCATTCCGGGGAGCCGGGGCTGGTGTCGGGGCGGCACCGCTTGCAGGCCCGGAATCCGGCCTGCTGGCAGGCGGCGGCGCTGGGGTAGAAAGTCATGTTCTCGACCTTGGGCGGCACGACGGGGCAGCTGGGGCGGCAGTAGATCCGAGTGGTCAGGACCGCCGTGAAGAACCATCCGTCGAAGCGGGCGTCCTTGGACTGGACGGCCCGCACGCAGCGCTCTGTGTCGGTGTGCATGACTCAAGCATCGGTGACGGGGCACGTGGGGGCTGGCGAGAATCCGACATCAGCCTTGTGCTGCCAGGACCTCTTCGAACTCGGCATACGCATGAGCGTCGAACAGCACGAACCGCACCTCCTCGACGGGCGGGGCGGCCTCCTCCAGAACTGTACGGACGGCGATACGCGCCCCGTCGTCCATGGGCCAGCCGTAGATCCCGGTTGAGATGGCGGGGAAGGCGACGGTACGAGCCCCCAGCTCCGCAGCCACACACAGGGACTCGCGGTAGCAGGAGGCGAGGAGCGCGGAACGGTCCTCGGTACTGCTCCAGACCGGCCCCACGGTGTGGACCACCCATCGGGCATCGAGCTTTCCGGCGGTCGTGGCAACGGCCTGGCCGGTGCCCAGCCCCTTTCCGTACTGCGAGGCACGCAGCTCACGACACGCGGCGAGGATCTCCGGACCGCCGCGCCGGTGGATCGCTCCGTCGACTCCGCCGCCGCCGAGCAGGGAGGAGTTTGCCGCGTTGACGATGACATCGGCGGACTGCTGGGTGATGTCACCGTGTACCAGGGTGACGGTGACGGCCTCGGGTGTGCGCATGCGGCCATGATGCCGTGCCCCCGTTGGCTGTGCGGCCCTTGGCGCCGCTGTTCGGCGGTCCTGTGCTCCACCTGGCCGGTCAGGCCTGGTGGACCACCGCGTCGCCACCCGCCGGGCCCGGGAGCCCAACTCGCGCAGCCGGTCGACATCGAGCCGCAGGGTACGCGGGGGCCAGGTCGGACATCAGCATGTCGAAGACTTCTATGGCCTCGTCCGCGGAGCGGGTGCGCATCGCGGCGGCGAACGCTACCAGGGTGGCCGTTCGCCGCGGCTCGGCGAGGTCGGCGACCGCCTTGGCGCGGGCCGAGGAGGCGTAGCGGGACAGGGCGCCCAGACGGCCGGCGGGTACGGCGGACAGGTCCCAGCCGGAGGCGCCGAGTTTGTTGAGTTCGATGTACCGGTCGATGGCCTTGCCCGCGCCGGGGACGGTGATGTCGCGCGGGGAGCGGCGCAGCCGGTCGAGTCTGGAGGTGCGGCGGCTGTCCTCGACCGGCAGCAGCGCGGTCAGGGCGGCGCGCTGGGCGGCGTCGGGTTGGGCGGCCAGGGTGCGCCAGGTCTTGCGGTTGGTGTGCTCGTGGACGGAGGTGGCCAGGCGTTCGAGGACAGTGGCGCCGGGCAGTAGCACCTTGTTCTCGACCAGGTGCAGCGTGGCGAGGTCGAACAGGGCGATGGGGCGCTCGTTGCCTGACCAGCAGCGGTCCCACAGCCAGCGGGCCAGCTTCCACCAGGCGTCGCCCTTGAGGTCGGTGTAGCCGTACGCCTGTTGGATGGCGCCTTGGTGGTCCCAGCGGGTGCGCTCGGCGACGTACCCGGCGAGCACCGACGGGGAGTGGCCGAGCTGGTCGGCGACGTATACGACGACTCGGCGGGCGCATTCTCGGGGTTGTCCAGGAAGGTGCCCAGGAACCGTACGGTGCCGAGCTGGATGGCGTAGCCGAGCTGCGACCTCGCACCCCGGCAGGCCATCGCCCGCCGCCGCGCGTCGCGGTCTAGGAGGAAGTACCCGGCCAGCTGTCCGTCGTCTGGCACGGCGGTGAACGTGCCGTAGTTGCGGCGTTGTTCGTCGGTCAGGAACGCCACCCGTCCTGCGCCTCCCCTTTGCCTCTCCCCGTGCCGTGACGGCGCACTGCAAGTCAGATGATCAGCGGATGCGGTGGCGGGAGCTTGTCGGTTCGGGCGGTCGAGTGCGGTCCGGCGTCAGCCGACGGCTCGGAGCCGTTCGAGGAGTTCTCCGACGCCTCCGGTGTGCGCGTACGGCGACAGCTCCGGCTCACGGTCGCGGACCATCGTCACGCACCTGGGCGCGTTGATCCGGCTGGCCAGGTCCAGGGAACGTGCAAGGCTGCGCCGGAGCAGATTCAGGCCACCATGGCAGACCTCCCATTCTTTTCCCACTACACCAACAGGACATTAAGGATAATTCAAATCCCGGCTACCCGCGCTTCACTGAGCTGTCAAGAAGCACTGATGGGTCAATCACCGAAAGCGCTCTTCGGGTACCTTAAATTCCCCCTTAGGGCGAGAGTGAAATAACGAGAGGGGAGGTGAAGTACACATGTCGTACGGGACCCAGTGGGAAAAGGCTCAGTCGGCTCGCGCCCTGAAAAAGCGCCTGCCGGACGCGGACAAGTGGTAGAAGCCCAAACCAAGGGGCGCGCGTCGCCAGACGCGCGCCCCTCCTTATCTGCGACAGGAGCAGCAGTTTTGAGCCTCCTTTCCGGCATCCAGAAAATCGATGAATCTGCTCTGGGGCCGACACTCAGGCATGAGGATGTCCGCGGCCTAGTGCACGATTATGTTGGTGTTATTGCGTCGGCTCAGCCGGGTGATGTTTCCGATTTGGCTCCAGTGGGAGCGATGCACCCGTGGCCGTGGGTTCGTGTCGCCGTCCTGAGGCGCCTGGCCCACCTCGCCCCGGCGAACGAGGCGACTCGCAAGCTGGCACGCTGGCTGACCCACGACTATGACGACTTCGTCGCCTTCGAAGCCCTCCAGGTCGCCGGAGCTGTCGCGGGCGAGGATGCCGTGGGAGATCTGATCCTTATCGTCGGCGAGGCCAGCAAAAGGATCACGCATCACAGCGGCAAGCCCGTAGGAATCGGCCACGCCGTGGCACTGGAAGCAATTCAGGCCATCGCATTCCGCGAAAACAGGTCGCCCCGAAGGTTGGAAGAGCTTGAAAGAGAGCTCTTCCCTGAGGGCCGCCGGAAGCCGGACTACCTACCACAGGTCCACGGACCGGATTTCCGCACCAGCGGCCAGGATTGCCACGGTCACGACAGCATGGCCTTCATCCCCGGCCGGCCCGGTTACCATGGGGGTTCCCCCGTCATGGAAGTCCCGGGACCTGCTCTTCGACTGGAAGGACGATCCCGAGTCGACTGTTCATGTCGAGGAATTTCACATCGACAGGCTTCCTGTGACTGTCGGCGAGTACGACGTCTTCTCCTCCAGCGAAGCAGCCCTCACTCACGAGTTCTGCCATCCGAGCGAAGCGCCGGGCAAGCTGCACTGGCGGAATACCCTCACGGATGACCGTGTGGCTCCGGACCATCCGGTGACGGGAGTGGACTGGTTCGATGCCTACGCCTACGCACGATGGGCCGACAAGAGGCTTCCTGCGGAATGCGAATGGCAGCGAGCCGCCCAGGGACCCGACGGCAGCCCGTTTCCCTGGGGACACGACTTCGACCCGGCGGCGGCACACTGCGTGGCGCACCTCGACCTCACGCGCGGTTGGGAAACAATCCGCCAGTGGCGCACGTACCTGCTGGGTCTACTGGACGGACCCACTCCGTCAACCACCGTACCGGTGGCCTCCCGGGGCGCCTCCCCATTCGGCGTGTACGACATGAGTGGAAATTCATGGGAATGGACCTCATCGGCGTATTCCGGAAAACCAGCAACTCCCGGTGACGGCTCCCGGGACGCGGTCGACGTCGTCCACGATGCGACGTCATACGCCGTGATCAAGGGTGGCGCCTGGACGTCACTGCCGGAACAGGTGTCGGCATCGTTCAGGGGGAGAGACCTTCTCTTCGATCGGCATTTCGAGATCGGTTTTCGATGCGTGTGCGACTGCGCCGCGCGCTGACTGGGTGAACAGCATTGGGCCAGGACACCGCTAGTAGCATCAAGGTTCGGGATGGCTCCGGCTATCGCGCGGCACTGGCGAACAAAGGGATCAGACGCCTCCTATTCGGATATATCCCTTTCGCCCTGTCCAACTCCATGGACAAGATCGCCATCGTGTGGATCGCCTCCGAGCTGGTCCCGGCCAACAAATCGCTCGCCATCTCTGCCGTCACCATCCTCTACCTGGCGCCCGGTGTACTGGTGAGCCTCGCCTTCGGCACCCGGCTGGCGAAGGTCTCACCTGACCGCCTCACGCTCGTCAACAGCGTGAACAAGTGCTCTTTCCTCACTCTGAGCGGCGTTCTCTACATCGTCGACCTGCTGCCCTTCCCGCTCTTCCTCGTTCTCCTGTGCCTAGCAAGCCTCTCCGGGTCTTTCGGGCGAGCCTCTTGGCAGTCGGCCATCCGGAACTCCGCCGAAGACAAGCACCTCTTCGCCGCGAACTCTCTCTTCTCGACGGTCACCCAGGTCAGTTTCATGGCTGGCCCGGCGCTCGGCGGGATCCTCATCGCAGCCACTGGCGCCGGCCCGGTCCTCATCCTGGACGGGCTCTCCTACCTGAGTGTTCTGAGCGCCGTGGTCTCGGTCAGCAAGAGGAAGATGCCCTCGGCAGCCCCGGTTTCCCTGAAGGACGAAGCGACCCCGGAGTCGACGGAACAGCCGGGCGCACGGACCCGCGCATGGGTCCTGGTCGCGGTTACCGGGGTGTTCTACGCCCTGTACGGTCCCATGGTCGTACAGCTCCCGCTCAAGCTCATCGAGGCCTTCCGGATGAGTGATACCGAGGCGGCACGCAGCCTCGGATACGCCTGGTCGGCCGTGGGCGTGGGATCGGCGATTACAGCCCTGCTGGTCGGTACGAGGCAAAGCCTGGCACGCCAAGGGTGGGCATCGTTCATCATCTTCGGCTGGGGCGCGGCCACGGTCATCGTCGGGCTGGCACCGGACCTTCCGGTCGTCATCGCAGGTCTCCTCCTCGGCGGCCTCGTGTTCGCCCCTTACACCTCGATCGTGCAGACGATCCTTCAGACGACACTGAACCGTCGCAGCTTCGACACCGTCAACATGTACTACTCGGCGGTGCTTAACGGCGCCCAGCCGGTCGGTGTGGCTGCCGCGGGAGCGCTGGGCGTGGCCCATGGCCCCGCCCCCATCCTCGTAGGCACCGGCTTTCTGCTCATCGCGACAGCAGCCACAGCCGCTGCCCTCACCTCGCGGAAAGGAACGAGCCTTGCCCAAGCCCAGGCAGAGCATTGACGAATTCGATGCATGGGTGAAGATCCGCTCATTGTGGACCTCGGTTGGCGACGCAGACTTCTACAGATCGCTCGTGGAGAAGTACGGCAGACCCGCCGTGGACCTCGGCATCGGAGACGGACGGGTGGCTTCCGTAAGCATTCCCGACATCGGCGTGGACATCTCTCCAGAATCCCTGCGCCGCTGCTCGGAAGCCCTGGACGGGAAAGTGGAACTCCTCCAGGCGGACCTGGCGGACTACACGCTCAGCGAACCCGCCCGGCTCTCCTACGCGTCACTCAACACGTTCAACCACATCCTCGACTCGGAACACCGGGTCCGTGTCTTTCGCAACGTGCTACGCAACACGCAGCCGGGGGGATTCCTCGTCTTCGACGCAGCGAACACATCACGGGAGAGTCTCCTCAAGTACGACAGGATTCCCGTGGAGCAGGCACGTACCGAAAAATTCGTCTTCTACTTGAACGAAACCGTCCTGGACTCCGAGCGGTTGCTGACGGCCTACCACGGTGTGCTGGAGCACCTGGACAACGGATCGACCGTCAGTAGGTCTCATCTTCCACCACTGCACCGCGTCTACGTTCCTCCGCACCAGTTCGCCATCGAGTTGAGCCAGTCAGGTTGGCAAATCGAGAACCTCTGTGGCGGCTTTGACCTTTCCCCGTACAACAGTACGAGTCGTAAGCAGGTCTGGCTGGCAACTAAGAATGGCTGACGTGGTGAGTCGCGATGGAAGCGGCCGCTGCGCACCCACGGCAGCGCGCTTGCAGGCTCCGCTCTCCAATCTCTGACCCACGGTGCAAAGTAGGGTGAGCGTTATGTCCTGCGCCGCGTGGCGGGATCGAGTTCCGCGACGTGCCGGGCGACCGAGTCGACACCGGGACGGGCGTACCGCTCCAGGGAGCGGACGGAGGCATGGCGGGAGCGGGCCAGCAGCATCGGGGTGGAGGTGCCACCCTCGGCGTCGCGGGTCAGGGCACTGTGGCGTAGCCGATGGAGCGTCCAGCCGTCCAGGTCCTCGATGCCCTCGGGCGAGGCGAGAGGATTGGCCAGTAGCCGGGTGCTCTCCTCGAAAATTTCCTCGGCCCGGCGATAGGAGAGCCGGGCCCGGCCGGTCTCGGGGCACACGTCCAGCGTGGGTGTTCCGGCCGGTGCCTTGCGGTCGGTGAGGAACAGCGGGCCGCGGGTGCGACGGGTGATCAGTCGGGGCAGAAGCAGGGCGGTGCCGGACTGCCAGTGAATCCACTCGATCGCCCCGCCCTTGGCGGTGATCCTGCCGCGCTTGTCCGCCGGATACAGGTCCTCCACGTTCAGGCACAGCACCTCATCGGCACGGGCCGCCGACTCGTAGAGCATCTTCCAGAGCGTCTTCTCCCGCAGCGAGACGCCCAGCCGCCACAGGGCGGCGATCTGGTTCTCGGCAAGGGCCTTGGTGCGGTCGGGCGGTGCCGGCCGTCGCTCGATGCCGATCGTCGGGTCGGTCGGCGAGCCGGAGGGCAGGTGGTAGAAGCGGAAGCGGTGTCGGGCTCGGTGTCGGCCAGGCCCTCGATGTCGTGCAGGGCCAGCAGCCTGACCCAGGCGTCGAGGTCGGCGGCGATGTTCGCGGCAAGCGTCCAGCCGCGGTTGACCTCCCACGAGCGCCCGACCCCCCGATCCGCCAGTGGACCGAATACCCGGCCAAGGCAGCGTGACAAGCCACTGGCTACACCCTGGATGGCCAAGATCCTGGCCGGATACGGCGGTTAGCCACCGGGGCTGGCCGCGGGCACCACCCCTACTCTGTCGTGTGCGTGGGGTAGACCTCAACGTCGGTGTAGGCGCCCTTGATCTCCCCCGCGCCCGCGGGCCACTTCAGGCTCACGGTGTGGGTCTCGTTCGGGGGCGTCACCAGGATGTTGGTCGGGGACGCGAGGCTGTCGCCGCTGTTGTCGATGTCGTAGGCGAGGTTGAAGACAGCAGCGTCGCCGGGCTTCAGGGTGGTGATACGCGGCTGGGCGTGGCCGCGCTCGATGGGGTTCGAGGTGTTGTCGGTGTCCTTGATGTCGACGCCTGCGAAGCCCGTCGCCGAGCAGGTGGTCGAACCTCGGTTGATCATGGTGATGTCGATCCTGCCGGAGTCCTTGTCCGGCGCGGCGTCCCTGGCGTCGATGGCCAGGTCCTCCGTCTTGCAGAACGAGACTTTGCCGCCGGTCGTCGTCGCGCCGTTCGTGGCTGCCTCTGCCTCGGTGTCCTCAGCGGAGCCCGACTTCGCGTTGCTGGCCTCCGAGCCGCCGGAGCCCGAGCCGCCCTCCGACTTCGAGCCACTGCCCGAGGACGAAGAAGACGAGGACGAGGACGAGGAGCCCTTGGAGGACGAGTCCTTCCCGGATCCGTCGCTGCCACAGGCGGTGAGCGAGAGGGTGGCGGCGACGCCGATGGCAGCGAGAGCAGTGATGCGGGTGTACTTCACGGTGTTACCCCAGGAGTAGCGCGGTGCATGTGGTCGGAAGTATTTGTATCTCGCACCGAGTCACAAGCGGTCCTCCGCGACGTCTTCGTTCTGTCACAGGCGTATTGACCTCACGGTGCGCCAAGGCGTCGCCGTACGGTCACCAGCCTGGCCCGAGGCACCCACGTACAGCTGAGGTTCCAGCGACAGGACCGTGAGTGGCTCCCCCGCCTTCACCGCGTGCCCGGCGGTGAACGGAACGTTCTCCGCGAACCGCAGGGACGCCGCGTGCCTGCCCGCACCCGTGACCTGCCGCTCCGCAGCGAGGACCGACAGCGACGGGATGATGACGCGGCCGGTGCCACGGGAGGCTTCGATGTAAAGGCCGGTGACGAAGGGATCCGCACGGTACAGAGCTGCCAGAGCGGTGTGGTCCAGGACGACCGGCAGGTTCATGCGGCGGCGCCGCCCTGATGGGCGGGAATCTTCGCCCAGGCATCCTTCCCGGCCTGCTGGACCTGCTCGGTGTACTCGATGCCGAGTCGACGATGAGCCCGTATGTCGACGACGAGCCCTGGCCGGGCGTCGTGGACTCGGCCCCCGAGGTGTTCCGCAGTTGCGTCGAAGAGCCTGCCTTCACGGACGACGGAATGCCCCGGGTGACGGCCTGCATGTGGCGTGAGGCGGGAAGCGAGCACTGGCAGGCAGGAGAGATCGACTTCCCTGAGGACAGCGCCGACCCTGACGGCTCGGGTTTGCTGTTCCAGTTGCTGGTCGACCCATCGCCGGAAGCATTCCAGGAGTTCGCTGAGGACTACTACGCGGTCCCGGTCGACATCGACGCGGTACGCCACGTGTATGTCCTCCGCCCACTGACTCAGGATGTGGTCACGACTTTGAATGACAAGGCATCCCTGGCGGGCGTTGCCGACGCAGCCGCCGCGATCGGCTATGCCATCGCGGCTGGCTCGGTTTCCTGACCTGGGCCTGCCGGACAGGCTTCGCGGGCGCGGAGCCTGTCCGGCAGGCCCGGAAGTGAACGGCGCCCTCACCGCGTCCGGATCACGGTGAGAGTGCCGTGCCGGCCGGACCCGGCCAGCACCTCCGCAACCAGATCCGTCTCCACCCGCGCATACGACTCGCCCCCTGCCCTCCGCGCCCCCACCACCGCCGCGCCGCTCAAGGCCTCACCGACGGTCTCGCCGGTACGGCGCAGCACAGTCCGGTGGCCGTCCTTCTCCGTACTTCCTGATGTCTCATGAGACCAGCTTGAGAATTAACCTCGCCATTCGAACACAGCCCTCCGCCGTGTCGACTGGGCGTTTTCACCCGATTCGACCCCATCGCGGGCGCGTTGATCGCGCCTGAAAGCGCCGGTCAGACATGTTCGAATCTGCTGGGTTAAATCTCAGGCTCAGGCCGCCCGAAGCCGCCGCCAGACGGCCTTCGCCGCGTGGTGACCGGACATGCCGTGCACGCCCGGGCCGGGCGGAGTGGCCGAGGAGCACATGAACACCGCCGGATGCGCCGTCGCATACGGAACCCGTGCGAGCTTGGGCCGTATCACCGTCTGGAGGCCGGAGAACGCGCCGCACGCGATGTCGCCGCCGATGTAATTGGCATTGCGCGCCGCGAGTTGGGGCGGCCCCGCGACCGCTCGGGCGAGCACCAGGTCGCGGAAGCCCGGGGCGAAGCGCTCCAGCTGCCGCTCGATGACATCGGTGGCGTCGCCCTCCCAGCCTGCCGGGACATGTCCGTACGCCCAGAAGACATGCCGGCCCTCGGGCGCGCGGGACGGATCGGCCAGGCTGGGCTGTGCGGTGATCAGGAACGGCACGCTCGGGTCGCGGCCCGCCACCGCGGCGCTCAGCGCGGAGTCGATCTCGCCGGCGGTGGGGCCGATGTGGACCGTTCCGGCCCGGCGGGCCTCCGCCGCGGTCCAGGGTACGGGGCCGGACAGCGCGTAATCGATCTTGAAGCAGGATGCCCCGTACCGGTAGCCGCTGTAGGCGTGGCCCAGACCAGCGATGCGGGCGAGGGCGGTCGGCGAGGTGTCGAAGATGTAGGCGCGGGCGGGCGGGAGCTCGTCGAGGCGCTTGACCTCCGTACCGGTACGGATCGTGCCGCCCTGTTCGCGCAGGTACGAAGCGAGAGCGTCGGAGATGGCCTGCGATCCGCCGCGCGGCACCGGCCAGCCCTTCTCGTGCGCGGCAAGGGCGAAGAGCAGGGCGATCCCGCCGGTGGCCAGGCCACTGACGGGGGCTATGGCATGGGCGCCGAGCCCGGCGATCAGACCACGTGCCTTCGCACCGCGGAAGCGGCGGGAAAGCAGCGTCGCGGACTGGAGCGCGTCGAGACCGAACCGCACCCAGCGGTACGGGTCTCGGGGCAGCCCGTCCCACGGGGTGCGCAGAAAGTCCTCGGCAAGGGTGTCCCAGTGACCGAGGAACGGGGCGACGAGCCTGCGGTACGCCCCCGCGTCCTCGGCGCCCAGCGACATGGCGCTCTCCCCCACCGACCCGGTGAGCACGGCGGCCGACCCGTCCGGAAACGGGTGGGCGAGCGCCAGCTCGGGCTGGAGCCACTCCAGGCCGTGCCGGGCCAGCGGCATCGCGTCGAACGCGGGCGAGCCGATGCCCAGGGGATGGACGGCGGAACAGGGGTCGTGGCGGAAGCCCGGGAGGGTGAGCTCTTCGGTACGGGCACCGCCTCCGACGGTCTCGGCCGCCTCGAAGACCTCCACGGCGAAGCCACGGCGGGCCAGTTCGGCCGCGGCGGTCAGTCCGTTGGGCCCCGCCCCCACGACGACAGCATCGAGCATCGACGTCATCTTCGGACTCCTTCGTCAGCCGACGGCCAGGACACCCAGGATATTCCGAGGCGCCGACAGCCCGGTCGCGGGTAGGGTCACCGCTCGATGAACGCACCGAACTCGCACGCCGCGCCCATGACACACACCGGCCCGGCCGTGCCCGCTCGTATCGCGGACATGGCCTCCAGGCTCACCTCGCTGCCCGGCATCCGGGCCGTCGCCCTGGGCGGCAGCCGGGCCCGCGGCACGCATCGCCCGGACTCCGACTGGGATCTGGGCGTCTACTACCGCGGCACTCCTGACCTGGCCGCACTGACCGCGCTGGCGTCCGAAGTGCAGGGTTCCCCCGCGGAGGTCGCGGGTCCCGGCGGCTGGGGACCCTGGGTCGACGGCGGGGCCTGGCTGCGGGTGGACAGCGTCCCGGTGGACTGGATCCTGCGCGATCTGGACCGGGTGGAGGCGGTCTGGTCCGACTGCCGCGAGGGCCGCTTCGAAGTGGGCGTGCAGCCGGGGCATCCGCTCGGTTTCTGGTCCCCCGCCTATCCCGGGGAGGTCGCGCTCGGGCGCATACTCGCCGATCCTCGAAACGAATTGACAGTGCTTCAACAGGAGACCCGGACCTATCCGGAGTCACTGCGCACCGCGCTCGTCGAAGCCGCCTGGGAGGCGGAGTTCTCGGTGGCGGCCGCCGTCAAGTCGGCCCCTGCCGGGGACCTGCTCCATGTCGCCCTGTGCCTGTCGCGGGCGTTCGGCATCCTCACCCAGTCGCTCCACGCCCACCACCGCACCTGGTGTCTGAACGAGAAGGGTGCGCTGGCCGCTGCGGCCGCCCTGCCGGACACCCCCGCGGACTTCGCCGAACGGGTCGGCGAGGCGCTGCGTGGGCTGGACACGGCGGCGGTGCGGAGGGCTGCGGAGTTGGTGCGGGACGTCCGATCCGCGCTTGCGACGGGCGACGGAGAACCCGGGAGCCGGTCGTGATCGCCGAACTCCAGTGCGTGGTGCTCGACTGCGCCGATCCCGCACGCCTCGCCGGGTTCTACCACTGTCTGCTCGGCGGGGAGGTCGACCGGCCGGACCGGCGATGGGCGCTCGGCGACGGCTGGGCGACACTCCACACGGCAGCCGGGCCGGTCCTCGCCTTCCAGCGGGTGGCGGACCACCGGCCGCCGCGGTGGGGGGACCCGGTGCACCCGCAGCAGTTCCATCTGGACTTCGGCGTCCCGGATCTGGATTCGGCGCAGACACAGGTCGTGGCGGCCGGTGCGGTGATCCTCGATGACGGGGCCGGGACAGGGCGCCCGTGGCGGATCTACGCGGACCCGGCGGGGCATCCGTTCTGTCTGGTCCAGCACGGCAACGGCGCGGCGTGACCACGGCGCGGCGCGATCACGCCTCGGCGCCGCACCCTCCCGGGGTCGCGCTGAGCGGCCGTGACGTGGCGCCGCGAGCGGCCCCGCAGGGCATTGCGATCCTGCGGGGTGAACTCGTCGGCGAGGCGGCGCACGATCAGCCTTCGCCGCGCAGCGCCTGAAGGACGCGTTCGACGGTCGCCCCGTCGCGGGCCGCCGTGAACGGCAGGGCGTTGCCACCGGTGATACGGAACGGGGCACCGGAGAGCGTGGCCTGGGCGCCGCCCGCCTCGGTGACCAGAAGCAACCCTGCCGCGTGGTCCCAGGCGAACTCCCAGCTGAAGGCGACCGCGTCTTGGTCGCCACGGGCGACGCCGAGGTATTCGAGGCCCGCGGAACCGCAGGGGCGGGCGTCGATGCCCTCGGTGCGCAGGCCGAGCAGGACGCGCTTCTGGGTGTCGGTGGTGTAGTCGGGGTGCGACATCGCCACGTGCAGAACGGCGCCGGGAGCGGGCGAGCCGGAGCGTATCGGCTTGCCGTCGAGCGTGGCACCGCGGCCGCGGACCGCGATCGCCATCTCGTCCAGGGCCGCAGCGTACGTCCACGAGGCGAGGATTTCGCCGTGGTGGGCGAGGGCGACCAGGGTGCAGAAGCCCGGTTCGCCGCGGACGAACTGGCGGGTGCCGTCGACCGGGTCGACTATCCACACCGGTGCGTCGCCGCCCAGGGCGTCGTACACCTTCGGATCGGCGTGGACGGCCTCCTCGCCGACGACCACGGAGCCTGGCAGGAGCCGGGTCAGGGATGCGGTGAGGTGTTCTTCGGCGAGGCGGTCGGCGGTGGTGACGAGGTCGTGCGGGCCGCTCTTCTCGACGATCTCGTGCGCGGCGAGCTGCCGGTAGCGCGGCAGGATCTCGGCGGCGGCCGCTGCGCGGACCGCCGCCTCGACCTCGGTCAGGTCCCCGGTGAAAAAGTCATCGATCACGGTCCCAGCTAAGCACGGTCCGCAAGGGACCCGACGACCTGGTCATGACGGGGAGGTGGCCGGTCAGCGTCCGACGCCGTACCCCTGCGCGCCGCGCGGGTTCGCGGGCACGGACAGCACCCCGGTCTCCGGGGCGCCGGCCACGGCGCACATCCGGCCCCTCTCCGCCACCTCCAGCGGGCCCGGCCGACCGGTGCCCTCGCGGTTGTCACCGACGAGGCCGGCCGGGTCCCGCCAGCCGGTCCACCCGAAGCATGTGGGAGCTGCCGGGCGGCAAGACTTCCGTTCGGAGGACTTCGCCTCGGCGGAGAAATGCGACCATTCCAGACATTCACCGCATAGAGGGAGGTCGCCACCGCCGCTGGCCACGGCGGCGACGCCCAGGTCGGTCTCACGCAGGCTCAGAACCAGTCGTCGTGCCTGGGCGGATCGCAAAGTTCGAAGACCACCTCGCCCGTATCCCGATCACCATCGAAAACCGGGCGCACCCGCGCGCCGACCGACACCTGGTGCGGTGCGGCGCCCACGACACGACAACGGAACACAAAGCCCTCGGGGAGCCGGACGAGGGACTCGTTGCGTGCCGCGTCCGTGTACCGATGCACGACGCCGGACCTCACCACGACGCCCAGACCGGCGCTGTGTTCGGGCTTCAGATCACTTGATGCGCACACCGGACACAGCAGCCTCCGGAAGGAGGCCGTGCCGCACCAGCGGCACCGGTGGTAGTACAGGCCGGCTTCCTCATGCACCGTCTGCACGGCGCCACTTGATGACTGGGACACGTTTCGACCCCCTGCGCTCGGCTCGGATGCGCCGTTACTGCGCGTCGGCGCGTCCGGGCACCATAGGGCACTGAGTGCCGAAACGTAAAGGAACTCAGTGCCACATCTAGATCGACCCCGGTGTCAGCCCTGGCCGATGGCGGACTCGATCTGCTGCACGACACGCCACATCGGGGCCCCCTTGGCGGCAACCATGACAACCACGTCACCATCAGGGGCGGCCGGGGACGCACCCCCGGCCGGCGCGCTCCCCCACACCTGGCGCACCAGCCCGAGGGCGTGATCCACCGCGGCCTGCGCGTCCTCCTCACCGCCCGAACGCAGCCAGGTCCGCAGCCCATTGTTGTGCGCGGCGACCACGGAAGCGGCGACCACCTCGGCCCGCAGCGCACCGTCCCCCGACTCGCCGTACCGGTCACGGAGATAGCCGGCCAACGTCTGCTCGTAACGGCGCACCACGGACAGTTCGTAGGTACGCAGCCCGGGCACCTCCCGGGTGAGCCGGTAGCGCTGGACGGAGAATTCGGGGTTTGTGGAGTACATGCGCAGCACGAGCCGGGCCGCGTCGCACACCGCGTCGACCGGCTCCGTGTCACCGACCGCCGCAAGAAACGCCGTCATGTCGGCCAGGCAGCGCTCGTGATCCGGGAAGACAGCGTCCTCCTTGGAGGGGAAGTACCGGAAGAACGAACGGCGCCCGACCCCGGCCCGTGCCACGATGTCGTCCACCGTGGTCTGCTCGAAGCCCCGCTCCAGGAAGAGCTGGAAGGCCGCCTCGGCGAGCACCTCCCGCATGGGGGGCTTCTTCGCTGGTCTGCGCGCGTCGGTCATGCGGGGAACGTAGCACCGGAAGGCCTTTTCTGGCACCAGGTTCCTTTACAGAGGGTACTGAGTGCCATATCGTCGTCGATACGAACTGCACCCAGGTAGGAGAGCCGGCGTGAGCTTGAGGATCGTTGTCTGTGTGAAGTACGTGCCCGACGCCACCGGCGACCGGCACTTCGCTGATGACCTGACGCTG